>NZ_JBHZOT010000010.1:0-133004 GCF_042787735.1 Priestia sp. YIM B13490
GTATGAGATTTAAACCATTTCATGTTTGTTCACCTTAATCTAATGAAGTCTACCTCCATTGTACTGCAAAATGAAAACTTTTCCATATAAATGACGGAATTCCATCTTTAGACACAGAAGAAAAGCAATTTGTTCTACATTCCTATCAGAAAACTACGAGCTTTCTCGCTGTGTTTTCTGTTAGAACAAATTTTTAGTTTTCTTCTATAAACTTTGCTTCCTGCATTTTATTCATGCAGGAGAAATCAATTATTTATTCTCCACTAAAAAGACCTCATCACGGAGTGATGAGGTCAGAAATTTACTATATTCTTTTATAAAAAATCATGTTTGTTCCCTGCTGATTTTCTAGCCTTTAAAGATTTATTTTCTTTTTCCTTCTAGTCCAGTAAAAAATAAATAAGAGAATAAACCAAACGGGCGTCAACAATAAGGCTGGGCGCGTCGCGTCAGAAAACAGCATAATAACAAGAATCACCGCAAACAAAGCTAACACAACATAGTTTATGAATGGTGTTAACGGTGCTTTGAATGCTGATGCTGCATGCAGCTGCGGACGCGTCTTTTTATACCTTAGATGGCAAATGAGAATGATACTCCACACCCAAATAAAACAAATAGCGCTAATGGTCGTGACGATGCCGAAAGCTTGGTCTGGTATAAGCTTGCTTAAAAGAGCTCCCGCTGAGATGACCAGCGTAGATACGAACAATCCGTTGCTTGGTACGTGGTTTTTGTTCAGTTTTGCAAACTTAGATGGCCCTTGGTTATTTTTACTTAAATTATATAAGATACGGCTTGTTGAAAACATTCCGCTATTACAGGCAGAAGCGGCTGAAGTTAGTACAACAAAATTAATAATTCCAGCAGCAAGCGGAATTCCGACTAAACTAAAGGTTTTAACAAATGGGCTTTCTGCTGCATTTAATTCCATCCACGGGTTAATAAACAACAGAACGATAAGCGCTCCAACATAGAAAAATAAGATTCGCAGCGGAATTTTATTAATGGCCGATGGAATATTTTTTTGGGGGTTTGATGTTTCTGCTGCCGATACCCCTACCAATTCAACCCCGACGTATGCAAATATAACCATTTGGAATGAAAGTAAGAAACCTGAAACCCCATTTGGAAACAGCCCTCCATGATTCCAAAGGTTTTGAACAGTAACAGATCCCTCATCTGTTTTAAATCCCATTACCAGCAAAATAACGCCAATAATAATTAATGCAAGAATCGTAATAACCTTTATTAAAGCAAACCAAAACTCTAATTCTCCAAATAATTTTACGGTTAATAAGTTAAGACCTAATAAAATGATTACACAAATAAGTGCCGGAATCCACTGAGGAATATTGAACCAATATTTCACATATACGCCAACTGCAATCACATCAGCCATAGCTGTCATAATCCAGCAAAACCAGTAGGTCCATCCCGTTACAAATGACGCCCATGGTCCAAGATACTCTTCAGCAATATCAGTTAACGATTGATAACCTGCTTTAGACAGCAGTAGTTCTCCTAGCGCTCTCATCACAAAAAAAAGCGCAATACCAACAATTAAATAAGCAAAGATGATAGAGGGACCTGCAAGCTGTATTGCTTTACCAGAACCTAAAAACAAGCCCGTACCAATGGTTCCCCCAATCGCAATTAGCTGAACATGACGATTGGATAAATCCCTCTTTAATTCTCGTTGTTCCAACTCTAACTCCTCCTAACAATAAAACCTTTGATGCGATCGTGCGGACTACAAATAAAGTCCAATAAAAAAAGAGATTGGATGCGCTCCAATCTCATGGTCATAAGAATAACAAATATTAAAGTACATGCTACCAATTAGTAACATGCCAAATAAATATCCGGTACTCTTCTGTCCTTTTGCCTGAGATTGTGAACCCTTCGGCGTCGCGAAACTATCGCGATCTCTCCAGAAGCTGCTCCTGCTATAGTGTGATCCATAGCAATCATAGCTTTCTACGTATTAAATTTTTCAATCAATAGAATGACTGTCGAATAGTTGTTTATTCTAATACCAGTTGGATACTTTGTCAACAGGAAAGATTACTTTCATTTATTTACCTTCTTCGAAAAAAGGTAATCGAACATTTTCAATCGTCAACTTAGTATCCTTTTCCTCACGCTACCTGAGTCCTTGCGCGAACCTGAACACATTAAACGGATCGTACTTTTTGTTCACTCTTTCTAATCTCTCTGCGTTTTCTCCAAAATACTCATGCTCGTAGTTTCTAAGGTTACTGATAGGGAAATTCACATAGGAGCCTATCGTAATACTTTTAATATATTCAAATCGCTTGCGAAGCCAATCTCTGTTTGCTCTTGCAAATGCATCTTCTGTCCATACAGACTGAAACCCCATAATATATCTGGCGTTTCTGTAGAAAAAAGCCGTTTCTCTTTTACCAACACTGCGGATTTCTCCTCCTAGTGCATAAAGAGAAATCGCGGCATAAACGGACCCTTCTGCCGGACGCTGTATGAGATCTGTAAGATTTTCAAGCTCACCACGTGAATAGCTTCTGTGCACAAATCTTCCCGTTGACTTAAATTTTTCAGACGGAGGATAGGTTGCTTCTATTTTTTTTACCGCTTCAAGAAAAGATAATGATTCCAGCTCTACTCGAAACCCTTCTCCTTCTGCAAAAGGCTGCAAAATCTTCCGAGCTCTTTCTGGGGAGCCGTAAAAGAATCCGTTTGCAAATATGCCTAACCCTTCTCCTTCTGCATTATAAAAGCTTGCAACTAGCGTCATACGTTTGTCCAGTTCGGGCAGCCAGTTTTGCCATATATTCATCACTTGTGTCTGCTTTTCTTTTGTAGTACCTACATAAAAGAATCGAACGAGCGTCACAGAGTTGTTCGTTGGCTTTGGAAGCTGAAACGTCATGCTTACTACAACGCCAAAGTTACCGCCACCGGCACCGCGGCATGCCCAAAAAAGATCAGCTTTACACGATTCGTTTGCTTTGATGAGCCTTCCTTCATAATTGACTAATTCTAGCTCTATCAAGCTGTCGCATCCTAACCCGTAAAGTCTGCTCGAAAGTCCCCAGCCTCCTCCGAGCGTAAAGCCCGACACGCCAACAGTCGGACACGTTCCTCCTGGAAACACATATCCGTTCGAACCGATGAAATCATACACTTCCGTATTTTTCGCTCCTGCTTCCATCTTTAAAATGTTCCGTTTTTTATCTAATTTCAACCTATTTAATCGACTAATATCAATGACTACTACACAGTCACCTGTAGAATATCCTTCATAATGATGACCGCCAGATCGAATACGAATCTCAACACGATGCTTGCGCGCCCAGCGGATCGCATTCACAACATCCTGCTTTTTTTCACAGTACACAATCACAAGCGGAAATTTATTAACAGCGCGATTCCATTCCTGACGAGCCTCCTCATAAATGGGATCTTTTGGCGTTACCACTTCTCCCGTAAGCCCTTTTAAAAACATTGAGTCCATCTGACCTCTGCTCCTTTGTACATACTTTTTAGTAGTTTTATTACTATAGTATTATCGAGGTGGTTAAAGGTTTGGGTTTTGGGATAGAGTTTGCGTTTATTATTTGTATAAAAGACGTCATTATAGTTTATATTAAAGGCATTAACCCTCTTATGTAATCTCTCTTTAGCGATGTAACACTTTCCAAGAATAGACTTTATGAGAATTTCATCTCACTATACTAAGATATTTTTTACACTAAAAGAACAGATGTGGAATTTTAACACCTTTCTCCATTAATAAGAGTACAGCTCAAAGAAAAAAGAGCAGAATCAAATCTGCCCTTTACTCTTTTTCTATTCATTTCTTTAACGTCAAACTCACCACATTCTCCACGTGCGCCGTATGAGGGAACATATCAACAGGCTGAATGTAATCAACATGATAAGCCTTCGACAGCTGCTGCACATCTTTGGCTAATGTGGATGGATTACAAGAAACGTAAACCACTTTCTTTGGCTTCACTTGTAAAATCGTTTTTAGAAGCTTGTCATCACAGCCTGTTCGCGGCGGATCAACGACGATAACGTCTGGCTTCCAGCCTTCTTTTACCCACTGCGGCATCCATTTCTCAGCCGGACCCGTTACGTACGTAGCATGCTCAAACCCATGATCTTGGGCATTTTTTCTTGCGTCTACAATCGATTCTTCAATCGTATCCATTCCGCGAATTTCTTTGGCATCTTTAGCAAGCCATAAGCCAATTGTCCCTACTCCGCAGTAAGCATCTACAATTTTTTCACTGCCTGTTAGCGCAGCTGCTTTTTTTACTTCGTCGTATAGCTTCACGGTTTGAAGAGGATTCAACTGGAAGAATGCACGCGCTGAAAGTTCGAACGAGATATCTCCTAACGTTTCTTGAATCACCGACTTTCCAGCAAGTGTAAACGTTTCGTCTCCAAAAATAAGCGATGTTTTTTGACCGTTTACGTTTTGTACAAGTGATTTCACTTCCGGTAGGCGGCGCTGAATTTCTTTAATCAGCAACTCTTTTTTCGGAATGTCTTTTTTAGCCGTAATCAAGACAATTTGCACTTCACCCGTTTCAAAGCCTACTCGAGATACGATGGTACGTACAATACCACGGCGTTTGCGTTCATTGTAGATAGGAATTTGAAGATCTTGTAAAATTCGTTTTATTTCTTTTGTCACGTGATTCGTGGCTCCATGCTGAATAGGACAGTTTTCAATGTCAATCAGTCGATGAGAGTTCAGTCCATACAAACCAGCGATGACTTTTTGTTTATCCACACCTACTTGGAATTGTGATTTATTACGATAGCCCCAAGGATTTTCCATGCCAATTGTTTGGCGTGTTTTTTCCTCTACTTTTTTTAATGAACTGTGACGTTCGAACGCTTGCAGAACAATATCACGCTTCGATTCTAGCTGACCTTCATAGGATAAGTGCTGAAGCTGACAGCCTCCGCACTGTTCGTAAATAGGACAGGGCGCATCTACGCGATGAGGAGATTTTTTGCGAATTCGCTTGATTTTCCCTTCCGCAAACTTATGCTGGACATTTGTTGCTTCTACAACCACTTCTTCATTTGGTAATGCTCCCGGCACGAAGACGACTTGGCGCTTAAAATATCCTACGCCTTCTCCATTAATACCGAGTCTTTTTATCGTCAACGGAAACGTTTGTCCTTTTTGAACTTTCATTTCAGTTTTTGGTTTATTCATGAGACCAACTCCGATTAGTTTAAATTCTTTATATAGTTATTAACGGTCTTTATCTGCTTAAAACCTATTAGACCGTATCGCTTTAAAAAAGACATCAACGCATATTATAACACTTCAACAGCAAAAAACCGACAGGAGAAACATTCCCATCGGTTTTTATCTTTATTTCGTTTTAGAAGGACTTTTCTTCATTTGTTTGCGTTCGTTCATTAAATCATCAATACTTTTAAACGTATAGCCCTGCTTTTTTAAATCCACAATCGCTTGATCTAACGCATCTGCGTTATCCTTTGAAACGGTATGCAAAAGCATGATTGCACCTGGATGTATTTGAGCCATCATATTGTCGTATGAGTAGCGCCAGCCTTTTTGTTCATTCACTTTCCAGTCAACGAATGCAAGTGACCAAAATACATTCGTATAGCCCTCTTGCTTTGAAAGAGCTAGCGTTCGTTCACTAAATACCCCTCTAGGTGAGCGAAGGTATTTCATTTCATCACGACCAGTAATATTCTTGTATTCATCTTTTACTTTTTGCAATTCCTCTTTAAAACGTGCGTCATCCACTTGAGTTAAGTCAGGGTGATGCCATGAATGATTCCCGACAATATGCCCTTCTTTTACCATTCGCTTAATAAGCTTAGGCTCTTCTTTTAAATAGTGTCCTGTTACAAAGAATGTGGCAGGAACCTTTCTTTTTTTGAGCACGTCTAATACCTGCGGTGTATAACCATTTTCATAACCATTATCAAACGTTAAGTAAATATTTTTTTTATTTGTATCTCCGAGGTAAAAAGCATCATACTTAGCAAGAATTTGTTCATAAGCTGTACCTGCGGATGCAGGCTTGTGATTTTTACTTTTTTGAAATCCCCAGCTGATCGGATTGTTTGGATACATTTGTGCTTCAACAGATGCTATGCCTATTGACATCACGAATAAAAAAACGAGAAAAAAGGTGAACCGGCGCATAAGAAGCTCCTTTCGGAAGTCATTTTACGCTTAGTATCCACTCAATTTTCTCGTTCATGAACGTTACTTTTTACCATACGCTTTTGATGTATGTTTATTTAAATACCGGTTCTTTAAATTGCTCAAGCTTTTCAAATGAAGACTTATCTACATCTGCATGCAAGCTGTTTCCATGTGAATCCATCGTCACTACAGCTGTAAAGCCTTCTACTTTTAAATGCCACATTGCTTCAGGAATACCAAACTGCATCAAATCAACGCCTTCTACGCTCTTGATACAATCAGCATAGTACTGTGCAGCTCCTCCGATCGCATTTAAGTATACACCGCCATGCTCTTGAAGAGCAGCAAGCGTTTTAGGACCCATACCGCCTTTACCGATAACCGCGCGGATACCAAATTTCTTCATAATATCCCCTTGGTAAGGTTCTTCACGGATACTTGTTGTTGGTCCTGCAGCGGTTACGTGCCATTTTTCGTCTTCGTCCTTTAACATAACCGGACCACAGTGATAAATGATTTGTCCATTTAAATCAATTGGTGCATCGTGATCTGTTAAATGTTTATGGATAGCGTCGCGTCCTGTATACATCATGCCGTTGATGCGCACCACGTCGCCAACTTTTAATTCACGAATTTGCTCTTCTGTAATAGGTGCTTGTAATACAACTTCTTTTGTTTCATCCGCATTTTGCTTCTCTTCGGCGCCTGCATTTTTATTAAAATCTACTTCTTCGCCTTCTTGATACAGCCACTCTTGAACACTTCCTGTATCGGCGTTGATTTTAATACCTAAGCGGCGGTAAGCCCAGCAATTATACGCAACTGACACATAGAAGCTAGCAGGAATACGATTGATTACGCCGACTTTACAGCCAAGTAATGTCGTTTCTCCGCCAAAACCCATCGTGCCGATTCCTAACTTATTAGCATTTTCCATTACATACTCTTCTAATTCTTTCAGCTGAGCATTTGGATTTTCGTCATCTAAGTTTCGGAACAGCTGCTCTTTTGCTAATTCATAGCCTGTTGTACGGTCGCCACCGATTCCAACACCAATGACGCCGGCACTACAGCCTTGACCTTGTGCTTGATACACAGAGTGCATCACACATTTACGAATACCGTCTAAATCACGGCCAGCTCTACCTAAACCTTCTACTTCACAAGGCAGGCTGTACTGAATGTTTTTATTTTCACAGCCGCCGCCTTTTAGAATAAGACGCGCATCAATATAGTCATTTTCCCACTGCTCAAACTTAATAACCGGCGTGCCGCCGCCTAAATTATTACCGCTGTTTTCTCCCGTTAACGAATCTACGGAGTTAGGGCGAAGCTTTCCGTGCTTTGTTGCTTCTTCAATTGCCCAATAAATCGCTTCTTTAATTTGAAGCTGATTCACTCCTACAGGGGTTTTAATTTTAAATGTAGGCATACCTGTATCTTGACAAATTGGCGACAAGTTATCGTCCGCCATTTTAATATTATTGGTAATGGTCGCTAAAGACATTGCCGCACGCGTTCCTGCATTTTCACGCGCTTTTGCCTTTGCGATAGCACGTCGAACGTCTTTTGGCAATTTTGTAGATGTTTCAACAATTAAATCGTACATGCTTTGTTTTAAAGCTTCAATCATCACTTAATTCCTCCCATATCCCGCTAATGTATGTATTTATCTATCTGTCGTACAACTTTCAAAATTTATTATACTCCTTCAAAAATTGTTTCGAAAGACCTTTATAGGAGGATTTCCACTTCAAGCAAAAAAGCGCTAGTTTTTCTAGCGCTTTTTTCTTTGTTCATTCTTTATCTTTTTTAAACTGCTCACATTTTGCTTCGAGGTCATCAATCATCGTAATCAAACGGTCAATGTCTTCTAGGTCTGTGTTTTCAGGCTCCATAGAGTCTAATACGTGTACAAACATATTTAAACGATCTTTTAAATAACGTACTTGTGAACCTTTATCTCGAACGGCGTTTCCCATTTTAAACCCTCCTGATATAGCTTTTCATTCGTATTTCCTTATATCCTAACGAATACTTTCATATTTGACAACTAAAAGCAATAAAATCCATAATAGTCACTGGTGTCCGTTTTGAATGAGACGTATAATTTAGTCTAGCAGGACGGACCGTGAGATGTTTTCATCATCATTTCACTTTACGGAAAAATAAAAGGAGTTTTTTTATGGCCACTTTACAACGAATTACCCCGGAGTTCGATCCGTGGGAAGCGTATTTAGATATGAAACAATATGGCAAACCGACGCTTACAAACGTTGAATTTACCACAACGACGCTTTGTAATATGCGATGTGAGCACTGCGCAGTTGGATATACGCTGCAGCCAAAAGACCCAAACGCACTGCCGCTTGATTTAATTTTAAAACGTCTCGATGAAATTCCAACTCTTCGAGCTTTAAGCATTACAGGCGGAGAGCCGATGATGTCTCTATCTTCTGTGAAAAATTATGTGGTGCCTTTATTAAAGTATGCACATGAACGAGGTGTCCGTACACAGATTAATTCAAATTTAACATTGGATCTTGCACGTTACGAACAAATCATTCCTTATTTAGATGTTTTACATATTTCTCACAACTGGGGAACGATGGACGACTTTGTGGAAGCTGGCTTTGCAATGATGGAGCGAAAGCCTACTTATGAGCAGCGCGCCAAATATTTTGACCGTATGATTGAAAACAGCCGCGCGCTTGTAAAAGCGGGTGTAACCGTATCAGCTGAAACGATGTTAAATAAACGTACGCTTCCTCACATGGAAAAGATTCATCGTCAAATTGTTGATGAAATGCTTTGTCAGCGTCACGAAGTACACCCTATGTATCCAAGTGACTTTGCTAGCACTCTAGAAACGTTATCTCTTCCTGAAATGCGTAAAGCTATTCATCACCTTCTTGATATTCGAGATGAAAATGTGTGGATGCTATTCGGCACGCTGCCGTTTTATGCATGCAGTAATAATGAGGAAGACTTATCGCTTTTACAGCGCTTGTATAGCAGTAAAAATGTAACCGTTCGAAACGATCCAGACGGGCGCTCTCGCCTAAATGTAAATATTTTCGACGGAGATATTATCGTAACGGATTTTGGTGATACGCCTCCTCTTGGCAACATTCAAGATACAAAGCTTACAGACGCTTTTGATATGTGGCAGCAAAGCACGATTTCTAAAGAACTTAGCTGTCATTGTTCAGCAGTGTCTTGTTTAGGACCTAATATTTTGGTGAAAAACAGCTATTATCAAGATACTGATTTTAGCAAACTCCAAGCGAATATCACAAAATAACAAAAAGAGATTCCACCACTGGAATCTCTTTTTTATTATCTCGGCTGATCGTAAGCCCCAAAGCTTAAGGAAACATAATCTTGTACTGGAATCCATGCTCCAATTCCTTGAGACGTTACATTTCTCACCACAATTGAGCGCTTGCTGCCTTTTACTGTAACATACACTTCTCCATATGTTACTTTTCCCTTTTCACTTACAGCAGGCGTATACGCATACAGATAACCTACTTTTTTAGGAGCTACGTTATAGACCTGGTCTTTTTTCGTTCCGGCACCTACAAACGTTTGAAATGATAAAGTGAGCTTTGTTTTTTTAGCTGCTTCAATTAGCATCATTTGTTTCACATGATCAGGCTGAGGCACTTTTGCTGTTAATCCGCCTTTTACATGACTTTGATTTTCCTGGCTGTACATCATTTTGTACTGATTTTTTCCTGCTCTGTTATCATAATGATTTGTATTGATTCGCTGGTGTTGCCAGTTAACGTTTGTTTCTGTTGATTCGTAATTTAATGGCCACTGTCCTAAAAAGACGGTTGCTCTAAAACCAATTGCCCATGGAGTTTTAGAAATGTTTGATTCATTTAATATACGAATTAAATCAGGGTTTTCAATTTTTACATTTGATGTTTCAATGAGCTCTTTTGTAAACTCACTCGGCTGCAAATATGGCGTATCTTGACTAGCATTTGGATACGTATTTTCTTTTGAAATATTTAAAGCTGAAGAAGGCACGTTGATGGTAGGCTGAGCTGTTTTCGCAATGGCGATCTTCGTTGAACATGAAAATGAAATAATGATGGTAAACACAAATAAAAGCAATTTACGTAACATCTAGAAACTCCTTTCAATATCGTTAATGAATGCAACCATAGTTTTTTCAAACATCTCCTGTTTTATCCTGAATACCAAAAGGGAAATTCTTCTATTCACTTACACAAAAAGAATCCGAACGATTAATCGTTCGGATTCTTCCTTCAACTAAAACAGGTTTGTTCCAGCCTCTTCTTTTTTAAATAAGATAAAAACCAATTCCCATAATAATATAAGCACCTAAAAGAGTTGCACCTTCGAACCAGTTTGTATCTCCGTCATTAGAAATAGCAATAGTTAAAAATACGGCCGTTACCATCGCAATCAACTCAGGCCAAGTAAAGACAAGAGACATTTGGTTTTCGAACATCAGCGAAACTAACACTAATATCGGTGCTACAAACATCGCGACTTGTAAAGTGGATCCAACAGCAATTTCAACAGCTACACCCATGCGGTTTTTAACGGCCATAATAATAGCCGAAGCGTGCTCTGCTGCGTTTCCAACAATCGCTACAATGATGACCCCGATGAACAGCTCACTCCACCCAAAACTTTCCGATACAATTTCGATTGTACTAACCAAGCTTTCGGATACGTAAGCTACAGCTAACGTAGACAAAAAGAGAACAGTAATCGCTTTCCACATTGACCATTCTGGCTCCTCATGTTCTTCCACTTCTTCACTTTTATGCTGATACACCCCTCGGTGCGTTACCAGCTTAAAAAATAACGCCGCTAAGTACAAGATGATGAGAATAATGGAGATTCCGACACTCAGGGACATGGTCTTCGCTTCGTCCATTTCACTAGCAAACACTTCAGGAATAACAAACGCAACGATAACGGCAAAGATCAATAATCCAGAATTATGTCTTGCATCATAGACATTAAATTCTTGACGCTTAAATTTTAATCCCCCAATGAAGAATGAAAGACCGCCTACAAGAAGAAGATTTCCTAATACAGAACCGGTTAACGATGCAAGCACCACCGCTGTAAGACCTTCTTTTAGAGCAAAAATAGAAATAATTAATTCTACAGCGTTACCAAACGTAGCGTTTAATAGTCCGCCTATTCGAGGACCAGCTACAACAGCTAAACTCTCTGTTGCTCTCCCCATAAAAGCTGCGAGGGCAATGATTGTTAAACAGTAAATAATAAACATAAGAACATCTGACCAGTGCATCATGTGCCCAATAACAGATAGCGGCACCCCAAGAATAACCGCTATAAGAAAAATCCGATTGATCATCGATATGTACACCTACCTTATTCATTTTTTGACAACAAAATCAATCATATCAAATTAATGGAATTTGTATAGACTCACCGTCAATGTTAGTATTTTTAACCTATTTTTATAAATGATAAACCCTTAATTGATTTTTGATTAAGATAGTTAAAAATCAGCCAAACTACCAAGGGTAAAAAGATATAATAAGGAGTGAAAAAATGAGCAATAATGATGTGAAAAATCAAATTTTATCCGTACTGGATGACTATACAATTGGAACGTTAGCTACAATTCAAGATGGAAAGCCGTATTCACGCTTTATGATGTTTTTTCATGAAGATCTTGTGCTCTACACCGCTACCAATAAAGATACCCATAAAGTCGAAGAACTAGAAAAAAACCCTTACGTTCATATTTTGTTAGGCTATGATGGGCAAGGTTGGAGTGATCCGTATGTAGAGGTAGAAGCCAAAGTAAATGTAGAAACAAACGAAGAGTTAAAAAAGAAATTTTGGAATAAAAAGTTAAAAGAGTGGATTAAAAGTCCAGATGACCCAAATTATTTGCTTCTTCAGCTGACTCCTGAACGCATGCGCTATTTTGATAAAGCCGGCAGCAAACCGAAGGAAATATGAGATTGAGACGTAGCTAAGTCCATTCCATCTAAAGACGAACAAATGGGAGCAAAGAGCTGAACCGCTTGTAACAACACCCTAAAAAATCCGAACGAGTTTGATTCATCGTTCGGAACTTCTTCAGCTAAAATACTTTTGTCCCAACCTCATTTAATTTCGAAGGTTTCTGTCACTTCAATACTGTCAATAACCGACTGTAGCATTGAACAATTTTTTCGTGCTAGCTCAATTGATTTTTCAATTTTGTCTAATGGAAGCTCTTCTCCTGTAATGATATAGTGCAAATGAATTTTTTCGATTCGCCCCGCTTTTTCATCATTTCGCGTCACGCCAGCTTGGATGCGTAAATCAGAAAAAGCAATTCTTTTTTTCTCTAGAATCTTTCTTAACACGCCTCCGCTGCAAACAGCAATGGACGATACCATTAGCTGATACGGACGAAAGCCATATTCTTCATCTCCGGCGATATGTAGCTCTCCATAAGGAAGATTTGTTGTAAATCCCGCCTCTTTTTTCATGTTAAATTCCATTTCCTTCACTCCTTTACTTCATTATAAACCGCTTTTTATATAACCAACTACTCTCAATACGGATACTTGTTACACCATCACCATAAAAAGATCCGAACGAATTTGATTCTCCATCAAGAATCTCGATTCATCGTTCGGATCTTCCTTCAGCTAAAATACTTTTGTCTCAGTCTTTTTTATGACTCTGTGTTAAATTAATTTTCCGGCGCGAATATCATTTGTCATTCCTTCGTAAGGCGCTTGAGCGATAACTTCCTCATTATTCGCTCCGACATTTTTGATAAATGTAATGTCAGCAAATTCGGGTACAACGTATTTAGGATATGTTTCGTATTTTTCACGGGATTCATGCATTAAATCAAGATGATCATTTTGATAGCACACGGTAATTTCAGGATGTTCATGTACCCATTTTGGGAAGAAAATAATGCCGTGCATCCGTTTTTCATCAGGCATAAAGTTCAAAGATACATCTGTTCCAGTCGGTTCAGTCCACGATACTTTATATACACCTTCTGTTAATTTCACAATATCAACTTTCTGGTCGCGAACCCATCGTCCTGCCACCATTCCGCTATGAATACGGTAATCGATTGTATTTTCGTTTTTGATATAAATTTCATATTCCCATCCGTTTTCGTATGTGTAAATCATATGATTCCCAATAAATTTTTCCATTTTTATATCGCTCCTTTGATTTATAACACTTCGTATATGTCTGACACAACGCGATCTAAGTGTCTCACAGCAGTGCCTAGAAAAACGCAGTTGTGTAAGCGTTTATATTTTGCACTTCCTGTATGACCAATGACACTCGTTGTACCGACATTGATTGTGAATGTCGCTATTTTCTTAAGCACTGTTTGTATTCTAGCGATCGCCTTTTAATTGTAAATTAAAACATGTAACTATTTACATGTTTTATTCTACTTTCCTTATAAAAAGATGTCAAATTAATAGCACAGCACGTCTACATCCTTGTCAATAAAGCGTTTTCCTTGTACGATTAAACAGTTGGATTGACAAAATATAGATAAAAAGAGGTTGAATGCTGTGAGTGCTACTCATAAACAACGTTTCTGGATTTTAGTTAGCCTTGTCGCCATTTCTGGATTCAGCCAAGGTATGCTGCTGCCTTTAATCGCTATTATTTTTGAGAAAGATGGTCTTTCTTCTACTATAAACGGATTAAACGCAACTGGATTGTATCTAGGTATTTTATTTATTTCTCCTTTCATGGAAGGGCCGCTTCGCAGATACGGATATAAACCCATTATCGCAGCAGGGGGACTTTTAGTTATTGTATCTTTAGCTTTGTTTCCCCTGTGGAAATCTGTTGTTTTTTGGTTTGTGCTCCGTTTATTTATTGGAATAGGAGATCACGCGCTGCACTTTGGTACTCAAACGTGGATTACATCATCTTCACCTGCTGATAAACGAGGTCGCAACATTTCATTGTACGGGCTTTTTTTCGGTATTGGTTTTGCTGTTGGCCCTTTAATGACGCCGTTAATTGAAATTAACCAAGCGCTTCCTTTTATGATTTCTTCAGCTCTTTGCCTCATAACATGGGTGTTTTTATTTTTGATAAAAAATGAATTTCCCCTACAGGAAGTGGAGGTTAATTCGTTAAAAGAAACGGCTAAGCGATTTTCTAAGGCGGCTAAGTATGCTTGGATTGCTTTTTTGCCGCCTTTTGGATATGGATTTTTAGAATCATCACTGAACGGAAGCTTTCCTGTATATGGCTTACGAATTGGTTTGCAAGTAGAGTTTATTTCACTGCTGCTGACTTCCTTTGCAGTTGGAGCTATTGTATTTCAGCTTCCTCTCGGAATATTGAGCGATAAATTTGGACGGAAATTGGTATTAGGATGGATTTTATCCATTGGAGCCGTTACATTTTTTACAGCAAGTCTCTTGGAAGAGACCGCTATTCCATTAGTAGCTTGTTTATTTATAGCTGGCATGGTTGTAGGCTCGACGTTTAGTTTAGGAATCAGCTATATGACGGATTTGATTCCTGCTCGTCTACTGCCTACAGGTAATTTACTATGCGGCATTGCTTTTAGTATCGGAAGCCTTGCCGGCCCTTACATAGGTGGCACGTTTATTCAGTTCTTTCACCATATCAGCTTTTTTAATATTATTAGCGGGATGCTTGGCTTTATTTTTATTATTCTTTTTGTATTCGGACAAAAGATGCCTATGCAACAAAAAACGAGCGAGAACCTATAGGTTCTCGCTCGTTCTTTAAACTTTTAGCGTTCGATGCTGAAGAGCTGATTTTTCAATTTGTATCGTGGTATGCTCAATGCCGCAGTGATCATGTACTAAATCAATGGCTTTTTGCAAAATTTGCTGACAATCTTTTTCATCTTCTACGCGCATATGACAGCTCAATGAGTCCAGTCCTGAAGTAATCGTCCAAATGTGTAAATCATGCACATCTTTGACTCCTTCAATGTTTTCAAGAAGTTTTTTTATTTCACTGTGATCTACCCCTTCAGGAGAGCCTTCCATCAAAATATGAATGCTATGGGCAAGCACGCCCCAAGCGCTTTTTAAAATTAATACAGACACAACTACAGAAATAATAGGATCAGCAATATACCATCCAAACAGCATCATAAGAAGTCCAGCTACAATAGCTCCAATAGATCCTAAAGCATCTCCCAGTACGTGTAAGTAAGCGCTGCGTAAATTTACATTTCCTTTTACATCGCCTTGTCTCATAAGTGACCATGCGCTGATTAAATTAGCGAGTAAACCAACAGTAGCAATCAGCATCATGCTGCCGCTTGCTACAGACTGCGGCTCTAATACGCGCTGATAGGCTTCATAGATGATAAATCCTGCTATTACAAACAGTGCCACTCCGTTAAAAAGAGCCGCTAATATTTCAAAACGATAATAACCGTACGTTTTTTTAGCCGATGCAGCTCGGTTAGCAAACCATATCGCTACAAGGCTAAGAGCAAGTGAGCTTGTATCAGAAAGCATGTGTCCGCTATCGGATAATAACGCTAAACTATTTGTAAAAAGCCCTCCAACAAACTCAAGAACCATAATACCGGCGGTGATAATGAGTGCAATTAACAGACCTTTTTTGTTGCCTTCACGCTGTGTATCAAAATGGTGATGGTGACCATGATGGTGGTGATGATCATGACTCATGCAAAGCCCCTCCTTTTATTCGTTATGTGAGCATTCTACGTGCTGAATTACTTGATGCAGTATTCCAACAACGTGTTCATCATCGTACGTATAGAAATACGTATTCCCTTCACGGCGATATTTTACTAAACGTAAATGACGCAAGTGAGTTAACTGATGTGAAATAGCTGATTGTGAAACACCAAGCACTTCAACCATATGACCGACTGAACACTCTTCTTGAAATAGCAAATAAAGAATTTTCATTCTCGTAGGATCTGAAATAGCTTTTAGTATTCTTGACGCTTCTTCTACTGTTTGAGGCGATAAAAACGAATGTTCATCTTTTTTCATAACATCTCTCCGTTCATTATATGCAAGTATATGAGCATATGTTCATATATAAATTATAAAACACCTTTTTCTATATAGTCAATTATTTACGTCTTTTTAAATTTTTTTGCCTATTTTAAAAAAAAATCCACACAAAATACTTTTTCTGTTATATAATACAATTAAATATAATAAACTGTATTAAAACAGATGGAGAGGAGAATAATAAATGAGCAGACAAGAACGCAAAAACATGATTACATTTATTGAAACGATGAAGGGGATTGACCGTGAAACCTTAATGTACATGACGGATGCCGATATCGAGCACATTTACACTTCCGCTTATAAATATTATGAAGAACATTTAGATATGTAGTACGTTTTTTACAGAATGCAGACGTCCAGCTGCATTCTGTTTTTATTTTTTAGGCGTTAGTCGTTACCTCCTTGCTTGTTCCGTGCTATACTATACTAAATATCCCAATTTAAAAGAGAAGAACTGAAAAAATGTGCTGCTATCGCTGAGATGGCAGCTTTCGTGTTTTTTTAGGGGTAATGATTGTGATTATTCTTCTCAATTATCGTTCAAGGAGGATTTGTATGGAAAATGCGTTACCTAAAAAACAAGAACAAACGCCTCAAACATCTTCTGCTGTCAACGGATTAAAAACACATGGTGAACTCATTGCTGCACTGTTAAGCGGCGTACTGATTTTAGCCGGCTGGCTGCTGTCAAAACAGCAGGATACTGCTGTATCTATTACGCTCTTTGTATTAGCTTACGTGATAGGCGGATTTGCTAAAGCAAAAGAAGGCATTGAAGAAACGATTGAAAATAAAGAATTGAATGTCGAAATGTTAATGATTATTGCAGCCATTGGAGCGGCTGTAATTGGCTACTGGACAGAAGGTGCTATGCTTATTTTCATTTTTGCATTAAGCGGTGCATTAGAAACGTACACCATGAATAAAAGCAACCGAGAAATTAGCGCCTTGATGAATTTACAGCCGCAAGAAGCAACGCGTCTGATTGGAGATCAAGAAGAAATTGTATCCATTTCGGATTTACAAATCGGTGACTTGCTGTTAGTTAAGCCGGGTGAACGAGTGCCATCCGATGGGATTGTTGTCTCAGGTCAAACAACGATTGATCAGGCTGCTATTACAGGGGAATCTGTTCCTGTACTAAAACAGCTCGATGATGAAGTATTCGCGGGCACGGTGAATGTGAAAGGCGCCATTACCATTAAAATGACAAAGCCAAGTGCTGAGACGCTGTTTCAAAAGATCATTCAACTTGTTCAAACGGCTCAAAGTGAAAAGTCTCCTTCTCAATTGTTTATTGAACGATTTGAAGGCACATACGTAAAAATTGTTCTATCGGTTGTGGCAGTTATGCTATTTCTCCCACACTATGTGCTTGGATGGAGCTGGACCGAGACATTTTACCGTGCAATGATTCTCTTAGTTGTAGCGTCTCCTTGCGCTCTGGTTGCATCTATCACCCCTGCTTCGCTGTCTGCTATTTCAAACGGAGCAAAAAAAGGAATTTTGTTCAAAGGCGGCGTGCATTTGGAAAGGTTAAGTCATTTAAGCGCAATTGCTTTTGATAAAACAGGAACGTTAACAAAAGGAAAGCCAGAAGTAACAAATGTCATTGTCCGTTCTGATATAAACGAACAGGAATTTCTTGTTAAAATCGCATCAATTGAACGTCAGTCCAATCATCCGCTTGCTCAATCTATTGTTGACTTTGTGAAAAATAAGCAGGAATTGACGCTTGTTCAGCCAGATTCGCTTGAAGACGTTCCCGGATATGGTGTCATTGGGTCTCTTCAAGGAGATACGTGGAAAATAGGAAAAGCAGATTTTGTAGGTAAAGAAGATGCAGCTGAATTTGAAAATGGGATTTCATCTACACTTGCCAGTGAAGGAAAAACGATTGTGTACGCAAAAGACCAGCATGGTATTGTGGGATTGCTTGCGCTAAAAGACGTTGTACGAACAGAAGCTGTAGACGCTGTTAAATCTCTTAAAGAGCAGGGCATTCATACCGTCATGATTACAGGAGACAGCGAAAAAACAGCCGAAGCTATTTCAAAAGAGTGTGCAGTCGATGAATACATTGCAGAATGTTTGCCTGAAGCGAAAGTAGATAAAATTAAAGCGTTAAAAGAAAAATTCCCTACCGTTTCAATGGTGGGAGATGGCATTAACGATGCACCTGCTCTTGCTACTGCTAACGTTGGAGTAGCCATGGGAGAAGGAACGGATGTGGCACTTGAAACAGCCGATATCGTTTTAATGAAAAATGATCTATCAAAAATTTCGGATGCAGTAGCTCTTTCCAGACGAATGAACTCAATTGTGAAGCAAAACGTTATTTTTTCTATTGCCGTCATCTTTTTATTAATTTGTTCGAATTTTTTCCAAGTGCTTGATATGCCATTTGGTGTTATAGGTCACGAAGGCAGCACCATTTTAGTTATCTTAAACGGCCTTCGCTTGCTAAAATCTTAACGCAAAAAAGCCTAACGTATTTGTTAGGCTTTTTATTATGGAAATCACTGCCTTAATGGTAACCGTTTTGTCCATTTTGGCTGTTGCTTGTTTTATGCTTTGGCTGGCTCTTTTTATTTTGCTTTGTATTGCTTCCGTCTTTTTTTGTATGCTTTGTCATGATGTAAAACCTCCCTTTCACTTTGTTAGTATGCTCATATCTTGCGAATGATTTCATCCCAATTTGTGACTATGAAGATTTGACTCGACGGTCGTAGAAAATAGCGTTGATTTCTCCTCCAATAACGATAATCATGCCCGATAGGTACAGCCAAATAAGCAGGATAATAATTCCGCCCAAGCTTCCATATGTAGCTGTATAGTTATTGAAATGATTTACGTAATATGCAAACAGCATCGATACCACTGTCCATCCGACCGTAGCAAAAGCCGCTCCTTTTACAACATTTCGAATCAGCAGTTTTTTATTAGGAGCAAAGTAATATAACCCCGTAAAAACAGTAAACAAAATGAGGCCGCTGATAATCCAGCGGGAAGCAGACCATAAAGCGAGAAAAGTTTCTGAAAACCCAAACGTAGACGATAAATAAAGGCCAATCATATGACCGAAAACAGGAAGTAAAAGCGCTACAATAATAACAAATATCATCGCAAAAGTAAGGAGAACTGCCATACCTCTCGCCACTAAAAAAGGCCGATTTTCTTGTACGTGATATGCTCGGTTAAATGCTCTTACGATCGCATTAATTCCATTTGAAGCAGACCACATCGTGGCAATGATACCAAAGGATAATAGCTTTTCATTATGAGAACCAATGATATGGGAAACGTTGCTTTCAATCATGTGCAGCGTTTGCTGTGGCGCTACATTTTCGACCAAGTCAAGCAGGTCTGTTGATTCTAATGGCAAAAATCCAATCAGCGTAATTAAGAAAATTAAAAAAGGAAATAGCGAGAGCAGTAGATAATAAGCCAATTCAGCTGATAAACTAGGCAGCTCATCTCGATGAATGCGGCTCATCAGTTCTTTGCCAAACCTTACGATGTTATTTATGTACATTCCAGCCATATGTGCCTCCTTATTTATTTTTGTTCATCACCATATTTCTCCACAAATGCTTCTTTTGTATCGTTTACAATTTCCATCACCTGAGGTGTTGTTTCTTTTAACTTTTCTACTTTTCCTGCTACAAATGATACATCTTCAGAAACTTGCTCGATGGTCGTACGGATGGTTTCATATTTCTCTTTGACAGTATCCGTTACAAGTTCAGGGTGCTGAATAAGAGTTGTTGTTTTGTCTTTCAGTTTTTTACTTCCTTGAATGACAGAGCTTCTTGTTTCTTTATCAAATAAAGAAACAGCTCCTCCTATAATTGCTCCAATGACAATACCTTCTACTAGCTTATTTCGTTTACCCATTTGTCGTTTCTCCTCCGCTTTTATTTTTTAAGTATCGCTTATTCCGAGAAATGCTTCTCTATAATTTCGTCTAAAAGAGCCTTGCATCCTTCTTGAACTAAGTCATATACTTCGTCAAAATTTCCCGTAAAATAAGGATCAGGCACATCTTCAATATGTAAATCGGGCACAAAATCCAAAAGCCTTGCAATATAACCTGTTTTAGTATGTCCAGCCATCCTTCTCAGGTTTCCTACATTTTCGACATCCATTCCAATAATATAATGGAATTTAGCTATATCCTCTTGAATCACTTGTCTTGCTGTTTGCCCTTTAAAATCAATGTTGTTTCTCGTTAAAATAGATTGCGTTCCTTCATGAGGAGGATTGCCTTTGTGCCAGCCTCCTGTGCCTGCAGAATCTACGTGAATTTGTCCTTCTAGCCCTTTTTTCTTCACCATATCTTTAAAGACCGCTTCTGCCATGGGTGAACGACAAATATTTCCCAAACAAACGAATAATACGTTAATCATAGTCTCGACTCCTTTCCCTTATTACAAACATTATATACAATCATTTTTAAACTAAAAAATAGTTTTCTTTTATTTATATCGTTTCCACTCTTCTGTGGATAAGAACCTGACATAAAAGTGTTCACACGATAAAAACATGTTACAATAAAAAAAACGCAACTGGAAGGATGAACAAAGTGGATTTATCAGTAAAATCTCCAGAGAATATTAAACATATGGTCGATAGCATTAGTGAAAAACTGCGCATGCTAAATATCGGAGCAATTAAAGCTGAAGCTTTTGACGAAGAAATGTATGAAGACTTAAAGTACTTATACGATATGGTAATGAGAAAAGATTCTTTTAGCCCAAGTGAAATGCAAGCGATCGCGGAAGAATTAGGTACACTGCGTAAACAAGCTTAATGACAACTCCGTCAATGACTAATAGCCATTGACGGTTTTTTCTACATTTTTTTCTATACATGAATGCTGCGCCTTTTAGCGAGCAAATAAGAGTTAAATCGTTTACATACACATAGATGAAATATTCCCAAAAATCTTTCTTTTTTATTAGGAATTGACGTTTTTATTATTTGTCTATAGAATGTATCGAAATACCTAAAGCTCGTATAGTCTTGGAAATAGGGTCCAAGAGTTTCTACCGAACTACCGTAAATAGTTGGACTACGAGGGTTGAACATCATTCATACTGCATTTTTATTCTTCTTTATGTTCTCCCTTACATAGTCCTTCATTGTTATTCAGTTATACAATGAGAGGAGTCACATTCATGTCAAATACAAAAACAACCTTAAAAAAACAGCTTGCTGTTGCCAATAAAAAAATACCTGCAGATCTTGTAGTGAAAAACGGGAAAATTATCGATGTCTTTACGCTTTCCATCATTGAAGCCGATATTGCGATTGCTGATGGAGTGATTGTTGGAATAGGTCAATACGATGGGAATAACGTCGTGGATGCAAAAGGAAAATACATTTCTCCTACATTCATTGATGGACACGTTCACATTGAATCATCAATGGTTACACCTAAAGAGTTCTCAAAACTTCTTGTACCTAGAGGCGTCACAACTGTCGTAACGGACCCTCATGAAATTGCGAATGTTTCAGGGAAATCTGGCATTGAGTTTATGCTTCAAAACTCGGATTCCATTCCTTTAGACGTATTTGTGAACTTACCTTCAAGCGTGCCGGCAACTCCTTTTGAAAGCTCTGGAGCCGTCTTAAAAGCAGCTGACTTAGCGCCATTTTTCTCTCACCCTCGCGTGCTTGGATTAGCAGAAGTGATGGATTTCCCTGCTGTGCGAGATGGCGATGACGATATGCTCGATAAATTACAAGCAGCTAACGATGCAAACGGTGTAATTGATGGGCACGGCTCAGGGCTAGATGCTACGGGCGTTAATATTTATCGTACCGCTGATATTTCAACAGATCATGAATGCGTAACAGCAGAAGAAGCAATTGAGCGTATTCAGCGCGGGATGTATGTTCTGATCCGCCAAGGTTCTGTTGCTAAAGATTTGAAACAACTATTACCTGCTGTAAATGAACGTAACGCGCGCAGATTTTTATTCTGTACCGATGACAAACACCTAGATGATTTATTAACGGAAGGTTCTATTGATTACAATGTTCGTTTTGCTATTGAACTCGGGCTGGATCCGCTAATTGCGATTCAAATGGCTTCGTTAAATGCCGCTGAATGCTACGGGTTAAAAGATAGAGGTGCGGTTGCTCCTGGTTACAAAGCGGATTTTATTCTATTAGACGACTTAACCGATATATCTGCAGCACATGTCTATCAAAACGGAGAGCTTATTGCTGAAAATGGAGAGATGCTTTCTGTTCAAGAAGAACAAATTGATCTTCCAACAGAACTAATGAATTCTGTTCATCTCAAAGAGTTTTCCATTAAAAAACTTACGATACCACTTCAGCACAATCGCGCTAATATTATTGAAATTAATCCAAACAGCCTGATTACAAATCATATTGTAGAAGAAGTTCAAGTGAAGCAAAACGAATTTCAGTCTTCTGTAGAAAACGATCAGCTAAAAATGGCTGTTGTTGAGCGTCATCATCTAACAGGGAATATTGGTCTTGGGATTGTAAAAGGTTTTCAGTTAAAAGACGGAGCGATTGCTACCACGATTGCTCATGATTCACATAATATCGTAGCCGTAGGAACAAATGATGAAGATTTAGCAAAAGCAATTGCGGCAATTGAAGAAATCGGCGGAGGTATTGTTATTGTAAAAGGCAATGAAGTGATTGGCTCCCTCCCTCTTTCCATTGGAGGATTAATGTCACCTCACCCTTACAATGAAGTAAACAGCTTACTTAAGCAGCTTCACGGGGCTCTTCATGAGCTTGATATTTCACAGAAATTCAACCCGCTGCTGACATTATCTTTCTTAAGCTTGCCTGTTATCCCATGTCTAAAATTAACCGACAAAGGATTATTTAACGTAAAAGAATTTAAGCATATCACCGTTCAAGCATAAAATAAAAAGGACTCTTTCGAGTCCTTTTTATTTATATCCTTTAGACGGCGTAGTTCGAGTTTTACGATTTTTATAATGACGATATCCTTCTTTTAAAAGGATAGGAAAAACAGCGACTAGAATTTTTTTTAATATACGTCCCAATTTAAGGCACTCCTTTACGTGTTCTTACTTTACTATACCCAAATTGGACAGCTAAAAACGCAAAAAAGAGCAGGTATATCCTGCTCTTTTTGTATTACTTACCGATAAATTGTTGAGTCCAGTACGTAGTATCACCTTTTACGTATCCAACACCAATTTCAGTGAAATCAGGGTTTAGAATGTTTTTGCGGTGACCGTCACTATTCATCCAAGCATTCATTACATCTTCAGGAGATTGCTGACCTTTTGCAATGTTTTCACCTGCAGTTGTATATTCAATGCCGAATTGTTTCATCATATCAAATGGTGAACCATATGTTGGTGAATTGTGGTCAAAGTACCCTTTGTCCATCATATCTTTTGATTTAGTGCGTGCAACGTCACTTAATTTTTTGTTAAGTGTTAGAGGTTTTAAACCTTGTTTTTCACGCTCTTGGTTCACTAAATCTACGACCTTTTGTTCGAATTGACTAGCATCTTTTGTTTGTTCTGCTTTATCAGTATTTTCTGATTGTTGAGCTTTTGTGTTTTGCTGTGTTTGCTCTGGAGCTTTTGCTTCTTCACTTTGCTCTGGTGCTTGTGCTTGTTCCTGTGGAGCTGCTTCAGCTTGCTCTGGTGCTTGTGTTTCTTGTTGTGGAGCTGCTGCTTGAGCAGATTGTCCTTGAGCGTTAAATTTCTTTAATAGCTCATCTACATTTATATTTTGTGCTGCTTGAGCATCTTTAATGTTAATTTGTTTTGGAGTGTTGCAATCAGGAGCTGCTGCATTTGCTTGTCCTGCTGTTAGTAATCCTAATGATACGGCACCTGCGACAGTGGCAATACGAAACCTTTTCTTCATGTTTGAAATCCTCCTATGTGATAATAAAGTTTTTTTGTAAAACCGCAACGCATCTAAGCTTGTAGCAAGCCAATCTCGTGATGCACCCTCATTGTTGCATGAAAACTATGAAACTCGCAACGTCTTTTAAGCTACCAAAATTATACTTTCATTTATGTAAAAAATATTTCGATTGTGTTACATGGCTTCTATCTATTGATAGTAAAAGGTTTTCATATTCTTTTAGAAACCGCTTCATCCAATGCAGTAATATAACTGTAAATTCCTCGTCAAAATCGTTACATACAAAAAAGGCGACAGCAGAGTGGTAAACCACCCTGTTATCACCTTTTACAGAAAGTTTTACTAATATTATTTACTTACTTTAAGACATTTACTGATTCACGTACGAATGCTTCCATATCGTCTGGTGTACGGCTTGTAACTAGTTGATTACCGCATACCACCACTTCTTTGTCATGGAAGTTTGCACCTGCATTTTTCAAATCAATAGCAATTGATTTGAAACCAGTTACGTCACGTCCTTTTAATGTTTCAGCATTGATTAGCAGCTGTGGTCCATGACAGATAGCCATAACCGGTTTGCCTTCATCCATAAATGATTTTGTGAAAGCTACGACTTGATCGTCCGCACGTAAGATATCTGGTGAGAAACCTCCCGGTAAAAACAATGCGTCAAAATCTTCTGGTTTTACATCCGCAATTGCTTTATCAATTGTTAATGTTGTTTCGCCTTGTTTACCTGTTACTTCACCTGTTTTAACATCGATTTTTGTTAGCGTATGGCCTTCTTCTTCAAAGGCTTTGGCTGGATCTGTATATTCCACATCTTCAAATAAATCTGTTACTAGTACTGCAATTTTCTTACTCATTCTAAGCAACTCCTTAATTGATTTGTGTACTAATGTTCTATAAATAAAATACCCGTACACTATTCTTTTAAACATAGTTTATGGGTAAAAAACTTTTCTACAATAATCAAAAACCACATTGAAGATTTTTATAAAGAAGAAATTCAAAACAAATTAAATGTCTGGAACGTCGTCTCTTCTGGAACTGGGTACACGTCTCTCCCTGCAATCACGTTCAGAATACGCTGATTGCGCTGAACGGATAAACCAAGATTTGTTGCGCCAGATCCATGTGAATGTTCAATATTGGTTAACGTAAAAAAGTGGTGGTTACGAGGTTGTTTAAAGACAAGCCGGTAATCTTTTGTGACTTTAAAACGCTTGTCATCTTCCCATTCGATATCATCTTTTATTCGTTCGATGAACGGCGAAATTTTTGGCTTATAGCCCGTGGACAATATCAAACGATCCGCTTCGTATTGAAAAGAGCGTTCAGCCTTTAATTGTTTGCACTCCAGCTCATATCCATTTCCTTTTTTATGAATATCACTTACTTCAGTCGAAGCTTGAATCGTAACGGGTACTTTTCCTTTAAGTGAACGATGATAAAGTAAATCATAGATTTTCGTTAAGGTAGAAGATTCAATTCCGTGACGTAAAGGATTTAAATCTTCTACCGTGCTTGTACGTTCCTCAAAAGGCAGCGAATGAAAGTAATCTACATAGTCTGGCGAAAATAACTCTTGAGCAAGCTTGGATTGATCAAGCTGAAAAAAATTAGAGGATCTTGTAAACCATGTAAGGTGGTAATGATGTTCAGTCTGTTCTTCTAGTAAATCAAGAAAAATCTCTGCAGCACTTTGCCCTGAACCAACGATCGTTACATGCTTTCCTTTTTGAATCTCTTCTTTTTTATGTAAATAGCCGCTGCTGTGTAAAATATGCTCATTAAGCTTTTCTTCAAAAGCCGGAGGTACAAGTGGAATGCTTCCTGTTCCCATTACAACGTGTTTAGCATTTACCGTTTGAATTCCATCAGGTGTTTCTACCTTTACTTCATAATACTCTTCTTCATTTTTCGGTATCACGTCCACAACTTTTGAAGAAAAGTGGCAGGAAGATAGCTGCTCCGCTACCCATTTTGCGTACTCGTTGTATTCTTGACGCGGAATGTCAAAACGATTAAAGAAAAAAAACGGATACAAGCGTTTTTGCTTGTGAATATAATTTAGAAAAGAATAGGGGCTTGTTGGATCCGCAAATGTAACTAAGTCTGCTAGAAACGGAATCTGCAAGTCCGTGCCGTCAATTAACATGCCCGGATGCCATTCAAATTTCTCTTCTTTATCAAAGAAGACGGCATCAATTTCATCAAGAGGCTCAGCAAGGGCCGCTAAGCCTAAATTAAAAGGTCCTATTCCTATTCCCACCATGTCATACTGCTTATTTGTCATCTTTAAACTCCCTTTCATAAAAAAAGCTAACAGTATTGTCTACTGTTAGCTTTTTACCCTTTTTCCATACATTTATGCGGAAGGAGTCATACTCATTTTCGGGCCAAACGATTCATACATGATATTTTCTTGGGAAATACCCATTTCAGCTAGGCCTTCTAACACCATTTGCGTAAATGAAGAAGATCCACAAACATAATAATATGCGTGTTTATCGCCGGCATATTTAGCTAGCTCTTTTTTAGTTAAGCGACCATACGTTATATGTTCATCATGCTGGTCTGTTTGCGCTTGACTATAGAAAACGTGTTGTTCAAACGTATATGTCTCTGACAACGATTGAAGGTCTTGTTTCATTGCATGAAACTGCTCATTTTTAGCACTGTGAATAAATGTTACTTCTTGATTGTTTTCCAGTGCTTGATGCAGCATTGACATCATTGGAGTAATTCCTACACCTCCGCTGATAAATACTGATTTACTATTTTCTTTTAAGACAAAATCTCCTGCTGGAACGCTGACTTCAAGCAAGTCTCCTTCTTTCAATTGGTCATGTAAATAAGTTGACACGACCCCGTCTTCCATTTGCTTTTCTTTTTTCACCGTAATTTTATAATATGGTTGACTTGGATAGCCTGATAAGCTGTACTGACGAATAGATAAATACTCTTGACCAGGAATGCGTACACTCACATACTGACCTGGCAGAAAAGCAGGCAACGCTTTTTGATCAGGTGATACTAAATAAAACGAGTACACGTCTTCTGCTTCTTTTACTTTTTTATGAACCATTAGTTTTTTATAATCTTTCCATCCTTTTTCTTCGGCTTCTTCATATAATTCTTGCTCCACACTTATGAACACGTCCGCAATGGCACCGTATGCTTCTTTCCAAGCTTCCATAATCTCATCGGTCGCAGCTTCTTTTAAAACATCTTTAATTGCTTTTAATAAGAACTCTCCGACAATTGGATAGTGCTCTGCTTTTACGCCGATACTGCGGTGTTTATGAGCGATTTGCTTTACAACTGGAAGCAGCGTTTCAAGCCGATCGATATACTGCGCAGCGGCATAAACTGTATTAGCTAACGCCATTTGCTGACGGCCTGTTTTTTGATTTGTTTGGTTGAATACATTTTTTAAAGAAGGATACTGTTCAAAAAGCATCTCATAAAAACGAGTGGTAATTGCTTGACCATGCTGTTCTAAAACAGGAACTGTACTTTTTACAATAGAAATAGTTGTTTGTTTCATAACTTTCGCCTCCGAAAGATTCATTTTTAAAAGATATATTTTTAATACATCTTTATGATACTCATATCCAACTTAAAAAGATATATTTTATATACATATTTAAAGAAATGTTCACAAATTCGCCTCGTCAAAAATGAGAGCATTCTTTCTGTATTTCTTAGATATAGACATGCTATTATAGATATATCAGCTGCTGATAAGAGAAGAGGTAAAAAGATGAGGCTCACACAATATACAGATTACTCACTGCGAGTTTTATTATATTTAGGCGTTCGCGATAATAATAAACTAAGCAATATAAAAGAAATTGCTGAAGCGTATAATATTTCAAAAAACCATCTTATGAAAATCATTCACGAGCTTGGAAAACTTGGCTTAATTGAAACGATTCGAGGACGAAACGGCGGTATTCGTTTAGCTCAGCTTCCAAAAGACATTAATATTGGAAAAGTGGTACGTCAAACAGAAGAAGATTTTCATATCGTGGAATGTTTTGACTGTGAAGGAAACTTCTGCATTATTAGCCCCGTCTGTAAGTTAAAAAGTGTTTTACATGAAGCCATGCAAGCCTTCATTAAGGTATTGGATCAATATACGCTAGAAGATCTAATTCAAAATAAAGATGAATTAAACCTCCTCCTTCTATCTCAAAAAAACGAGGAATGATTAAACTAAAATTCATTTGAAATCATTCTCGTTTTTTTAACCTTTTTCCCTTTCATCATAAAATAAAAGATGTTACAATGAGGCACGTATTGGAAAGACAAGATGTCTCCATTCGAGCAGACAATGAACCTCATTCTGTTCATCCTAAAAAAATGACGAAAGGGTGTTTGAGTATGCACGTAGGAAGCAAAGGTTGGTATGTTGAGGAACTTAAGAAACGAGGAGTTCGCAACCACGAAGGCCGCAAAGTAGAAAAGTACAAAACATATGTACTTGCTAACTTGCTTGATAAACACAAAAATTAATTAACGTGTAATAAGAGAGTACAAATGCGTACTCTCTTTTTTGTTCATTTAATAAGGAGCGTCTTGATAAAAATAATTTGGTGATAATACTTTATTTTTATAAGGCTTATGAAAAATATGCGTGGTAGCTGGCGAAACGGGCGGAATCAACCACGTCCAGTTCCCAGTCACTTCGCGGCCATTTTTTTGCTCTCTTTCTTCAAACAAGTGAAATTGCTGAGCAGCGGTGTGATGGTCTACAATGCTAACTCCTTCTCGTTTAAAAGAAGAAAGCACTGCAACATTTAATTCAACAAGAGCTTTATCCTTCCAAAGCGTCGCGTTGTAATCCATGTTCAATCCCATCATAGAAGCTATTTTTGGAAGTTGATTATAGCGATACGTATCCGCTAAATTTCGCGCCCCAATCTCAGTCCCCATGTACCATCCATTAAATGGTGCCGCGACGTAATCAATCCCTCCAATTTCTAGCTTCATATCTGAAATCATCGGGACAGCGTACCATTTTAACTGTAAGTCTTCAAATTCAGGAAGTTCTGGATGCGTAATAGCTACTTCTTTCACTAAATGTTTGGGAATCTCAAAACATCGAGGTGACTCTTCATTAACTTGCAGTACAAGAGGAAGAACATCAAAGTGAGTTCTCTCACCTTCCCATCCTAAATTTTGGCAAACCTCCGTAAACGCAATAGAATCAGGATCTCCTACCATACCATATTCCGTCTCATATCCCGCATAGCGGATTAGCTGATGATTCCATATTCTAACCGGCTCTTTTGCTTTCATTTTCGGTTTAAACACCGTAATAGTAGGCCGGATTTTCCCGTCATTTGTTGCATATTCAATATGGTGAAAAAGGGCGTCTCTTACCTCTTCAACTGTGTTCGCATCTCGCTTATCAAATACATTGAGCGATTGCCAAAATAATCGTCCAATACATTTATTGCTGTTTCTCCAAGCCATACGAGCTCCGTGCTCTAACTCTTCAAATGTATGATCATAATGTCCGAGTGACATAATTTGCTGATGGATTTCTTTTAACCGCTTGTTTTTATCCGCTTCGCTTTTTTCAAGTTCAGCGTAACACGTCTCTATAAATACACGTGCTTGTTCAAATAGTTCTTCTTGCTTCAACGTTTGTTCCCCCCTAGAAGAACAGATTTCATTCTTTTCGTTCAAGAAAAGCAAGTTTCAGTATACCATTCTCATAGCGGAAACGCGCATCATAATGCTTTAATAGCCTCTTTCAATATTAACCAAGTTAGAAGGCAATTCGCCTTGCTCAACTTTTTGCAGCGTTTCAACAAAGCACTCAATGGCTTCTTCAGCCGTAGTCACCGCTGAAATATGAGGTGTTATGATGATGTTTGAATAATCCCACCAAGAAGATTCTTTCGTTAACGGCTCATGCTCAAACACGTCTATGTATGCTTTTCGAATACGTTTTTGCTCAATAGCCTCTACTAACGCATTTTCATCTACAGTTGCTCCTCGTCCAACATTTATAAAGTATGCATTTTCAACTACATTCATCCATTTGGGATCAAAGTAGCTTTTTGTTTCATGTGTTAGCGGCATTGTACTAATAATCCATTCGGCTTCTTTTAGCAATTCTTTTTCCTTCGAAATCGAGACCACTTGATCAAATGACGGCTTTTCATTTCCACTTTTAGATACACCTATTACTCGTACACCAAAAGATTTTAAAACGGCTGCAAGACGCCCGCCGATTTCACCTGTTCCGTAAATTATGACCGTTTGAGTAGAAAGCTGCTTAGGCTCTACCACTTTCCACTGCTTTTGTTTTTGCTGTTGCTGAAACTGTGCGTGGTGCTGAAGTTCAGCTAGCATATAGCTAAGACAATATTCACTGATTCGCTGACCGAATGAACAAACCGTACGTGTTAACATCACACTCTTTTTCCAATTACCGCTTTCTAAGAACCGATCGACTCCTGCGCCGAGAGAATGAACCCATTTAAGGCTATGATCTTCAAAGCAATTCGTTGGACCGAAGGATAAAAGCGCGTCAGCCCAGTTTAAATCTTCAATTGTAACGTCTTGCTCTTCCATAAATCGAAACGTCTGAGACAGCTGCTTTTGTTTGATTATCTCCTCCAGCTCTTTATGCATTCTTCCTGCCACTAGTATCGTATGAATGTTCATTTCTTTTCCCCCTGCCTTTTTATTCTTTTGTATACTCTATTTGAATGATTCGATATAACCGTTCCTTCGTCATGAAGGATTTTCTACATTGATATATATAGTATGAATGAAGTGAAAGGAAGACGCGAGTGAATTTTATATGACTTTCAAGGCTGGAAAACTCATATGGATTTATGTATATAAGTTCGCTATAATCGTTATGAATCAATTTGTTTATAACGAAACGTACGATAGATATTTTAAAAGAAAAGGTGTGTCAGCATGAGTGTATTAAACGTAAAAAATCTAAGCCATGGTTTTGGTGACCGTGCGATTTTTAACGATGTATCATTTCGATTGTTAAAAGGTGAACACGTCGGCTTAATTGGAGCAAACGGCGAAGGTAAATCAACATTTATGAACATCATTACAGGCAAGCTAGAACCGGATGCTGGAAAAGTAGAATGGTCTAAAAAAGTGCGCGTTGGCTATTTAGATCAGCACACAGCATTAGAGCGCGGCCTTTCTATTCGTGATGTACTAAAAAGTGCTTTTCAATACTTATTTGATTTAGAAGCTCAAATGAATGGCCTCTACGAGAAAATGGCGGAGGTATCACCAGAAGAACTCGAAAAACTATTAGAAGAAGTCGGTACGCTTCAAGACCTCTTAACAAACAATGACTTTTATGTTATCGATGCGAAAGTCGAAGAAATTGCACGCGGATTAGGATTAGAAGATATCGGCTTAGATCGCGATGTACAGGATTTAAGCGGCGGACAGCGTACGAAAGTATTATTAGCCAAACTGCTGCTTGAAAAACCAGAAATTCTTTTACTGGATGAGCCTACAAACTACTTGGATGAACAGCATATTGAGTGGTTGCGACGCTACTTGCAAGAATATGAAAATGCCTTTATTTTAATTTCTCACGATCTTCCATTTTTAAATAGCGTGATCAATTTAATTTATCATATGGAAAACCAAGAGTTAAATCGCTATGTAGGAGACTACGACGATTTTATGAAAGTATATGAGATGAAAAAACAGCAGCTTGAAGCAGCTTATAAAAAACAACAGCAAGAAATGGCAGATTTAAAAGATTTCGTAGCGAGAAACAAAGCCCGTGTGTCGACACGAAATATGGCCATGTCCCGTCAAAAAAAGCTCGATAAAATGGAAGTAATTGAACTAGCTCAGGAGCGTCCAAAACCAGAGTTTAACTTTAAGGGTGCTCGTACTTCAAGCAAATTAATTTTTGAAACATCTGATTTAGTCATTGGATACGAAGAGCCGCTTTCTAAGCCACTGAATTTAAAAATGGAGCGAGGTCAAAAGATTGCCCTTGTAGGAGCAAATGGAATCGGGAAAACAACTCTTTTAAAAAGTATTTTAGGAGAAATCAAACCGATTTCAGGCTCTGTAGAAAAAGGAGATTACCAGCATATTGGCTATTTTGAACAAGAAATCAAAACGGCTAATTACAATACGTGTATTGAAGAAGTATGGAATGAGTTTCCTCACTTTACCCAATACGAGATTCGTGCAGCTTTAGCTAAATGCGGCTTAACAACAAAACATATTGAAAGTAAAGTAGAAGTTCTCAGCGGTGGAGAAAAAGCAAAAGTTCGTCTATGTAAGCTAATTAACAATGAAACCAACATTCTTGTACTGGATGAGCCTACAAACCACTTAGATGTAGATGCGAAAGATGAATTAAAACGAGCTTTAAAAGAATACAAAGGAAGTATCTTAATTATTTGCCACGAACCTGAATTTTATCAAGATGTTGTCACAGACGTGTGGAACTGTGAATCTTGGACGACTAAATTATTTTAAAAAACGGGTTAAAAGAGGCATATCTTTTAGAAAAAGTGGGAATGATAAGATTAAGTTCCCCCCCTTTGTGTGAGTAGCCATTTTTTAAATGGTTACTTTTTTTATGTATAGTCCTTTAAGAAAATGGCTATATTGTATCTATACTCCCTAAACCCAAAAGGGCCGCTGCAGCGATGCAGCGGTCTTTTCGTTGTCATTGCTTCATCTGAAGCCAGCTATCAAAATAATGAACAGCTATACTGCTTGGAGGATTTTCAGCTTGACACTTTGTAAGCAACATACCCAGCTCTTGCATCATCTTTTCTTCTCCTTTAGCAGAAAAAGAAATGTATTCTCCTTCATCTGAAGCCATCGTTTCTACCCCTATTTCAATCGGAGTGGATAGTACACGTCCCCACTTGCGTTCATTTTCTGTTATTTCAGCAATACCGTTTTCTTTATCTGCGTGGTTCCGGTACGCCATAATTGTGACTTCATCAGCGTACTGAATAATCCACCGCCCCAGCGAACCGGAACCATTGCTATTTTTGAATGGAACTTCGTCAAACCAAAACGGGATATCTACAGCAAGCGGCAAGTGTAACTCATGTGACTGTACAGCGGCTTGAGAAATAACATATTGATACTGCAGAATACTTTTCGCTCGATTATTTTCCCAACTTTTATACAAATAAGGCTCTACATCCAAATGAACCCCTGAAAATTGCTGTGGCTCGTCTGCTTGTGCTTGGTAAGCTGTTATCCAATTAAAAAATGCTTCCTGCTCTTCTATACCAGAAGGCCCTATCCAATAAGGAGCGCCGTCAAGTGCGTAAACACTTATGCCCTGGGCTTGTGCTTGTTGGATAAAATGCCGATATACGGAAGGTGAAAGATGAGTATCAATTTGTAAATAAACGTTTGTCACCTTTTTTTCTTGAAGCTTTTCGAGGATAGCTTCTTGGTTCAGCATCCATTTCTTTGTATCCCACACCCACGTCGACAGCGGTATATTTATCTCTGCATTCACCTTTGATCCACATCCTATTCCTTTCCCCATATTAAACAGCCATACAACCACCAGAAAAATAAGAACGCACTTGCTTTTCACACTCTTTTTCCTCCTTTATACGAGCCAGAACTCATATAAAGAGAGTCTGACAGCTTGGCACAACTTTATGGTGAATTTCCTCCTTAAATCTGTAGCTTTTAGCAAACTCCTCCTTATCAATTTTTTGCAGCTGAATCTCTATATGTTCTATCGGTTGCTTGATTTATTTCTCTATATCTTTCTTATTAAATAAATATGCCTGTTTTGGATGGTTTGGCTGATTTGGATATTTCAACTGTAATTGTCCTTTTCGTAATAGCTTTGTTAAATAATTATTACGTACTCCATCCGGCGTTCTTTCTAGTAAATAAGCAAACTCTTTAAGCATGAGCGGTTTTTCTTTACATAACTCAAGAATAATATGTTCCATCTGATTCGGCGAAAGCCGTTTTTTTTCACGAGCCAACGCTGCAATATCCCATAGCTTCGTATCAATATTCTCTACATTTACCAAATTAGAAGAATCCTCTTCTTGCTCATTATTATAGGAGTTATGGTTATTATTACAGGAGTTATCATCGTTATTATATAAGTTACTCTCGTTATTATAGTAGTTATCTTCCTTATTTAAGGAGTTATTATCGTTATTATATGACTTAAACTCCTCTATTAATCCTTTATTATAGGAGTACTTATTTTTATTATATGAGTCGATTTCGACATTGTTTTCAGGTGTATTTTGATATTTTTCGACATCCTTAAAATTATTTCCCGAATCGGTTATGGACGTATTGTAAGTGTCTTTTTCAGAAGAACTTACCTGTCTTTCTTGAGTGGACAAAGATAACGTGACCACTGTACGATGCATAGAAACATCTTGATCAATAGCTGGCGTTTTATAATGATGCAGGCTCCAATTTTGCTTTACTTTTTTCAAACCAGAGCCCGAACGTTCACATAGCCCTAGTAAACTGAATAGCTTAACGATATTTGGGTTTCGAAGCTGACTAACGGTATTGCTAAAGACTGAATCTGTAGGTACTAACAAAAGGCCTGGATTAGAAAAAACGTAATGAGAAGGTTGCTTTTCTAAAATAACGCCGCCCTCCCCATTATAATCTGCATGAATAAGCATATTAATCAAAACTTCTGTTAAAGAGGAAGCGATTGACGGCTGAGGTTCGCTATTACGAACAATTTCATGAATATGAAAATAAAAATCAAAAATATTTCCTGACCACGTCCCGTCTTGAGAGGTAAAGCGCTCTGTCCATTCTTCGTTCCCTTTACTTTCCCGGTATTCTAAAAAATATTGTGGTAAAACTTCTGTGATAATCCGTTCTTCACTGAATAAAAGCAGGCCTGCGAGTGTGACTCCTTCTTTATGGGTATCTCTAACCTTTCCCCAAGCTCCTACTTTGTATAAAAACTCCTTTGTTTCAAGCGCATTCCAAGGATGAGCTGGTTTTACTTCAGCAAACCGATCCCGATAGCTTTTGATCGTATCAAAATTTAATTCGTTTAATCCATAGTGCTCTAGGATGAGATTATCTTGTAACATATTCAACTCTCCTATTATCTTTGTATATTTATTTAACAGCGCGAATATGCTGTTTCTTACCTCTTGTTACTAACGTACTAACTTTATTTATCTAGATGCCATCAGCACCCCAAAGTCCAGTCCGTAGATTGTACTTCTGTTGTGCAATTTCTTCTAAAACGATATATACATCTTATCTATTCTATCATTTTTTCTTTATTCTCTCCTTCATTTTTCAATCTTCAAAACAGTCGAGTTTATTGTGTAAAAGCTGTGGATATTCACCTTTATCCACAGCTTTTACACAGACTACAAACCCTTTTCTAGCTGTTTCAATATAAATTTGTTATAATACCCTTCATAACAACGGATTAAGTGAGGGATTACGTATGGAAAAAGCTACATTTGCAGGTGGATGTTTCTGGTGTATGGTTACACCTTTTGAAGAGCTAGAAGGTATTCACGGCATTGTATCAGGATATATGGGGGGAACTGTGGATAACCCTACTTATGAGCAAGTAAAATCTGGAACAAGCGGTTACTACGAAGTGGTTCAAATCACATTTGACCCCGAAGTGTTTCCGTATAAACGTTTACTAGATCTTTATTGGCCGCAAATTGATCCAACAGATGACGGAGGTCAATTTCAAGATCGCGGCTCGCAATATCGAACAGCAATTTTTTACCATAACGACAACCAAAAACAAGCAGCTGAAGAGACGAAGCTAGAGGTCGCAGAAAGCGGACGTTTTAAAAAACCCATCGTAACAAGCATTCTTCCTGCCTCTACGTTTTATGAAGCCGAAGAGTATCACCAAGATTTTCACAAGAAAAATCCAAAGCATTATAAAGAAGACCGCGCTAAGTCTGGTCGAGATGAATTTATTCAAACGAACTGGAAATAATTCTTGTGTTCAAAATAAAGCCGCATAGCAAACGCTATGCGGTTTTGTTTTACCAATTATCTGTATAAGTCGTTGTTGTTGACGGCACGCTCCAATATTGCTGCGAAGGCTGCCATGCTTTTAACGATCCATCAGCTCTCTTCACAATTGCTTTAAATTGAACATTTTGACTCGCAGGAAAATAGACGGTGCCTCTCCAATCAGCTGTAGATGAATTATATGTTAATTTAATTGGATAAATGGACGTATCCCACTGACCTAGCTCAGCTCTGTCTCCAACAATATAAACCGTTTCTCCTAATGCAGTTGGCGCATTTTTTACTACAACCGTTTGCGCAAGTGGTGTAACGCCCAACGTATTTTTAAATTGCCCCATCAGCGTATCATTGTTGATAACATCGTAGAAACGAAGCAAAGTAAATCCTGCAAAATTATAGTTAAAGGCCATTTCAGCTGCTTTTTTATATTGATCTTCACTGCCTATAGTTAAAGCATTTTCCCCGTTTAAAACAACTCCTTTTGCATTCGCAATACCCGCTACCTGGCGTACAAGCGTCTTTGGCATAGAATATTCCGGATAATTTCCGCTGTCCGTCATTTCTAAGCACGTAAACGTTATATCTAGCTTAGCTGTTTTAAACGCATCTAAAAGCGCGTTGTAATCATTATATCCAGCAGGTTTTTCTGCAGCATGAGGAATCGTGGGATTGTTATACTGCCAATGAATTCCTGCCACTTTTGCACCGATTGGTACGTTAAAGGTGGAATCAAAAGCCTGATGAGCTAACTGTCCAATACGTTTTGTATGATCTTCCAAAGCTCCTTGATACCATGCTAAGAAATCTTTTCCATAAGCTGTTGAATAACCATCTTTTAAGAACTGATAGCCATCTGATGGCGGTAAAATTTGCGATGCAGACGTTAAATTGGTTCCCCATGCTTGATTAATGCCAGCGAGTGAACCGTATTTAGTCAAAGCATATGATTGAAACTTGCTCTTGGCGAAGGATGTATACACTTGAAATTTCCCTCTAGACGGATAGCCGGTTCCGTCTGCTGCTGTATAAGACGGATAACGAATTTCACCTGCAGGGCCTCCTGATAAATAGATTTTAGCAATCACGTCTTTATAAGGTGCTAACGCTTGCGCAAATGCCGTGTAGAGCTCTCCGTATTGCTTAGAAATAACGTCCGTTGCAAGCGGGCTTAGCGTTTCTTTATTTGTCGTACCTGTTTCAGATTTAAAGTAAAGGCTGTCATCACTTTTTAAGTTCCATACCCAAGATGGAAGCGGAACGTTACAATCATCTCCTACATTGCCTCCGCACTGATGAGTAGAAATAATAGGAACGATCTTTATACCTGCATTACGAGCTGCTTGAGCAAAGCGCTGCGCATAGGAAAAATCGAACTGCTGATCGCCGTTTTTCTCCATATCTCCCCACCAGAAGTCTACTGTCACTGCATAAAATCCATTTTGTTTCGCTTTGCGTAAATCGTTCTCAAACGCTTCCCATGTTGTATAGTCTGTTACCTTTTTTAAAGGCGCCATTAAATAGGTTTTGTAACCTGGATTCATTGATTTTCCATCTACGGCAGCCGCTCCGTTAATTGGACTTAAAATGAAAGCGTTAACAAAAATAAACATCAAAACGAAAGCCAACCCTTTTTTACATAGCTGTTTCATATCTTCCCTCCATTTTTCAAAATCACCTATAGGTATTCGGCGGATTTTAGTTTTTTCCTTTTTCTTTTATAAAAAAAAAGACGCCCCGCCAGGACGCCTTCTTCATTAGTTCCAAATCTCATTCACCCATTCAGGATGGTCAATAAAAGGATTGCGGTTATGCTGATAGTCTGAATAAATAATGTCATTTCTACGTCGTTCTCGATCATCTACTGGGTCTTGGGTATTCCATTGAAGAAGCACAGATAATTTCCCGTGATAAGGAGCAGTACCATTATTCACTGTGTTATTAAGTTCTAAGTCAGGCTCATCACTTACATCGCCTTCATAGCGCACGGCCATATAAAACAACATACGAGCCACGTCGCCTTTTACTTCATCTCGAGGTTCCCATGAATCACTGTCAAAATAATTTCCGAGTGCTTCGCTATGTTCCGTCCCTCCGTTATCAAAATCTAAGTTTCCTCTCGTACTGTTTACAGATACATCGGTTGGACGTAAGTGATGAAGATCTGTTCCAGGTCCCATAGCTGTTCCAAAATCCCCGTGAGACTTTGCCCAGACGTGCTCACGGTTCCAATCGTCCACTCCGCCTCCATTTGTACTCTTAGCCTGTGAACGCCCTGTGTAGAGCAAAATAACGTTATTTGCGTTAGCTGGATCTTCATCCGTTTTCTTTAAAGCTTCCCATACGGCTGAATACGACAGTTCTGTGTGATGATCAATAATGTTATGAAGCTCTGTCTTTAAGCTGTTTCCTGTTTTTTTAGCTGCAGTACGATAGTAGTCTTCTACTGGAACGGTTGGCTCTGTGGGATCTGGAGCCGGATCAGTTCCTCCTGTTTCTGTACTGATAGAAGTAACTGATTTTATTCCTGGGTGTGAAAAATAAGGAGTGAGTGTGCCCGTAACAGTAAGATTTTTCCCTCTTAACTCCGAGTGACTTTGAAGTCCAAATGTACTTCGCAAATTTGAAGGAATTTGAACGTACACCATCTTGTCTGTATTGGTTTCATTTGAACTGTCAGCAAGAGCAAGTGCATAATCGCTTGGGTAATTGCTCGTAATAACTGTAGATGTGCCTGTAGGTTGACCTACTACATATCCTTTAACCGTTTGTACACTATTGTTTTGATTCTCAAGAGCTTGTGCAACAGATAAAAATGCGGCTGCTTGACTAACAGGAGTTAAGCTCACTAAAAGAACAAAAACAAGCAGGGATATTGCCCATGTTTTTTTACACAGAGCGTATAATTTCACTTTTTTATTCCTCCTATATGATAGGTTTGAAAACTAGTTTTCTTCCACCTCTTTATATTATTTTTTCACTGTGAATTCCCTGCCTCTTTTTTGTTAAGTTTTATAGTGAAAAAGATGTATTCTTCTTTACAGTGACGGCCACTTTATGCGAAGGGTTATATTTTTAAAAGTCCACATTGGAAAAAGCATTATGTGTCTTTCTTTATATATGGTATAATCAACCGAATCGTAAAAGAGCTTATACCATTTCAGAAAATGAAATGATTTAAATAGAAATGAGGATTGTGTATGCTTAGTTTTGACGAAAAATTAGCTATTATTTCATCGTTTCCAGAGCTGCATCGAAAAGATGTATCTTTAGGACGCGTGAATTTTCATTATGAAGAAAGCGTGTACGATAAAACGGTTGTTGTGCATCATCTGCATCCTAATGGAAATGGATTTGTATATGGAGGGTTTTTAAAAGGATATGAAACAAATGACAAAGGTCTTGTAAATATCCGTGATTATACAGAAGAAGAGCTCCGCTCAATTATTGAAGCTTCTATTGAATCTTTGTCAACCCTTCCTGATACAGCTAGAGAAGAAGCTATTGTAGGGAATGGAAATGAACAGCGCTGGAACGGCCCAGACAATGCAACGCTTTTACTTGTTCATGAAGATGATCTGTGGAATGTTTATTCTGGCTTGAATTTAGAGGCAGCATTTCTATCTTACGAAGAAGCAGAAGATTATTTGTTTGAAGAAGGCTTCCGCCGCCTATAAGCTTGCGTCTATACGCAAAAACCTCGCTGTTGATTAACAGCGAGGTTTTTTCATTTTTTCACAGAAGGTTGAGGGCTAATGCGCGGTATTAAAACCGCAAATAATACAACAACCCCCACACCAATCAATAATAAATAAAACCATTGTAGGTCTGATGACTTTTCAGAAGCAGTTTGTTCTGTTCGATCTTTCTTGTAGGAAGTGTTTTTAGAAGAAAACAAGTTATATTCTTTTGCTTTCGCAGAAATCGTATTATCTTCAGCTGATGCGTTCGCAAAAAGACTTTCTTTTAAGCTCTCTTTCTCTACATCTTCCTCTTTTTCAAATGTAAGATCCTTTATTTCCTCCGGAATATTTCCTACTTCTTTTTTATTTTCTAGCAAAGATTCGGGGTCCAAGTTAATCGGATCATCCTTATATACATTTGGTTTAATCTCTTCAACGTTTCCGTCATCAGCTTCAGCCGCTGCTGCTATAGGGAAACAAAGAAGTGAAAAAATAAGAACAATACTTCCAATCTTCTTATTAAGCACTATAGGTTTCATCATTTTCAACCTCTTTAGTCGTCTTTAAAGCACGAATAATAGATGGCAGAACACTTAAAACGGCAGTCATTCCCAGTAATACAATAAGCGCCTGTCCAAACAGAGACTGCGTATCATATTGAATTGACATATATACTTTAGATACTGGATCTTCGTAATTAAAGTTTGGCATAGATAAGTTAAGAAGCGGGGTAATATAAAATAAAATCAACCCTACTGTCGTAACCCATCCAGCGAAGCTTCCTAATAAGAAAGCAATACGTACGAGTGTAGATGTAGCAAGCAATAAGACGATCGTAAAGATTGACCATTCCATTGCCCGGTCTCCCGATAACGAATAAATATTAAGGCTAAAGATACTTACCATTAACCCTACAATCAAATTCAATAACCCAAACAGCGTACCTTTCACAAGCATAGGTGCATGTCGGTAGTATTGACTGAAATAGCCAATTAGTAAGCTGCTGATTAAGATAATAACCAAAATGACAACTGGTGGAACCTCTTTTACTTTTTCAGCCGGCACTTCACCGCTTACTTGAAGAGGATTGGCTAAATAATGATAAACGTAATCATTATTCTGTCCATCTACTAATGTATTATTTAACAAACGGTATACCTGGCCGCGAACCAACTTCGTTGAATCCACGTTTTGGGCCCACTTGCTGTTAAGCGTGTCAGCTTTATCCTGGACTTCATTTACACGCTTCTGCAATTCATCTGTGTATGTGACAACATTTGCTTGTCTTTCACCTAAAGATGAAATGAGTTCGTTCATTCCCTTCAACTCTTGACCCATGCTTTGCTGCAGCGTCATTAAGCCCGTTACGTCCGGAGCTTCTTTCTTTTCTAATGCTTGATCTTCACCTGCGCTAGATTGAAGCTCTTGATTCATTGCATTTGCTTTTTCTTGAATAGCTGATAGCTCTTCCATAATAGATGCTTGTTCAGCATCAACTGTTTGTCCATATTGATCAGCAAAATCTTGCACTGAACTTTGGAACTGTGCTAACTCTTCTTTTGTTAGAGACAGGTTTTGTTGGATTTGCTTACGTGCATCTTGAGAAGAGACGGTACCAGCTAACGCCTGCTGCAAACTTCCTTTAATAGAGTCATTGTTAAGGACGCTGTTCTGTATGTCTGTATTTCCTACCTGAGCTAAAGTCAAATCATACTGCGATAAATCACCGTAGTACTTTAGCAGATCTTCTGCACTGCTGCTTTGAATCTTACCTGAGAATGTATTGCTCAACTTTTCCTTGCGAGAAGCTGAAAGGTTTGGAGAAGATAAAATTTTATCTTCTTTGTTTGTAATCATCGTAATGAGATTGTCTACATTCACACTACCTTTAGAAGGCTTTTTGCCGTCTTCTTTCAACTTTTCATTCTCTTTTTTTAATCGTTCATTTTCTTCTTGAAGCTTAGCAATTTGACTGCTCGACGACTTGGTCGCTTCTTCTAAGTCTTTCTCTGCTTTGTTTTTCTGTGCTGTCAAAGACTTAACGTCTGCTTCCAAACTGGCAATTTTCCGCTTCAGCTCATCCGTATTTTCTCCTGAAGCTTCCGGCTGAACTGTTACATTTTGCAGCTCATCTTTGACTGCTTGTACCTGTGTTTTCAGATTAGCCACTTTTTCAAGCGCACTTTTCACAGCATTGGATGTACCTGATGCATCCGATGTGTCCGATGTTTCAGGCGTTTCAGGCGTTTCAGGCGTTTCCGTTCCCTCAGATGTCTCAGGTGCTTCAGGTGCTTCAGGTGTTTCGTTCACCATTCCTTGGAGCTGCTGTTCTAAGTCTTCAAGGCCTTTTGATATATCATCAAGCTTTGCTGTTTGCTGAGATAAATCCACTTTAATTGGTTCTGACGTTCCTTCGCCTTGACCGGAATCTGGCTGAGTTCCATCATCTTCTCCAGGATCCGTTGGCGTCTCTCCACCTTGATTCGGATCTGGCTGAGTTCCGTCACCTTCCCCAGGGTCCGTTGGCGTCTCTCCGCCTTGATTCGGATCTGGCTGAGTTTCGCCGTCTTCTCCTGGATCCGTTGAGCCTCCGCCACCCTCATTTGATGAAGCTGTCTCTAGCTGCGCACGAAGCGGCTTTAGCTTACTTTCAATTTGATTTAGGGTTGTTTGCTCAGACTGCTGTTTATATGAACTGACTATTTGGCCGTTCAAATCTTGCAGAGCTTTTTCTTGTTCACTGACGTTATCCGCTTGTTGGTCTCCAAGTTCTCCGACGGCTTTTTGATTTTGATCCAACTGCTGTTGAATGGAAGATAAGCCACTAAACACTTGATTGGCCTGCTCATTAAAATTTTGCTTAGAGCTTGGCTGATTAGATTCAAGGGAAGACAGCCCTTCTTGAATCGCAGTGACGCTTTGAGCCTGCGTTTTTTCAAGCATTTGTTTCTGTGTTTCTTGATATGTTTGATATTGATTTACATATCCAATAAAGCTGTTTAAATTCTTTTCAACCTGTTCTACGTCGCCTTGTCTGTCACTCGAACCTTTTTCTGCTTTATTTACATTATCTTGGATTTGCTGAAGAATTTTCTTTTGATCATTTAATTCACCTGCTAAATCTTTTGAATTCGGTTTATAAAAAGCGACCATTGTTTTTTGAAAGGCGATTTCTTTATTTAGAATTTTATCGAACTGTCCTCGTACCTTATCCACTTCCTGTGATACATAACTCCAGTACAAAGAGGACATTTCATTATTAACCTTTGTAGTAGCATCTTCTAATTCCCCTACTACTTTTTCCTTATTAACTGCGTTAAGCTGACTTTGAACTTTGTATTCCAAAGTAGCTTTTTCTGGCTTTTTTTCCTGATACGATAAAATATTTTGTGAGAAGGTCGAGGGAATATAGATAACCGCATCATATTTTCCATTCTGTAAACCGCTTGTAGCTGCGCTTCGTCCAAGCACGGTCCATTGATAATCCGACCCCTCCTGTAAAAGAGGAGTCACTTTTTCTCCAAACTCTATCGCTTTTTCACTATTTTCTTTTACTCCATTATCTTCGTTAACCACCGCAATCGTTCTTGTTGAGTTTTCTGTGACTTGCAGTGGGTTGTCTCCAATATACTGGAAAAAGAAAGAAGGAAGAGCCAAAATTAAAACAACAGCTAATATGACTTTAAGTGTATACTTACGCTGTTCGGTCATGTTAAGATCTTCCTTTCACTTACACATAGCGGGATTTGAATTCTTGTTTCTTTTCCACTTTTAATATAATAACCGAAGCCAGGGTTAACGTCAGCTTCTTTTCGGTCATAAGGAAGTGTAAATAAGCTTTGCTCTGTTTTCTTCATCAACAGCACGGCTTGGCTAATTTGCTTCACTTCTGTTGTTAAGGCGTCAAATCCTTTTGAAAACTCATTGTTGTTCCCTGCAACAATCAAGTTAAAGCCCAGGTGACTGTAATTTTTCATCAATTTTGTAATACGATCCTGCAGGACGCTGTCTAAGTTTTGCTGGAATCGTACAAATCCATCTACTACAAGCATGATCGGGGAAAATGAAAGACTGTGTACCGTTCCTTCCTGCACTGCTTCCAAATACTTATTTTCACGTCGCTGCAATCGTTCTTCAGTTAAATCAAGCCAGTCGATAATCTGTTCTTTTGTTTCCATGTAAACAACTTGCTCTTCAGCTGCATAACTTGATAAACCGCGGTCAACCGAATCAAATAGTCCGATTTGCTTCACGCCTTGTTCAAGCGCTGTTTGCAGTATGACCTTCACTACATTTGTCTTTCCTTTTTGCGTCTGCCCCATGACGATGCAATGCTTATTTTTCTTAAAGTTCATATGCACCGGTCGAACAAACTCTTCATCTAATCCAAGAGGAATGACTCCTTTTTCCCTAATAACCCTTCTGTCCGTTATAAACTCGGCAAGTACAAGTTTTGATGACAGCATTGGTACAGGCTCCGGAACAATAGCATCAGCATATTGATTCTTTAATCGTTGAATGTGCAGCTTAACTGTATCAAAAATTTCAAAATCATCTTTTCCTTCCGCAGGTAAAAACAGCTGCGCAAAATAAGGTTGATCCGTTTTGATAATAGCCCGGCCTGGAATAGACTCTAGCGCATACGGCGTACGTCCTAAAATAGAATACGCTTCTGAATGATCCATTAAATAATGAACAACCTTCGTTTTCAAATTATTCATAAGCGACTGACGAATAGAATTCACCCGCGTCGCGGTAAAGATCATATAAATTCCTAAAGACTGACCGTCACGCACGAGCTGTGTGAACTGCATTTCTAGATCTTGCATTTCTTCTTTGACAAGATCAAAATTATCAATCGTGATAAAAATTAGAGGAAGCTCTTCTGAACTTAGAGCATTATACATTTTGATATTGCTAACTTCCCGCTGTTGAAATAACTGCTTTCGCCTTGCGATTTCTTGTTTGATAATCGTCATGAATTTTTCAATTTTACGCATTTGATCCATTAAGAAATAATCCGCCGTATGAGGCAGCTGACGAAGCGGCAGCAGCGTGCCGTTTCCAAAGTCAAAAATGTAATAATGAAGCTGCTCCGGGCTCTTTCTTTCAGCTAGACTAAGAAGCAACATCATGACTGTAAACGATTTACCGTATCCTGACGAACCAAATATACCAATGTTTCCATCGTCCATCAGCTGATAGTTATATACCGTTTGGCTTTGCTTTTCCGGTTCATCAATCAAGCCAATTGGGAATACGCCGTCTCGCTTCTCTTTGTACTCACTGCGAAGCAATCTTTCTTTAAGAGGCGGCAGCCATGGACTATTTAATTTTTTGATAGCTAGTTCCTGCTGCGTTTTTTCAATTTTTTGCACCACAACATCAATTTCTGCTTCCGCTTGTTTAGATGACGTCTGCTGAGTAGATACATCAGATAAAGGAATCAACCCAAGATCTGTGACAATGGCGACTTCATCTTCAGCCCCATACGTATCTTCCATGTACGGGGCACCGCTCCAAGCTGACTGAAACAGTTCATACACTTCATTATTTCCAACCTGCAGATAGCCTCGACCCGTCACCGTAATAGAAGCAGCGTCCGCATTTTTTAAGATTTCTTTACTGTCAGCGGCATCTTGGACTTTTAAAGCTACTTTAAAGCGTGCATTACTCCAAATTTGATCGTCAATAACACCGCCTGGCTTTTGCGTCGCTAAAATTAAATGAACGCCCAGACTACGTCCAATGCGCGCCGCGCTGACTAATTCCCGAATGAACTCTGGTTCTTCACTTTTTAACTCGGCAAATTCATCCGAGATTAAGAATAAATGAGGCAGAGGTTCTTCTGCCATACCTTGCTTATATAAATCTGTATAATCATTAATGTGATTGACTTCATATCTATCAAACAAGCGCTGGCGTCGCTTTAATTCACTTTTAATAGAAGCTAGGGCTCTTGTACTAAAATTCTTACTTCCTTCAATGTTTGTAATGGTTCCAAGCAGATGAGGCATGTTTTTAAACGGCTGAGCCATTCCTCCGCCCTTATAGTCAATCAATAAAAACGCGACTTCATGGGGGTGGAAATTCACCGCTAGAGAAAGAATGTACGTTTGTAAGAATTCACTTTTCCCTGACCCCGTCGTACCTGCAAGTAATCCATGAGGGCCGTGAGCTTTTTCATGAAGATTTAGTTCAACAATATCTTCTTTTCCTTTTAAACCAATGGGAACTGCTAGCGACTTAGCTGATTCATTGCTTTGCCACCTTTGCACGATATCCAACTCACCAATTTCTCTTGCTTTAAATAATTCTAAGAATGAAACGCTATTTGGAATTGAGTTGGTCATACCAACTTGGTGATCCAATGTCCGCAGCACCCTTGCAAATCTTTCATTATAATCAAGCGTGTGTTTATCAAGCTGAAATGGAATATTCACAGCTTTTTGCTTTTGAATTAATATATCCCCCTCGGATTCGTTAATATAACGGACGAGTGTATGAACATGCTCCGTTAAGCTTTCCTTTGTCTCTGCCCCAAATATCGCAGAAAACCCAAGGTGAGGGTGATATCCTTCTAAATACTCTAAGATAACGTGATCTGCAATTAACTGCTGATTCGTAATAATAAAAACAAAGTGAGGCAAGAAGACACCTTCTCCTTTTGCTTCATCTAAATCGCGTTCTCTCAGCATTTCATAAATAGAAGATAAAAGCTGATCTCTCGTTTGTTCATTATAGATGAAACCTTTCGCAAAAGAATGCGGAAGCTGAAAATGAGGAAGCCATTTCATCCATTCCCACTCTTTATATTCTTCTTCATCAAAAATGAATACGAATCTTACGTCATGATAACTGTGGGAAAATGCCAGCTGTCCTACAAGCTGATGCAGTTCATTCTTCACCGTTTTCATCTTTCCTACCAGACCGATAGAGCCTAAACCTAAATGAGCGGTAACAGGGGCATTTTTCACTTCTCGATAGACCTTTTCCATGTGCTGAGACTGCTCAAGCAAATCATCAATTTCTCGATTAGCCATATCTCCGCTATTCAAAGAAATTTGGTAGCTTCCCGGAACTGTTCCTGTTCCAAGGCGCACCTGTAAAAAATCACTGCTTTCTACAGTTCGTTCCCAAATTCGATCAGAAATCTGTTCTGTTAAATATTTCATGCGTTCAAACGTCGGAAAATGATAAGATAATACATCTCGTTGAACTGATACTAGTTCTTGTAATTCCTCGCGCTTGTTCTCTAAATACTTGGTATAAATTCGACGACGACGCTCCTGCCGCTTCTTGCGCTGTTTTTTATCTTTGAAATATTGAACGGTAGATACAATCAGCGTGGTCGTAAACATCATGACAGATATAATAATAAAAATTCCCCTAGGCTGAATAATCGAGACCGTACCCATGACTAAAAGCATGACTAATGGCGGTAAAATAGTAAGCCACAAGCTTCGGTTATTTTCATCATTGTCTTGAGATGGAAAGGACAAGCTCACCTTATCATTAGGCAAATCATATATCATGCGCGGTGTCCGTCTATAAACCGGGTACTTCTTTTTCATTTCAGAAATAGGCTGTGCCGTAGTTGGAAGCTTAGATGCATAATCATAGCAGCTTTGAATCTTCAGCAAATCTTTTTCGATCAATTGAATCGTCATAGAAGACCATAAAATGAGATCTCCGGGCTGAAGGTTCGTATTCTCTTCTAGTCGGTGTCCGTTAAGATAAAGCGGTTCTTGGTTATAAAAGACCTTCCACTTTCCATTTATCTTTGATAAGTAAAATCCTTCTTTTGGCTCTACTACACACTTTTCTTTCTGCTGATACACATCAGCTGTTTCATCACTTGTGGAAAACGAGACTTCTGAGCCGTAATCAATATAATAGACAGCTTCTTTAACAGCCGTGTCTGTAAGGACAAAGGTTAAAGCATGTCCTTGTTCTCGCCATACAAACGACTGAGAAACAGATAGCTCTGCTATCCTTTTTTCTCCGTAGGAAATCAAGAGCCGGCCGTTTTTTTCAGATGACAGCGTCATTTGCCCTTTCTCAAACGGATAGGAAAATGTAAAAGTTTGATGCTGAGTGTTTCCTACCGTTGCTTGGCGAAAGGTTTTAAAATCTACAGGCAGCTGCTGATACGTTTGCCCACTAACTACCCAAAGCATATTCATACAACTACCTCCCTACTTCGATTGATCTTCCTGCTGTTTTTTCTGCTCTTCTTGTTTCTTTTTCTCGGCTTCTGCAGCTTTCTGTTCTTCTTCCTGCTGCTTGGCCGCCTGTGCCTCCTCAGCTTGTTTCTCTTCTTGCTGCTTGGCTGCTTCCGCTTCTTGCTGATCATTTTCTTTCTTAAATTCTTCAAGTTCGTTCGCTACTTTATCAAGCTCCTCTTGCTTTTTATCAGCCGCTAAATCGTTGTCTGTCTTTAGCTGACCTTCGTATTTCATTAGTGCATAGATAATTAACGAACGTTCTTCTAACAACCTGCTGACTTCTAGCGCTTTTTTGTTGTCTCCTCGGCCAATGTAAAACCAATAGGCAAAATACTGAGGATCTGACTGAAGCGTAATAGTCTTTAAAGCATTTGCTTTTTGCTCCTCACCTAACTTTTCATTAACAAGATAGGAAGTTGCTATTTCGTACTGCACAATTTTAGGCATGCTTTCAATGTCATAATCTTCAAGTGTATCGACTACTTTGCTGTAGTTTTTTTCAAGAAAGTATTCGTTGCTTTCTACAAATGCTTCTTGTTTCGGCTGAGCAAAAAAATAAGAGTAAAAAGTATAAATAAGAGCTGGAATTAATAAGACAAGTATACCCACAGATGAAAACTTAAAAATGGTCCAGCGTTTTTGAGGAAGTTGAACAAGTGTCTTTTGATGCTTTTCAATTTGGGTTAGCTTATGCTGAACAAATTGACTCAACTCTTCCTCATTGCTGATATGCATTATTTTTTTAGCGTCTTCTTTTAATTGCAAGGTCTCATATAACTTAAAATACTGTTCAAATGTATGCGATGAGTCAACGGCTGCTGCTATCGTAGCCTTTAACTCTTGAAAACTTTGTTCCCCGTTAGACTCATAAGGAGGTAAACTTTCTTTCACTCCATAATGTAAAAAAGCCGGACTTAAACTTTTATCAAAAATGATATTCTCTGGACAAATCAACAAATGCAGCCTTGAAAAAGAATGCTGCTTTACCTGTTTGATAAGCTGATCTGCAAACAGCCACTTTTGCTGTTCTTCTCTTCCTCTTAATGCTGAAAAAGGTTGAAATTCAGAGATAGGCTTAATTGTTATTTTAAGTTCATCATCGCTCATCATGATTTCTTTTTGAAAATTCGTGTTTACATCCTTTAACATTTCAATTTCAACAGAACGATTAAGTCGAATTTTTTCTTTTTGAAAAACAAATGTATATTCATTATTATGACGTGTCATTACAGCTTCGAGCTGTTCTTCTAAGTAAGTCGGTTTCTTCTCTGACATTCTAATAGACTCCTTTAGAGAATTTCGATACAATCACCTGTGGTAATTCCGCAGTTAATCATCGTCTCATTTCCCGAGAAAATAAGATTTTTATTTGAAACACGTATCCACGCACCGTCCTTTGGTGATTGAGTAATCTTTTTAGCTTGCCAAACGATCTCGACTACTTTTTTGAGTGAATGATAGTTTGATAGTCGCAAATCGAACCGATCACCTGTATAGTGCTTTAAGTCTACTGTTACTTCTATATACATAGGGTTTCATCACCTCAAAACATAGAAAAAGCGCCTTCATCTTTTGAGAATAGGGCGCTCCTTTTATTACTTCACTTAGATTATTAGATGAAGTTAACCGCGGATTTGGCTAGCGATTTGGTTATCTGTATCTTCAAGAACGTTTGCAGAGTCATCTAATTGCTTAGCAATCTTTGTAAGTAGGTTAGACATTTCAACGAAAGAAGGCTTTAATTCTTCGTATTGAGCAGCAAACGCTTCGCTTGAAGCACCTTCCCACATGTCTTGAAGTTGATTTTTCATTGTATCAAGACGACTTACTAATTCTTGAACTTGACCGCTTTCGTTAGTATAACGACCCGCCATGTCGCGAAGCTCTGCTGGTGTTACGCGAATAATTCCTGACATACATATCTCTCCTTCGGTTTATATATTTACTATTATTGTAAGAAACTCTAGTGATAAGGTCAAAGGTTACTTGCAAAAGCCTCCAAAAATGAGAATATGTATCTACAAATACCCCTAAAAAATGCAAATAAAACCTAAAAAACCAAGATTTTGTTCTCATTTAAACCTTTTCCATCTGATCTATAGGTACCTATTTAAAGGAAAATAAAAACTATAAGACTATTAAATTACATTTTTGTTCATTATCTATAAAACTATTTACTAGTAATAAAAAAGCAGCAGCCTATTTAAGGCCCTGCCTCTTTATATATCTTCTATTTATTTAAGATTCAGACATGTTTTGAAAAAGCACATGCGCTTTTTATTTTTTGGCTACTGCTTAAAATAATTTTGATCTTCTTTTAACATCCTTATTTCTTCGGGGATGAATAATTTTGAGAGAGGCGTGTCAGGGTTAAGTAATATCGCTATTTCTTCATTTAATACAGGCAGCATATCCTTAAATGATACGCATACGGTCTTTTCATCTTTCAGCATCTGTTCAATCGGATATTTTGACGAAAAAACAGGTAAATATCGGTACGCTGCGCTTTTCATCGTCTGAACGTAGTGCTCTGCAATCAATATATCTGATGCTCCATGCTCTGAACTAACAACTAGCCATAAATTGCTATTCATTAAAGTTTTATAAAATTGAGCAATTTTCTTATTATCTTTCATTGCTTCAATTAACGATTTTTCTAATAAGTTAAATGTATATTTCATTGCCGAGACAACCCTGTAAGGAACTGTACCATTTCACTTCCAGCGCCATCATATACTTCATTCATTCTCTCTTCACTTCCTCTGTGCTGTCACTAAACATAATGTTTGAAGGATTCATTTCCTGACTTAAAATGCCCAACCCCATTTGAATAACGCCATAAGTAAAAAATTCCGTTCGACTGCATGTAGAACCATTCACTACTTTTTCTTCCCAAGACATAGAAAGCGAATTCCACATAACATTAAGAGTACCTAAAGGTTTTTCAATCGTTCTATGCATATTGTCATACGTATTCCATTCTTTTAAGTTCTTTATGTCATTCCACGTATCTTGTGAATGGGTGCCCCCATCGCTCCACACGCTCGACCAAAACTCCGTCCAGCCTGAAGAGCCTTCTAGCTCTCCATCTGCTTTTCTCATTTGTTCTGCAGTGTCTTTTACTAATAAATGTGCGTTTTCCGTTAGCGAATCAAGTTTGCGAATCATATGCTGTAACTCTTCCTGCAAGTCCAGCACTTTATCAATATCTGCAACAGACAAGAAATGTAGATTTGTAGCTTCCCAGCTTAGTTTTTGAAGTGCATCAGCCGTCTGTGAATGAGAGTGCTGAATTCGCTCTGCAAACGTCTGCAGCACCTCTGGATTTACTTTTATCTCCATGTATGTCCGTCCCCCTATCTCTTGTAAGCCTTCAGTCATCATCCAAACATTTTTTAAGCCTATACGGAAAGACTCACTTTCTAAAGGAGTGAGTCGATAATGTTATTTATTACGCCGATGCTAACTCTCTTAATCGTGAAATTTCTAAGCGTAAAGTTTGAAACAATTCATCCCTTACGTCGTACAGATGAAAAGTAGATTGCGTAATATCATTATAAATATCCTCATATGAGCTCTTAGAACGCCCTGACCAATCTGACGCATATTGTTGGTGCGAATTTTGAAACAGATAGATACCCTCTTCAAGAAATTCCATGATACGTTGAACTTCATGTAAATATGATTCTAATTGATCTGCATCTCGACTATATTCTTTACTTTTTCTTCTTCGCTCTATGTCGTCAAAGAGATCATCAATTGCATCCATAAAATGTCCCCACGTCCTTCTTCCTCTTTTATTAGAAGTCTCTTAAAGTAATGTTAAAATAAGGTTACAAAAAACAAAATCCATCATTCAAACTATTTTCATACCTAGGAAAAAATATCTACATTTCTCTCTTTTTACTTATTTATACAGGTGAAATAGAGAAAGTAAACAACGCCAGGCTGCTGTAATAAAGCAGTAGACGTTGCTTTTTAGGTTGTGACACTGCTGTTATAAAAGGAAGAATACCTAGTTTACATTCGACCTTTTTGTTTCTTTTTCTTGTTAAATGGCTTTTTTGAAGGTTTTTTAGCTGTACGGGACTGCTCTTTTGTTCCTTCATCCACTATTTCACCCATATAAAGCTCTTTTTTCACTAATGAAAGTTGAAGTTCACGTGCGATTTGTTTTAAATTTCGCTCTTCACGTTCAGTCACAAGAGAAATGACTGTACCTTCTGCTCCCGATCTGCCTGTTCTACCTGAGCGATGGACGTATTGATCTGCATCTTGAGGAACATCGATGTGAATTACATGCGTCAATCCCTTAATGTCTAATCCTCTAGCTGCGACATCCGTTGCTAATAAGACAGGGAAATCTCCTTTTCGAAACCCTTTAATCGTCGTAGCACGATCTTCTTTTTTCGTTTCACTGTGTAAAGAACCTGCTTCTACACGCTTAAATGTTAATTTTTCTTCAAACTCGATTAGAGTATCAATTCCTTTAAAAAAGGCTAAAGCTTTCATTTGTTCTTGACGAACTAGTTTTCTAAGCACGTCCACTTTATCTCTAGCTTCACTTTTGATGTATACATGCTCTACCTTCGAAGCCGGAAGTTCATCTCTTCCTACCTCTATTTCAAGAGGGTAGTTCATCATATCTTTCGCTAGCGATTTGGTACGTTCTGATACAGTAGCTGAGAAGACTAGGATTTGACGATCACTTAACGCCATTTTTACAATCTGTTGAACCGTTTGAACATGCTCAGGTACAAACAATTGATCCGCTTCATCAATCACAATTGTTTTGACTTCGTGCATCTTTAATTTCTTCATTTTAATTAGCTCGTTCAAACGTCCTGGGGTACCAACAATGATATTGGGACGTTTTTTAAGTTTTTCTAATTGCCGTTTCATATTTGCTCCGCCAATAAACGCAGCGCTTGAAATACCGCTTCCCTGCGACCAAGTTTGAATTTCACCGTGAATTTGCATAACCAATTCATGGGAAGATGCTAAAATAACAGCTTGAATATGAGATGGTCCCGGCTGAATGCGATGTAAGACAGGCAACAGATATGCCAGCGTCTTTCCTGTTCCCGTTGGGGATTCTCCTATTACATCTTTATTAGCTAAAATCTCTGAAATAGCTTTCGTTTGAATGGCAGTAGGCTCATTGAACCCTGCTTTTTTCCACGCCTCTTGTAAAAAAGGCTGTAAAGTCTCTATAAACTGACTCATATCTATCTCCTTTTCCATGCTTTTCTCGATATTATAAACGATTTTTTTCATTTCAATTAAACGAATGTATCAGTGGCCATGTGCGTTAATACTGACCTTAATTTCTATTTATAAATAAACCTTTCTTATCCCAAGGGACCCTGTCAATCCGTCAGTAGAAAAATCGGTTGTTACCTTAACTTTTCTACATCAATAAACATAGCTTCAACTATGATACACTATTGCTTCTATAGAAAACAATATGATCCTCTTTATTATGGACGAAAACTTGTATAAGAAGGAGGTTTTATGTCCTATATGGATTAAGATGCAAAGGGCTCAGCTGCTTACTTCCTCTTTTTCAAGAAAACAGCCGCCTCTCTGAGCTACGAGAGGCGGCTGTTTCGTTCTATAATTGGCATATCAATAATAACAGTTGTCCCTTTTCCTTTACCGCTTTTAAAATGCATGGTACCTTGATGACGCTCCATGATTTTGTAACATACGGCCAGCCCTAAGCCAGTGCCAGCTTCTTTTGTAGAATAAAACGGCGTTCCTACTTGTTCAATCCTCTCTTGACTCATTCCGATTCCATTGTCTTCAAAGTGAATCAATGCTCGTGTACCTTTTTCTTCAACTGTTATTGTAATATGACCTTTCTCCATAATAGCTTCTACACCGTTTTTGATCACGTTGATGAACACTTGTTTCAATTGATTTGCATCAGCCGAAACATAAATAGGCCTTTTGGCTGTTTCTTTCAATAAAATAGAAACATTATTTAAATTGGCCTGCGCTTCCATTAGCGTAATAACTTGTTTTAAAATCTCGCATAAATTGGTCTTTTCAAAAGATACATGCTGCTTTTTTCCAAGAATGAGCATTTCACTGGAGATTAAGTTGATGCGGTCGATTTCAGACATCATAATATCTAAATATGTGTCATTTGTTTCCTTAGAGGCTTGCATAACCTGTACAAAGCCTTTTAAAGAAGTAAGCGGGTTTCTAATTTCATGTGCGACGGCACCTGCCATTTGTCCAATAACGGACATTTTTTCCGAGGTTATCATAAGCTCTTCATCTTGACGGTATGTAGTAATATCACGTGCAATCATAAATACACCTACTACCTGCTTATGAACGATGATGGGAAGCAATGAACACCTAAGCAGCCGTCTTTCTCGCTTTCTATTGATCACATTCATTTCGAACTTAGCACCTTTTCCATTCAGCACTTCTTTAAAATACTCTTTACACATATCAAACTCTTCAGCTGCGATAAGAGCTGAAGGTTTCATTTTTCGTAATTCTTCACTGGAGTATCCAACGATTCCTTCACCTTCTGGATTAGCAAGAAGAACTTCACCCGTTTTACTTATTTCAAAAACGCCATCGGGATTATGTTTGAATAAAGATTGATAGTGCTGATTGCTCGTTTGAAGTTCGTGTTCTTTCACTACGAGCTCTTGCTGGGACTCCACTAGTTTATAAGCTCTCCTATATACCAACCCATACAAAATAATCCCCGTAGCTAAAATAAAAAGCCAACCTTTGTATTGTTGAAAAAAAATATATACTTCAAAACGACCTTGCGCTAATGTTCTAGATATATTATCAGATATCAAGATCCATACAGCGCCAATAATGATATATATAATTGAAATTCTTAAAGCTACTTTACGCGCGTGTTTCACCAAATTTTAATCACCTGTTTATCAATATTGATCCCCTGTCTTATTGTCTTTATATGAAGTGTTCACTTTTTGTAGCCATTTCATGCCGTTGTAAAAAATTGATGAATGGCCTGACCTAAGTTACTAATAGATTTTACATTTGCTTGAAAATGATACTGGTGAAGCCATTGACTATGATCGGGTGTCACACCTGTTAAATAAATCTGTACACCCATTAGCTGAAATTCCCATATTAAATGTTCTAGGGCTGCAACACCTCGTTCATCAATTTGACCTATTCCATTAAAGTCAATGATAACTCGATCAACCGTTTCCTCATCTATTTGTCTGAGCAGCCGATGTTCATTTTTCATGATGACTTCCTCAAATAAATCGCCAAACAGAGGTATAAGCACCATGTTGTTCGATAAATGAATAAACGGTCCCGACAGTTCTATAACTCGGTTCATTGCTTTTTCTAATCGTTCTTTTTGCAGCAGCAGTTCTAAGTCTGTTTCAGATAAACGCGCTGTATGTTGTTGGATTTTTTCTGAAAGAATTCTAATTTGAGAATCTTCCTCTACACATATCACATGCGCCTTATCTTGCTCCCATTTGCAATTCACGGTATAAAGAGACATCTTAGCTTTGTGCGAATGCATGACTAATTCTGTTTTTATTTTTTTCTTCTGCCCTAATCGTTTTCTAGCTTTGATCTGACTATCTTCGTCAACAATTTCTAAAAAATGTTGAACCTCTCCAAATAAAGCGGCTGCTTCATCAGATTGCGCTAGAATATTCATTTCCTCATCCATAATAAAAACAGGAAGCGGAGCATATTTAATAGTCGACAACCTTAATCCCCCTAATCGATTGATAATGAAAAAACTCTTTCAACTCCTCTAACTGTGCAATAAACCGAACTTGATTTGTTTGAGCAAGAGGAAACTTATAGCTTGAAACTACTCGACCTCCAACTAAAATAAGCGGCTGATGTTTTGTCTTTTGTAATCCTTCTATATATTCGTTTGCTTTTTCTATATGATGAGTTAAACTGAACGAGATTCCTACTAAATCAGGTTTCCATTGTTCAACAGTGTGCGTTGCATGTAAAAGCGGAGAATCTGCTCCTAAAAGTTTCGTCTGCCAGCCGTGCTCTTCAAAGAGAATGGAAATCATTTTTAAACCTAAAAAATGCTGTTCATTTTCTATACACAAAAACAGACCTTTTTTTTCATTTTTAATAACTTCTTTTTCTATACACAATTGATAGCGTGACAAAACATAGTCACAGGTAGTAGTAGCTAAATGTTCATCAGCCACTGAAATTTCATCTTCTTCCCACATCATACCGATTTGAGCCATCGACACTGAAATGAATTGCTGAAAAATATAAAATGTATCGAAACCCTGCTGTCTTTTTTTCCACACAATATTCCAAGCTTCATCTTGATTCCCTGATAACAGTAATTCAGTCAAGCGTTCTATGCTTTCAATCAAGAAACCACCTCTTTTTCAGTCAAACGACTTGTTTTTTCCTTTGTTATTATCAACCATACCACTTAACTCACCCGCACTCTACAGTAAAATATTCTCACACTGACAAAATAGCACCGGACGTCTCTAACAGGTCAATCTCTTTATTTTTCAAAGTCAACGAGGTAGTGATGCAGCAAGTGACGGTTTTGTTCATTGTATAAGTACGCATACACAGGTCGTCCTATTGTGCCGTAAGTCATTCTTTCCCCAAGAAGACCTATATCTGTTAGAAATTTTAAATATTTCCGAATAGATACTCTTGAAATTCCCGTTTTTTCAGCTACATCATCAGTCGAAAAAGGGTGATCTTTAAGATGCTCAATGGCTTCTACGATAACTTCTAATGTTCCTGTCGTTAAACCCTTAGGCAACGGCTCTACCCGAGCTTCTTTTATTTTTTTATTAGACAGCAGCCCGTCTAATTCCTGTTGGTTAAGCTGAGGTTGCTGTTTTAACGTACGAAATGTTTGTTTGTAAGCCGAAAGTGCTTGATAAAAGCGTTCAAATGTAAAAGGCTTAATCAAATAATCAATTGCTCCGTAGCGTAGAGCTTGCTGAATCGTTTGGGCATCCGAAGCAGCGGTGATAAAAATGACATCTATTTCCTCTTGTTTTGTTCGAATCTCTTGTAAAACTTTCAAACCATTTTGCCCAGGCATAAAGACATCAAGCAGCACTAAATCAACTTGATATTCATTTACCTTCACCAAGGCTTCATGACCCGAATGAGCAACAGCGACCACTGTAAACCCCTCTATCTCTTCAATGTACTTTTGATTAAACTGAGCAACCATTGGGTCATCTTCAACAATTAATACTTTAATCAACTTGATCTCTCCTTGTTTCGTACGGAATATCAATATAGAATGTGGTACCGCTATTTATAAATGAGTCAATGACGATTTGGCCACCTAGTTCATCAATCGTTTGCTTCACTAAATGCAGTCCAAACCCTCTGCTCGTGCCTTTTGTAGAAAAACCTTTCTTGAAAATCTGATTCATTGTATCGGAAGGAATGCCGCAGCCTGTATCCGTGACTTGAATCGTAAGTTTATTGTTTTTATAAACAAGCATAACGGACACTTTTTTAGAGGCTTGATGACAAACTGAATCAATTGCATTATCAATTAAATTTCCAATAATGGTAATGAGATGATGAGTAACGTGTGGATCTGAAGGTTCTGGAATAACTTCATGAGCGGAAAACGTCAGTTCTACACTTTCCTCTCTAGCATAACTCATTTTGCCCATGAGGAACCCTGCCAACGCATGATCTTTAATAGATTTAGTCACTGAACTAGATTCATCGACACGGTGATTAACAAGCTGATGAATATACGTTTTTAGCTCATCATAATAATTCATCTGCACCATTCCTAAAATCACATGAAGTTTATTCATAAATTCATGCGATTGTGCTCGAAGCGCTTCCACATACATTTTAACACCTGTTAGCTGTTCTGCTAAGATGTTAACTTCTGTTTTATCCCGAAACGTAGAAAGTGCCCCTACAATCTCTTCGTTTACTACTAGCGGAACCCTGTTAACCACAATGGCTACTCCATTTATGAATTGCTCTTCATCGTAATGAGATTCCCCCGTAGACAAAACGTCGTCCAGCCTGGAGGTGGGCATATATTCTCGAATAGACAAACCGATTGGCTCTGGCGCTAACCCTGCTTTAACAAATAAGCGGCGTGCAGAACGATTAGCAAGTGTAATATTACCTTCTTTATCAACAGCTATCACTCCTTCACGAACCGACTGCAGCATGGTACTTCTCTCTTCTAGAATTTTAGCAATTTCAGAAGGTTCCAAGCCAAATAAAATTTTCTTTATGTAATTCGCTAATAAAATAGCACCAAGAATGCCTACAAGTAAACCAATTAATGAACCTAAAACAATTCGACGATGCCCATCTCTAATTGCTTCATTTACATTATTCAAAGAAATCCCCACAGCTACTGCGCCAATTTGTTGATTTTTTTCATTATAAATAGGTGCAAAAGCGCGCAGAGATTTATCGAGCGTTCCTTTTGATACAGATACATAAGATTTCCCGTGCAATGATTTTTGCTCATCCCCTCCGGCAAACCTCTTTCCTATCTTTTTAGGATCTGGATGAGATTGCCGAATTCCATTCATATCCATAACAACGATAAACAAGACGCTTGATTTTTTACGAATTCGTTTAGTGAATTCTTGAATTGACTGAGGTGTTTTTGTCTCTAGTCCTTCTTTCACGTTCGTTGATTCTGAAATAATCGTAGCAATAGTCCGAGCTTTTTCAGCCTGTTGATCCCGAATATTTTTTCCAATTGAACTGCTAACTAATAAATCCGTTAACAATAGCGATAGAATCACCACCATGCATACAAGCAGCACCGTGATGCTTCGCAGACCCATTCTTCCGTGTTTCACATTCTTCCCTCGCTTCCCTGCTTTTCTTGTTTATAGCACAAGAAAAAGATCTTATCTAGAGTCAGATAAGATCTTCGCTTATTTAATTTCATTTTTACTGAGTTGATTAACATTTATACAGGAAGGTTAACAATCTACTTTATAGTTTCGGTCCTTTTCGATATTTAAACCATCCCATTTTATAAAAGGCAAAGACCATTACGCCTACAAGCCCAATCATAATGCCAAGTACAATAAAATAATTATATTTCCCCGTCAGTTCCGGCATATATGAAAAGTTCATGCCATAGAGGCCAGCAATAAACGTCAACGGTAAGAAAATAGCTGACATAAGCGTTAGCGTAAACATGATTGAATTCATACGATCCGAGTTAATGGACATAAAGCTTTCTCGAATATCATTTGACAAATCCCTGCTTGCTTGCATAATTTCAATCATATTTAATAAGTGGTCATAAATGTCATTAAAATAGCGAACCTGCTCTTTTGCTTTTAACGCATTGGTTGACATAATACGATACATTAAATCTCTCATGGGGTTTAAAATGCGGCGCATTCGTGACAAATCACTTCGGATGTCATAAAGCTGCCTCATTAATTCATCCATAGGTTCGTCTTTTGCATTGTCTTCAATATCGTCTATGTGATCTTCAAATTTATAAAGCACGGGGAAGTATTCGTCAACGGTATGATCTAAAAGTTCATACATGATATCCCATGTTCCATCTTCGGTAGCCTCAGGGTCTTTTTTAATAAGCTCCCAAACCCTAGCCACGCTCGTTAGCTTATCCATATGGTAAGTGACTAAAAAGTTATCCCCTACAAACGCAGATACTTCTAAGTGCTCAAGCTCTTCTTTATGAAGGGCATAATAGACTAAAAAATAATGCTCATCATACAACTCAAATTTAGCGCGCTGACCTTGATTTAAACAGTCCTCAACTGCTAAAGGATGAAAATTAAATTGTTCAAGCTGCTTTTTTTCTTCCTCGGTGGGATTGTAAAAATCAACCCAATACCATTGAAACTCATGGCTTGAACGAATCTCATTCATTTCTATTTCTTTAATAGCTCCTTCTTTGGTTTTAGCTACAATTTTAATCATAAGATAACCTCTGTCTTTTTTGATACTATTCTCTGCACATACCCTTTTTACCATTTTGTTAAACTTTTTTCTTTTAATGTACGTCTTTTCTCGTCTATACATACGATGATGGTGACGACAAGAGAACAAAACGGTGAGGAGGTATATCCATATGTATGAGTTTTACTCCCGGCACGAAGAATATTGGGAAGATGATACAAGGCTAGACGAACAGCTTCTAAGAGATATAAACAAAGCTGTAAACGACGAGTTTTCCGCTATTCACTACTATACACGCTTAGCAGAACTGGCTCCTAATAATCAGGTTCAACAAGCTATATTAGGTATTCGGCAGGATGAAATTAAACACTTTGACTGGTTTTCTAAAGCCTATTATGATTTATCAGGCAGCTACCCACAAATTTCATTAAACATAAAACTGCCAAATACTTTTCAAGAAGGGGTCTCTGAATCCATTAAAGATGAAGTAGAAACCGTTCCATTTTATCAATCAATCGCTAGAAGAATCACCAATGCTCGAATTCAAAGCCGCATTGTTCGAGCTGCGAGCGATGAACAGCGCCACGGTCAAATTTTCCGAACCATTCAGTCCCGCTTCTCATACTAAATAATACGCTTGCAGTCGCAAGCGTATTATTTGGTATGGTTTTATCATTACCTCTTACTTTGTAGCATTAAATTCTTCTTTGATTTTTTGGAGCAGCGTTTGATTTGTTAATACGTCATACCCTGTTAATGCCATTGTTTGTGCCCCGAGTATCATTGCTTCTCTTCCTTGCTCACTTAAAGCTGCTTCTCTAAATTCGTGCGTATGACAAACAAAATAATCATCACAAATTTGAATATACGGATGAATAGCCGGAACAACCTGACTTACATTCCCCATATCTAAAGATCCATGATCGCCTTGGTCTTCCGTAATGCTTTGTTCGCTCACGCCTAATGAGATGAGATTATTTGTATAGACATCGGATAATGTTTGATTCGTTTGCATATCATCATAAGAAAACTCATAGTTTGAGATTTTTAATTTTGTTCCCGTGGCTAGAGCAGCGCCGTTGGCACATGCCTTCACCTTCTCTGTCACTTCATCTACATATGCACGGGTTGAAGCGCGGACATAAAATTGTGCTACTGCATAATCCGGTACAACGTTGGCCGCCTTGCCTCCCTCTGTAATCACTCCATGAATGCGTACATCCGGCTTCACATGCTGGCGAAGCGCATTAATGCTGTTGAACGTTTGTAATACGCCGTCTAACGCGTTGATTCCTTCATGAGGAGCAGCAGCTGCGTGCGCGGATTTTCCGAAGAACTCAAACTGAATGGCATCCATTGCAAGAGAACGTCCACTTTTTTGGTGACAGTAATAAGGATGTACCATCATAGCTACGTCTAAATGATTAAAAATGCCTTGCTTGGCCATCGTTACTTTGCCGCCTCGTGTTTCCTCTGCAGGCGTTCCATATACGTATACTTTACCGCCTGTTTCTGCAACTGCTTTACTAAGACCAATACCAGCTGCAATCGACATGGTTCCAATTAAGTTATGGCCGCATGCATGTCCGAGATCCGGCAAAGCATCGTACTCAGCCATAAACCCAATCGACGGACCTGGCTTTTGACTGTCATAAACAGCAGTAAAAGCCGTTGGCAAGTCACATGTACCAATTTCAACTGTGAACCCTTGTTCTTTTAAAACATCCGTTAATGCTTTGCACGCTTTGAATTCTTCGTGGCCAAGCTCAGGGTTTTGCCCAATATATTTGCTTATATTATAAAATGTATCCTGTAAGTTATTAATTGCTTCATTTATTAATTGTTTCATTAGTCGTACTCCTCTTTTAAATATTTAAACAAATTATAGTATATTTATTCGTTTTTTAAAAGCTAGTTTTTAAGACATGTTTTCCTATCACCTTAATATGCCTTATAATTAAACTACTAACTGTTTTAAAGAAGGTATGCATAATGATTTACGTAAAAAAATTCAATTTTTTAGGCGGTCGTATTATTAAAACAGGCATTGCCGTTTTTTTGACTGCACTCATTTGCCAGTCTATCGGCTGGCCATATATGCTCGCTGTTATTACAGCTATTGTTACGATTGAACCAACAGCTGCCGATTCTATTAAAAAAGCGTTCATCCGCTTTCCTGCTTCAGCAATCGGAGCTGCTTTTGCCATGCTTTACACATTTCTATTAGGAGTGACGCCGCTTACCTATATGCTTGTTGCTGTTTCTACTATTATATCCTGTTCTAAATTGCGTTTGCATGCAGGAACACTCGTTGCCACGCTAACAGGAGTGGCTATGCTGACGATTGTGCACGATCATTATTTCATCTCGTTTTTAATTCGTTTAGCGACCACCAGTATTGGGCTGCTTACTTCTTCACTTGTGAATATCATCGTTCTTCCTCCTAATTATACACCGATTATTACGAGGAAAATTCAAAATCTCTCAAAACAAATGAGCAGCGTTTTACAGCAAAGAGGAAGCGAACTTTCCCAAGTACATGCTTGTCATAAACAAACAAAGCTTCAATTTCAGCAGCTTTCCGCTGAAATTGAAAAAATTGAGACGCTTTGTGAGTATCAGCGAAAAGAATGGAAGTTTCATCATTTCACTCGTACAGCTATGAGAAAATTCCACTATGAATATAAGAAACTTTCTCTTATGAGGCAGCTTGTCTACCATATTGGTAATTTAATTTACTTGCCTGCTCATCAGCTGCAAAGTGCAAGACATCAAGTAATATGGGATACATTCATTTCCTTTCATAACGTCTTACAAAATGAACAATATAAAAGCTCTTTGCATCATCAAACGCTTGTTTTGACTTTAAAACAAAGGTTTTGGGCACATAAGCAGGAAGAAAACAGAGAGGATCACCCTTTTTCAACGGAAACAACAATGCTTTACGAACTGCTTGCAATTCACCATCTGCTTGAAGAACTACACCGTATTCATTGTTTGAAGGATCGATATAACTTAAATAACTCCTCTGTCTCGCTTTCTTCATAAAAAAATCCTCACATATGTGAGGATTTTCTTGTTTACGAAACTTGTGACTCATCTTTCTTATATTCTTTCTCCCAGTAGTCTGCATTTTTAATTCCTAGTTTAACGGGATCAAACACAGGGTCTACCCCTTGTTTTTTCTGAGCTTCATAGTCTTTTAATGCAACTAACGCAGGCTTAGCTAAAATTAAGATAGCAATTAAATTTAGCCATACCATGATACCAAGTCCCGCATCACCTAACGCCCAAGCTAGTGATGCTTGTTTAACTGACCCGTAGAACGTAGCTCCTAGAAGGACAAGCTTTAATGCAAACATAGCCCACTTTCCGTTCTTTCCGCGAGTTAGATAAGCAATATTTGTTTCAGCAATGTAATAATAAGCCATAATCGTTGTAAACGCGAAGAAAAATAGAGCAACTGCCACGAACCCAGCTCCGAACCCCGGCAACACTGTTTCAATAGCAGCTTGTGTAAATCCAGGTCCTGCTTCTACACCCGGTAAATTTGAAATAATAAATGAACCGCCTGGTCCTTCTGTGTTGTACATGCCTGTGAATAAAATCATAAACGCTGTTGCTGAACAAACGAACAGTGTATCAATATAAACCGAAAAAGCTTGTACAAGACCTTGTTTCGCCGGATGTGAAACTTCTGCTGCAGCTGCTGCGTGAGGTCCTGTACCTTGTCCTGCTTCGTTTGAATAGATGCCTCGCTTAACTCCCCAAGAAACAGCTAAACCAACAATTCCTCCAAAAGCAGAATCTAATGCAAAAGCACTTTTAAAAATAAGAGCGATAACTCCCGGCAACTCGGAAATGTTCATGGCAATAATAATAAGAGCTAAAATAATATACCCAAGTGCCATAAAAGGTACAACGAATTGGGCCACTCCTGCAATACGCTTAACGCCTCCAAAGATAATAAAAGCAAGAATAATAACTAATCCTACTGCTGTAACCGTTGGACTAACGCCAAATGCGTTGTCGATTCCAAGCGCGATGGAGTTAGACTGAACGCCCGGCATTAAGATACTCATCGCAACAAGTGCTGCAATAGCAAATAAAATGCCATACCATTTCATACCCGTTCCTTTTTCAATGTAGTACGCTGGGCCACCTCGATATTGGCCATCTTGTTTAACTTTATAAATTTGAGCAAGTGTTGATTCGATGAATGCACTAGAAGCACCAATAAAAGCAACTGTCCACATCCAAAATACAGCCCCTGGACCTCCAAACGCGATAGCTGTCGCAACTCCAGCAATGTTTCCTGTTCCGACTCGTCCCGACAGCGCTAGAGACAGGGCTTGGAAGGAAGAAACTCCTGCTTCTGAACTTTTACCTTGAAACATCAGCATAATCATGTCTTTTAAGTGTCTCACCTGCAAAAACCTCGTTAAAATTGAGAAAAACAGGCCAATCGCAAGACACCCATAAATAACAGGCGTGCTCCATAGCACATTATTCAAACTCGTTACAAATTGCTCCAAACGATAACCCCCTTATTTTACATTCAGACTATTTTAAATTATAAGTTAAATTATAAATTTTAACAATAAAACTCTAAATTAAAACTAATTTTTAGTTAAAATATACAAAAAAACTTGTAAAATCCTCAAAAACATCCAACAATAAACCGTTTACATTCCGTAATTATTGCTTTCAAAAGAGGGGTATCTGCACCTTTCTTCTCAGGAACACATAGGCTATAGGAGTTATTTTCTATTAGAAGGTGTGAAAAACAATGATGAGAATAGAGCCTTTATTTTATCGTCCTTTAGCTCTAGACCTTCTTTATGCGTGCGTCTTAGCTTATAAGCAATACGCACAGGGAGGCACATTTGATGTACCTGAAGGCTACCGGCTTATTAAATCGTTTAAAGCTTCTGCCGTAGGGGTGCAAGAATGGTTTGGTTTTATTTTAGAATCTGATGACTCTATCGTAATTGCCTTTCGAGGAACTCAATCTGAGGCAGACTGGATTGCTGATGCTCGCATTAGGCAGCGCCCTTATCCATACAATCAACAAGCTGGTCTCGTTCACGAAGGTTTTTTAGCCGTTTACGAATCATGCCGTGATGAAATTTTTGAAACATATCAGTCCCTTACCCCCAAGCCACTTTATATAACGGGGCATAGCCTAGGTGGTGCACTCGCTGCTCTTCATGCCTTAGATGTCGCCACAAACGCATCTTTTCCGGAAGTTACAATGTACAACTACGGAGCTCCTCGAGTAGGTGATCCTCAATTCGTTCAAACATACACAAATCTTGTTTCAAATAGCCGCTGTTTTGTTAACACGACGGATACGGTTCCTAAAATCCCTCCGAAGCGCCTTTATTCCCCTTCCACCAAGCAAACGATTTATTACGATCAAGATCCTCTGCAACTCTCGTTTACGATTCAAACAGGCTCTACCGTAGGGAATCATAATCCCCAAACATACAGTGTTGGTATTTGGATGATGTCGGACTATCCTATTTTGGTCCAAAAATAAAAAAACAGGCGGACTGCCTGTTTTTTTTATGCACCAATTGCTGTTTTGATTTCTTCTATTTGTTCTTGATGACGCTTTTCATGATAGCCAATAAAATCAATCCACTGCTTTAAATCCATTAACCCAAACACAGGGTGTGGAAATGATTTTTGCTTTAGCTTGTCTTCACTTGCTGTTTCTTCTAGCTCTATTAAAGCCGCTCTTGATTCTGCCAGCTTACTCTTCATCTCTTCTAATGTCTGCTTTTCATTAGAAGGCGTAACTTGAGCCGGTGCATCTACTTTTCGCGAACGGTCTACCGCTAAATGAAACGGCTTATCTTCAGTTGGCTGATCCACACCGTTTTCTAACTGATCCTTTACACGTGAAACAATCATGCGCTCCATCAAATATAAATGTTCTAATACTTGCATAACGCTCCATGTATTAGATGCTGGCTGTTGATTTAATTGTTCATATGTTAATGATTCTACACTTCTCAATACATCATTTCGAAACTGTTCATTTTTATTCATTTTTCATCCTCCTCTAGGATTCCTCTAACTTATCGTATCAAAAAACTCTTCCATATAAAAAAGATATCCCTTTATTTAACCATGTTTTAGCTGCAATTGTTTCACGTGAAAAAATCACATTTTCTATTTGACATAGATCAACTGAGGTGTTATATTTAGATTTCTGGCTTTTCTTTAAGAGCTGGACATAGTGAAAGTAACTTGAAAGGATGTATCGTACAATGCAAGGTAAAAATACTGGCATTCGACACATGTCTTTGAACAAAACTTATTCACACTGGATCGGCTTCGGAGCCGTAAGGATGCAAGAGAGGTAGGGCTTGCGTCGTTTAGGTTAATCGATCATGTGGAAAAACAAACCGCGGCAATGGATGAAATCCATGCAAGCACAATCAATGCTAATTGTGCCCTAACAACAACGAAACATACAAAAACCGTAATCATGGATTTTATAAAGAAAGTAATCATTTTGTTTTTACACTTGCAAAAGCAAGTTACTGATAAGAAACACGAACAAAAGCGAGCAGATGCATCTGCTCGCTTTTTTAATGATACTTTTTATTTACTTTATCATTTCTTTTTTTAACGGATCTTATAAAAAAGCCGAAACCAATGTGGTTTCGGCTTTTTTCTTATTGCTCTGCTAGTACATCAGCAAATGCTTTTGCATAAGGAGGAAGGTCTGGCGGACGGCGGCTTGAAATAATGTGGCCGTCGATTACGACTGCTTCATCATGCCAAATAGCTCCCGCATTTTCCATATCATCTTTGATTCCTGGCGTACTTGTTACGTTTCGGCCATCTAAGATTTTTGCAGAAATTAATACCCATCCTGCATGGCAGATTTGGCCGATTGGTTTTTGCTGTTCATCCATATGACGAACCATTTCAATTACTTCAGGATAGCGGCGCAGTTTATCCGGCGCCCAGCCCCCAGGTACTAAAATAGCATCATATTCAGCTGGATCAACATCTTTAAACGCGTAGTCCGATACGGCTGGAACACCGTATTTCCCCATGTACGTTTCGTTTGCTTTTTCTCCAACTAAATGTACTTCTGCTCCTTCTTCTCGAAGACGCATCACTGGATACCATAGTTCTAGATCTTCAAAGTCTGCACTAACAAGCGCAATAACTCTTTTATTTTCTAAACGCATCGTAACACCTCCGCCATCAGTATAGCATGTTGGAGAATAAGATTGAAAATAAGGGACTAACTTGTACATAATTAAAGGATTTTTCAAGTGCTCTTCAGAAAATTTTTGTATGCCAAATGGTCTAATTTTATATTTCCTCTTGACTGAGGACAAACATCACACTACAATGTGTAGTGTGATGTTCATAATGTTATAAAATTATCCAAATAAGAAAGACTTTCTGATTTAATTGCTACATTTCTTTTTTCGGGCTTTCACACTACATAATGTAGTGTTTTTCAAATACACTTAAAGGAGGAAGTAAAGTGAATAAAAACGTGGAAATTGGTTCACTTATTATTCGTTTAGTATTAGGTTTTACATTTTTAGTACACGGCTTTCAAAAATGGCAAGGCGGGATTGAAAATACAGTAGGGTTCTTCGATAGCTTAGGAATCCCTGGTTTCATGGCATATATTGTTGCAACCATTGAACTTGTAGGTGGGATTCTTATTATTCTTGGCCTAGCAACAAGAGTCGTATCTGCTTTATTTGTGGCAGTTATGCTTGGCGCCATTTTTACAGCCAAGCTTAAAAGCGGATTTGTTGGCGGGTTTGAATTTGATATTGCCTTAATTGCCATGTCTGCTCACTTATTTCTTGCAGGAAGCCAGTTCCTTGCTCTTGATGCAGTGGTATTCAAAAAGAAAGAAACTGCCTTTTCTCTTCAAGAAGAAAGCAGTAAATAAAAAAAGAAAGCTTATACTCTCCCAATATAAGCTTTAAGATTAGTCCCCGCCGTTTGAGGCGGGCTTTTTTTATATTTGCAGCAGCAAATTCGCAAATAAAGAAGAACGCTCGGACAACGTATCAATTTGAATATGTTCATATTCTGCATGTATTCCTTTTCCGCATGCTCCTAATCCATCCAGCGTGGGAACACCAATGGCCGCTGTAAAATTGCCATCACTTCCGCCGCCCACAGCTGCTTCTTCCAATTTCATACCCAGTTTCGCCGCGATTGACTGAGCGCATTCAAATAGCTCTTCCGTTTGTTTAGACTTGACCATCGGAGGACGATTCATGCCTCCCGTTACTTCGAGCTTAATCCCTTTTAAAATGGGTGTTAAATTCAAAATAATATCCGTCATGCGTTTTGCTTCTTCTTCTGTAGAAACACGTAAATCCACGTGCGCTTCTGCATATTCCGGCACTACATTTGTACCGCTGCCTCCCGTAAATGTCCCAACGTTAACCGTTGTACCTTTTTCATAATCTGTTAAGCCCTGCAAGAAAATCACTTGGCGCGCCAGCTCTTCAATCGCATTGATTCCTTCTTTGTGGTGATTACCCGCGTGTGCTGCTCGTCCCCATACTTTTACGGTGAAAATCCCCGCTCCTTTGCGCGACGTTTTTAACGCACCTGAACCCGCCACCGCTGGTTCCGCTACTAGCACTGCTTCACTTCTTTGTGCTTCTTCTTCAATGTATTTTTTAGAAGAAATTGACCCAATCTCTTCATCCGAATTACAGAAAAACACAATTTTTTTATCGAGCGATAAGCCAAGCTCTTGAATCGCTTTAATCGCCCATATAGATTGTACAATGCCGCCTTTCATGTCTAAAATTCCCGGACCATACAGCTTGTTTCCCTCCGTTCTTAGACTCAGCCTTCCCTTTTCCCATACCGTGTCAAAATGACCGATAATTAAAAGCTGCTTTTCTCCTTCTCCAATCGTAAATTTCAAGTGGTTTCCTACTTCTTTTTCTTCTATGATTTCGTACCCTACCCCTAACCGCTTTTGAAACAGCTGCGTTAAATACATTCCACACTGATCTACTAACTCTTTACTGTAGGACGGTGATTCTTTTTTCACAAATCCAATTAAATCTTCAAGCATATCTTGTTCGTGTTCTTTTAAATAACTAAACACGCTTTGTTCTACCATTACCTGACTCAAATCAATTCCTCCTCCAAACAACCCCTGCTGCTTGCATTAAATGCTTTTATTTATTTTACGTATAACTATGTTCTACGTTTCACATAACGACCTTAAATTATCCTTAATTATAATGGTTTTCAGACAATTTTCCATCCTTTAAATACAGATAATACTTTAACTTATTCATAACCGACCGAAAATAGCCATAAACTTCAACAAATTCATACAAAAAAGCTTCAATCTTCAACAGATTAAAGCTTTCGTTTGACTAATTGACATTTATTTTAATATTTTTTCCTTTTGACTTCACACTCACAAAAACAAACATAGACACTAAAAAAATAAACAGAATAACGCCAACCATTTCAAAGTTTACTTCGGCCCATGGGTTAAAGAAAGTGAATGCTAAATAGAACGACACACCATACGCGAGGACAACAATAACCCAGCCCATCAAGCGGGAAGCAGATTGTCCAAATTTACTCGATTCATTCACCATTTTATGTACAATCATCGAATCGATTGTATCTGTAAGCATCATGCCAAACATAAACACTAGTCCCAACAAAAGCGGCGTATACTTGCCTGCGTTCCCTGCAGCTAGAGACCACACGGCCGTTTGACTGACCGTTTCGGCTGCTAAAGCGAACAATGCTCCTACAAGAATAATTAAAAAAGGATTCGTTGTTCCTTTTGCGATTTTCGGAATAAACTTCCCTTTTAATCCGCTCAGCTGAAACTCTTCTTCTTTATTTTTAGTTCGAAGCAAATGATATGTGTTTAATGTTCCAATCAGAAAGAGAGAGATAATGGATACCCAAGATGCAAAATGATCGAAATATGAAGGAAACGTAAAATTCTTCATCACCACGCCCAGCACCCCGGCCGTGACGGCCACCATTCCTCCATGACCTAGTGAAAACAGCGTTCCAACCCACGGGGCAAAACGGCTGCCCATTCTCCAATTATATCGGGTCTGGCCATCAATAAAAGCTAAGTGATCTGCATCCAATCCGTGCCTGATTCCTAATAAAAAGACAAGTAAAAAAACTGATAAACCTTCCATTTCCTACACTCCTTTTTTTAAAATAAAACGTAAAAAAGCCTCAATTCTATAGAAATTGAGGACGTGTCGGCATATGAAAATAAACAGCAATTGCTCACTGCGTACCTTGATACACCGCCTCTTTCCTAGAAGAGTCAAGTGTACAGAATAGGTAGGTCTCCTGGCTTGAGATCATCATTTTCTACCGCCTTCCCCATTTTGAGTGACGATAAGATAGAAAACTCCCTGCTTACAGTGGCTGGACCGCTCGAGATTTGCACTCGATTCCCTGTTACCTCTTACGCTATGTAAGAGCACCTAAACTGTGCGAATGATTCATTTTCTTCCTCATTATACTAGTACCGCTTACAAATGAATAGAGAAAATTCAAATAAAAAAGCCCTGCTAAGCTTTACATGCTTAGCAGGGCTTTTTAAAGCAATTAAACTACTTCTATCGTTACGTCTACGTTGCCGCTGATTGCTTTTGAATACGGGCAGTATGAATGAGCTAGGTCTACATATTTTTTCGCTGTTTCTAAATCTAAGCCTTCGATATGTGCTTCAAGCGCTACTTCAATTTTCACTCCTTGATCAGCTTTATCAGGAAGCAGCTGAACAGTAGCTTTTACTTCACTGCTTTTGATTTCTACGTTATGTTTTTTCAACATAAATTCTAACGCGCTGTTGAAACAAGCACTGTATCCAGCTGCAAACAGCTGCTCTGGGTTTGTTGCTGTTGTTGCTTCTCCACCAAGCGCTGGAGGTGTTGCAACGTCTAAGTTAAAGATGTTATCTAAAGAGTGAACTTCTCCTGTTCTTCCACCTGTGTTAACGACTGTTGTTTCATATAAAGCTTTCATGTATAAACCTCTCCTCTTTTTCATTAATTTTATTAAAAGTTTTTTATTTATCGTTTCTATGATTTAATTGTACACAATTTAATTTTAAAAAACAAGTATTAAATACGTTAAAAATTTCCCAATAAAAAAAGCCGCGTATTTGCGACTTTTTCTTAATAATATTGAGACTGTTCGTCATAAGCTGATTTTCGAAAAATAGACAAGTTGGTAATGGACCTCATCAGTTTCGTATTAAAAATAACATAATGAATAAACAGCGCCAGCACGCAGCCTAAAACGGCTCCTGTTAACACATCGAATGGATAATGAACGCCAACCCATACGCGTGAAAAGGCAATGAGTACGCCCATGACAACCCACATGCGTCCTGAACGTTTGAAATGCAGCCAAATGGTAAAAGTGATAACTAATGCAGATGTAGCATGATCGCTTGGAAATGAAGAATTTGCGGCGTGATCAACAAGCTGATTCACGTGGTGAGAGATAAACGGACGATCTCGATAAGCAAATAAACTAATCACTTTATTGATAATGACTCCTGTGGCACAAGCACACAAAGCTTGAAATGCTACAACACGGCTGCCGTTTTTATTAATAAGTAAAAACAAGCCGAGTAAAACGATAAGTACATACTGGGCATAATCTGCAAAGAATACCATCAGCGAATCTAGAGGCTTTACGTGTGAGGCATACTGATTCACCGCGTGGAAGATGGTATAATCTACTGAATTAATAGCTGATAACATAATCGAAATCCTTTCTTATTTTTAAATGTCATTAGCTATCTTATCAGTTTCTTGAGAAAATGAACATGTTTTTGTCAGAAGCTTCCTAACTGGTATTTATAAATAATGTATTCAGACTGAGTAGTAAACCAACGGACTTTCGCCCATTAACTCACCTGTGAGTGATCCACAATATTTTTTTGCAAAAAGATTTCCTCTAAAGAAGGTTCTTCGACGTGAACTTGATAAATGTCGATGCCGCATTGAATCAATTCGCGAATAATAAGAGGAATATTTCTTTCTTTTTGAAGCATCACTTTTGTGTACATGTGATGGTATTCAACTTCGGGACTCAACGTACGGAAAAACTGTTGAATATATTCTTTATGGCTGCTTGGGTAGGGATCATGTTTAATCATCACCGTTTTTTTCGCTTGATATTGAAAGCGCAGCTCTTCCATTGTACCTTCTATTAAAATGACCCCATTTTTCATAATCGCTACACGTGTACAAATCTTCTCAACTTCATTTAAATTATGAGACGTCATAAAAATTGTCTTGCCTTGATTTTGGAGTTCTCTTATTAGTTCATGAATGTGAAGAGCAGATTCAACATCTACTCCAGAAGTTGGTTCATCTAAAAAGATAAGATCTGGGTCTGCTACAATTGCTTGAGCAATTCCTAACTTCTTTTTCATTCCAAATGAAAACTTTCCAACTTTCTGATGCTCATGTCCTTCTAATCCTACTTTCTTCAGTACAATACTACAGTGTTCTTTCGAAAAACGATGGCCGTTTATCTTTAAAAAATAGCGCAAATGATNTAAGATCTGGGTCTGCTACAATTGCTTGAGCAATTCCTAACTTCTTTTTCATTCCAAATGAAAACTTTCCAACTTTCTGATGCTCATGTCCTTCTAATCCTACTTTCTTCAGTACAATACTACAGTGTTCTTTCGAAAAACGATGGCCGTTTATCTTTAAAAAATAGCGCAAATGATTGAGCGCTGTCATCTCATCATAAAAGTTAGCATAGTCAGGAAGCACACCTATTTTCTTCTGAAGCTCTAAATCAATATCACTCTGTCCCAGCAGCGTAAATTCTCCTGCTGAAGGAAATGAAACGCCGGTAAGCATATTAATAAATGTAGACTTTCCTGCTCCGTTTCTTCCTAAAAATCCGTAAATTTCCCCTTGTGGTACCTGTAAATTAATACCGTTAACAACTGTTTTAGATCCATATTTTTTAGTTAATTTACTTGTTTCAATAGCATACATATTATACTTCTCTCCTTTTAAAACTCCAAAGTGCCGTACATAAACAAAGTGCTGCAAAAATAAGAAGAACTGTTAGATACCCTTTCTCCAGCTTTAAATAGTAGTAGGGTGTCACATACTTAAACCATGCAATGTACGCTTTTGATGAAAATATGCTCCACACGCTCAGTACCGGTAGAACAAACGATAAAATAATTGATAAAAACATAGTATGAGTTGGGCTTGGCATTAAAGCTGAAAGCATTAAAACAAATGAAATGATACAAACGGTGAATAGCAGGCACTCTAAAAATATATAAAAAGAAAAATGATGCGAAATAAACACAATCAGTAGAAATGAAATAGAGATACAAACAAGCCAGAAACAGCAAATACCTAAGAATTTTCCTAGTACAATACGCTCTCTTGATGTTTTGGTAACTAAAAACCTTGCTGTTCTTGTTTTAATTTCTTGATTAATAACATTATGAGAAAGACTTGAAATAAATAAAGGTCCGAACCCGAGAAGCATCACCAAAATTCCCCCGTTGGCTCCATCTTGAATCTGTGCACTCGTCAGTTGACCTCCAAGTTGACTAACTATATGGGCTATTCCATAGGAAGCACCGCATACGATTAAGATAACGATAATTGATTTAATACTTTTAAATAAGCTTTGAAACTCTTTTACACTAATAGCCCACATTTTTAAAATCTCCTTTTAAATAAATTTGACTGCTATCATCCAACAAAAGGATGATTTACTTCCGCCGGTAAGGCTTTTTTTTCTTTGGGCTTTCCACTCCAAGAAAAATTTGTCCATATACGCAGTAGCTTTTCCACCGGTCCAGTTTGAAATTTTTGCACGTACATATAGCTGCTGATAAGCTGAATTCCGTAAATACCTATGCAGACAAAAATCCCTGCAATCATGCCGAGCTTTCCGAAATAACCTAATCCGTAACCGTAAAAAATCGTCGTGCATATGACCGTTTGCATTAAATAATTACTAAGCGATATCCTGCCTACACTTTCAAAAGCCTTTATCAAAAATGACTTCTCGTATTTCGCATATAACCAAGCAAAGCCTGCAATATAACCAAGAGATAGAAGACTTCCACCTAACATATGTGTAGAACCAGCCCAATTCGCATCTGGCCATACGTACATAGTCCCTTTTAACAGCAAGCCAAGCGGAATCAGCGCGGCTGCCCAACGGCCATACTGTTTTTGATTAGCTGAAACATCGTAAAACCACTTTTTCTTTCCTGCATACATACCAAATAAAAACAAAGCGCCCATTATAAATGGCGTAAACAAGAAGGCAAAAGCAAATTTATATCCTGCTATATTCATCGGATCAACATTGTTGCGGTGGTCTTTAATCTGTTCATAAGTTCCACTTCCATACACATGAATCGTATCTTTTACATATGTCGTAAGCGTTTGTTTATCGCTAAGAAGATACATATTATCGTTTAATGAACCGTATCCGGATGCTCCTGTAAGGACCAGCAAAATCGATGCCCACACCAAAAGTGTTTTGGCTTTACGCTTTAAAAAGAAAAGTAGTAAAAATACTCCCATCATTCCGTAAAATGTAAGAATATCTCCTTCCCATAAAAACACTCCATGCAGTAAGCCAAACCCTAGAAGTAGAAGAAAACGGCGAAAGAAATGCCTTTTTACCCCTAGCTTCCTTCTTTCTAAGCTTTCTTTCATCTTCACCATTGAATAGCCAAATAAAAAGGTGAAAATCGGCATAAAACTTTCCTCTACCGCGACTTTTAAAAAGACATAGGCTGCTGAATCACTTGGTGATAGCGAGAAGAGATGAATCATATCCTTTCCGTAAATGCCATATTGAAAAATCAGCATATTCGCTAGTAAAATACCAAACAAGCTGAATCCTCTCATACTATCAATTACTTTAACCCGCCTAAAATCATTACTCATCCTTTTAACTCCTTTACTATGTGTCTGTGCATTTAGTATATGAAATGAAGTTTTCAAGAAAATAACCAGGAGATTATCTTTTCCTTAACATTTTCCAATTTTGTTAATCTTTTCGTAATGTTCTTATGCTAAAATCGAATACGTATGAAATGAAACAGAGGTGATTTACGTTGGAAGATGCGTCTATATTGCTAGTTGATGATGAAATTGCCATCGTCAAAATGCTGGAAACAGTATTAAAAAAAGAAGGATTCAACCAAATTTATAAAGCTCACACCGCTCAAGAAGCGCTGGATGTTTTACATAATCAAACAATTGATATTATTTTGTTGGACGTAATGCTTCCCGATCAAAGCGGATTTGATATCTGTCCTAAAATTCGTGAGCTCTCAAACGCGTATATTTTATTCATAACAGCCAAAGTATCCGACCTGGACGTACTAACGGGTTTCGCCATGGGAGGAGACGACTACGTAACTAAGCCGTTTAATCCTTTAGAAATTGCGGCACGAATTAAAGCACGACTGCGCAGAAAGCAAGCGCTGACTGAAGGAACTTCTATAAGAACGGAACCACAATCGTCAAATCGCTATGAGTTTGATCGTTTTACTGTAGATGAATCGGCAGGAGAACTCATTGTGGACGGTCAAACGGTTTCTTGCCCCGCACAAGTGTTTTTATTGCTTCTTCACTTTTGTAAAAATATGAATATTGTTCTTTCTAAATCACAGCTTCTTGAAGCCGTCTGGGGATATAATCAGTTTGTAGACGATAATACAGTAACCGTGCATATTCGAAGAATTCGAGAACGAATTGAAGATAATCCTAGCAACCCAAAACATTTAGTTACGGTACGAGGGCTTGGGTATAAATTAGTGAACGGAAAAGCGCTATGAAATCCATTAAAAGAAGGTTGACCTTTCATTTTTCATTTCAGTTTATTGCGATTATTGCATGTGTTTGCTGCGTTCTTTTTTGCGCTTTAATGTTTCTAGCTTATTACCTTTCAAAGCAAGATATAAAAAGAGACTTACCCTCTGGATCACTTAGCGTGTTAACGGGGGATACAACAGTTGAAGGTGGAAAAGCAACCGTTTCAGATGATTTAGCAAAACAACTTAAACAAGAAGGACTATGGTACCAAGTACTGAACAAACAAGGAAAAGTAATTGGAGAAATTAACTCCCCAAAAGACTTACCTAAGCACTACGGTCTTTCAGAGTTATTAGAAATGGATAAAACCAAAAAATTTAAAGGCTATAATGTAGTAACAGAACTTGATACCTTTTTGACTACACCTACTTATTATATTTTGGGCTATAAAAGTGATTTAAAAGACCAGCTATATGCTTTGTATGCTGAATACAATAAACAAAGTGTGCCTCCCAAAAGCGATATCCCTCTTATCAAAAAGGCGTTAAAAGAAAAAGATGCTTCGCTTCAAATTTTAAATGAGAAAGGTGATATCTTAGCTTCAATTAGAATGTCTAAAGAAAAAACACGTTACGATCCTTTAGAAATTATTTCCCGAAAAATTGAACAAGATAAATATGATTCAACAGCTACTGTATTCCATGATCCAAAGAAGAAAATTTCATGGGTTTTTTACACTCCTAATAATTACCACAGTATAACCGATGAATCTATTATTCGAAAAGCTTGGATGATCTCCATCATCGTGGCTGTTTCCGTTCTTATAGCCACCATCGCTTTCTCCATCTGGAACGCTTTTCGCTACGGCGGACCCTTACTTCTCTTCACCAGCTGGCTTGGGCGCATGGGAAGCGGAAACTATTCAGAAGTGCTAACACAAAAAGAGCGGAAGCGCGTCTTTCGGAAGAATGGAAAAGTACGCTTTCAATATCGTCTGTATTCAGAAGTAATCACCGCTTTTTATGAGATGGCGGAGCAGCTTAGCTTAGCTGAAAAAGAACGAAAGCAGCTAGAAACTACTCGCGAAGAATGGATGACGGGAATATCACATGATTTGCGCACACCTCTTTCGACGATTCAAGGATATGGGCATATGCTTGAAAGCGGCCATTACAATTGGAACGAAGAAGAGTTAAAAGAAATTGGCCAAACACTCCGTGATAAAAGTGAATACATGGTGGAGCTTGTAGAGGATTTTTCATTGGCCTTTAAGCTTAAAAATAACGTGGTTGTTTTAGAAACAAAAAAAGTGGACGTTCATCAACTACTTCAGCATATTGTTTTAAAATTCGTTAACGATAGAACCATTGAAAATGTTCACTTCTCTTATGTGCCCGCTCATCTTCAACCTTTTATTCAAGCTGACCCGCGCTGGTTTGAACGAATGCTTGATAATTTAATTTTTAATGCTATTAAACATAACCCTAAGAACACTACCATTACAATTTCGACCGCGATAAAAAGTGACCGCGTCTTGATTACGATTCAAGATGATGGAATTGGAATGGATGAAGAAACGCAGAAAAATTTATTTGACCGCTATTACCGCGGCACAAATACAACGGAAAAAACAGAAGGTGCTGGACTTGGCATGAGCATCGCAAAAGCTATTTGTGAACTTCATAAAGGCCATATCGAAGTAAGATCTACTCTTCACGAAGGCACTGCCATTATCTTGCACCTTCCTCTTTCAGCAGATCAGCAGCCGGACTAACCTCCGGCTGTTTTTATACACCTCCAATCTCTCCGTGCTATAATGTACGCAACTATACATAGACACAAGGGGGAATTTTTGTTGAGTAAAGGCAGAATTTTAATTGTAGAAGATGAGCGCAAAATTGCTCGTTTAATTCAGCTCGAGCTTGAACATGAAGGGTACGAAACGGGCATGGCTTACACGGGAACAGAAGGATTGGCAGAGTTTCAAGAACACGATTGGGATTTGCTGCTTTTAGATGTGATGCTTCCTGAACTGAGCGGACTCGAAGTACTTCGTCGCATTCGAGCAAATGATGATCAAACGCCCGTTATCTTATTAACAGCTCGAGACGCCCTTCCTGATAAGGTAAGCGGACTAGATTTAGGAGCAAACGACTACATTACAAAGCCTTTTCAAATTGAAGAGCTTTTTGCACGCATTCGCGTATGGCTTCGCCATCCTGCATCAACATCGACTCCTGAACAAGAAACAGCCACTCTTCAACTAGGCAATTTAGTCGTTAACGAAAAAACGCGAGAAGTTACGCGTGAAAATGAAGCTATTGAGCTGACTCCTAAAGAATATGACTTACTTGTCTATATGCTTCAAAACAAAAATCAAGTGCTGAGCTTTGAACAGCTTCTTACAAACGTTTGGGGATTTGATTATTACGGAGACACAAATATTGTATACGTATACATTCGTTATTTACGTAAAAAGATTGATGCTTCATTTTCAACTCCTTACATTCAAACAGTGCGCGGCGTTGGCTACATGCTGAAGGAGTAGCTTATGAAACTACAAACAAAGATTATTCTTACATCAACTGCGCTGCTTTTTATTCTGCTAGTAATTGCAAACAGTTCGATTTACTTCATTTTCAAGAAGACCATGGAAGACAACGCCATTGAACGTTTGCAAGCAGAAACAAGCAATGTAACAAATGGGCTAAAGCAAACGAGTGCGACGGTTAAACAAGCCAACTTGCTTCGTGCCTATTTGCCTCCTAACGGAATGATTCGTATTTTACCCAAATCCGGCAGTCCTTTAGTTGTATCCGTTACGGATCAAACGAAAGAGCTTCAGGACTTACCTTATTCCTATTATTCAAATGAACAAACAAGCATCAAAGAAGATGACGGCCATCTATACGCGATTTCACACACCCCTGTCATTTGGACGAACGGTGAAGTTGTTTCTTTAGAAGTCATGGAACAACTGGCAGATGTGGAACAATCTCTGCAGACATTAAAATTTATCTTGCTCATTGCCTCTCTTGTTATATTAATTCCAACTATATTTGCTGGACGGCTTTTAAGTAAAATTATTTTGCGGCCTATCAAATCTCTTATTCATACTATGGAAGAAATTCAAGTGTCTCGCACATTCAAAAAAATTGACCTCTCTGCTCCTTCTAAAGATGAGTTAGATCAAATGGCCAACACCTTCAATAATATGATGGATTTATTAGAGGAAAACTATAAAAAGCAAGAGCAGTTCGTATCCGATGCTTCTCATGAATTAAAAACACCCCTGACCGTTGTAGAAAGCTATGCCAATATGCTAAAACGATGGGGAATGAAGCGTCCAGATATTTTAGAAGAAGCCATCGAAGCCATTCACTCTGAGTCTTTACGCATGAAACAGCTTACGTCTCAAATGCTGGTGCTTGCGAAAGATGAGTCTCAGTGGGAGATTCACATGGAACACGTAGATGCGGCGGCCGTCTGTAACCAAACAATCAAGCATCTAGAACAAGCTTTTGAACGAACCATTTATTTAAATATAAAAACGGATCATCCCGTCGTAACAGCGGATGAAAAACGCTTAAAGCAACTGCTATACATCCTCTTAGATAATGCCATTAAATATAGTGAAAAAGCGGTAGAGGTAACCATAACAAGAAGCGAAAGCTTTATGATTACGGTCACAGATCAAGGAATTGGTATTCCAAAAGAAGACTTATCAAACGTGTATGAACGCTTTTTTCGCGTAGATAAAGCAAGAAATCGAGAAACCGGTGGTTCTGGACTTGGATTATCCATTGCTCGAAAGATTGTAGAAGCTCATAGCGGGCGTATTGAGATTAGTAGCCAAGAAGGAAAAGGGACATCAGTGACGGTTTGCTTTCCTCTTTGATTTCTCGCCTTTTCTTAGAGATTTTTAAGAATTGCCTGCTATACTACTTTTTAAGATACTGGAGGTGAATGTATGAAGAAAACGGTGCTTTTTATACTTATTTTTCTTGCTGTTGGTTCAGCTTGCTTTTACGGAATAGCAAAAGCAGTGAATCGGCCTGATACAATTTTATCCGAATCTGACGTCAGCAGTATGATTCAGCAAAAATATGGCGGCACTATTGAAAATGCAAGCTTTTCTCAAAAAAATGATGAACCGATTTATCGAATCACTTTGCTTAAAGATGATATTCCATACCACATCACAGTAAATGGAGAAAATGGAGAAGTCCAGTCATTAATCAAACAAAAAGTAGAGAAACAAACGTCTACTCAAACTAAAAATGATACAGAAGAAGAGCAAAAAAAGAGCGAGCAGCCACCAGTTTCTCCTACATCCGACGAGCCTCTCATTTCAATGGAACAAGCAAGAGACATTGCTTTACAAAAAGTAAAAGGAACGTTTTCCTCAGTTGAAATAGAAGAGGAAGAAGACCAAACCTTCTACGAAGTCGAAATTGATCAGTCTAAAACAAGAGAAGCTAAAGTGATGATCAATGCTTACTCCGGACATGTAGATTCCATCACCTATGAAAATGACGATGATTAAGAGTACAGCGGAAAGCTGTGCTTTTTTTATCCATTTTTATTTATTTCTAAGAAAATTTTAAACTTCTTCTTCTTTTCCTTTAAAGTTCATTGGCTAAGATAGTCTTAACAACAAATCGAGGAGGCCATAACATATGAAAGTTATTACAACCGTTTTAGCCAGTGCAGTACTAGTCGGTGGATTAGGTGCAAGCGCATATGCAATGACAGACCAGTCCAAAAGCAATGATAAGAAGCAAACCACAACGATTGAAGAAGCAAAGGCAAAAGACATTGCCCTTCAAAAAACAGATGGCGGCGACATTACAAATATCCAATTAGCCATAGATGACGGCGTTAAACAATATGAAATAGACATCACAAAAGGTAATAAAGAATACGATGTAGACATTGACAGCAGCAGCGGTAAAATCATTGAATTTGATGAAGAGCAAAAAGACGATGAAGATGAGAAAGAAGAGAAACTTCAAAACGTTTCCCCTGCTATTTCATTAGATCAAGCGATAAAAACAGCTTTAAAGAGTGCTAAAGGAACGGTCAATGAAACGGATCTAGATCAAGAAAACAACCGTTTAGTATATGAAATTGAAATTGACACAGCCGATAAACGTGAAGCAACTGTTTCAGTAGATGCCAAAAACGGCGGCGTGATCAGTGTAGAACTAGATGATTAATAGAAAAAGCACACTCCAAAAGGAGCGTGCTTCTTTTTTTATACCGCTAATTTAATAAACGTTAATACAATACCAATCAAGAATCCACATAGAGCTCCGTTCACTCGAATCCACTGCAAATCTTTTCCGACATTGTTTTCCATCATATCCACAAGTGTTTCATCATCTAATTTATCTAAGTTTTCTTGAACAAGCTGTCCAATTTTCGAATGATTCTCTTCTACAAAGCTCATGATTTGCTTTTGAATAGCCGTATCAATTGCTTCTTGACGCTGTGCATCCTCTTCAAGAGCATTCAGCCAGCTCTCTACGTAAGGAACGGCGTAGCTTTTCATAAATTCAGGGCTTTCAATGAATGCTGTCACTTTCGCTTTCATTTTATCGACGATTTCTGTTAATTTGTTCGTTACATTTAATTCATGAATCGTTTTTTGTTTCCATGCTTCTAATTTTTCAAGAAGTTCTTCATTCTGCTCCAAGCCTTGCAGCTCTTTTCTAATTCCATTGACCAAAGCAAGGCGGTATTCATCATCTTCGTTACGAAGACGTCCTGTAATAGAAAGCAATAAATTTTGCAAAATAGACCCTAGCTTCTCTTCATTAATCATGCTTTGAAATGATTTGAGAGCAAATTGTAAAATCCCATCAAGCTCAATATTATCAAGCGCATTTTTAGCAATACTTCCGAGCTGATACTGCGTTTCTTCTTTTTTAATCCAGCTCTCTCCTTTATTTAAAAGAACATCAAGCGCTTTTTCATCATACTGATTTTTTACCACTTCTCCAACAATCGAATGCACAATAGGCTTTAACTCTATTGCTAAAAGCGATGATTTGAGCTCTTTTTCAATAATAGGAACGACTTTCTCTGTATCCACACGATTAATCGCATCAACAAGCAGTGCTGTTCCTTTTTGTTGAATTGTTTCCGAATGAACACCTTTTCGAACAATCGGAAGCAAACGCTTTGTAAATGCAATTCTTTTTACTTTTTCTTGAATACTTTCTTTTGACAGCCAGTCGTTTTCAAGCGTTGAGACTAGCCCTCTTGTAATACGCTGTCTGTTTTTAGGAAGCAGCGCAGTGTGTGGAATAGGAATGCCTAAAGGGTGACGAAAAAGAGCTGTAACGGCAAACCAATCCGCTAATCCGCCGACTAATCCAGCTTCGAACCCACCTTGAAGCAACCGACCCCAAATTGAATCACCAAAAGGCATTGTGGCAACGAAGCCCACTCCCATAATCGCCAAAGAAATCACGGCTAAGTGCTTTGATTTCTTCTTTGGGTTTGTTGTAAATACATTATTTGATTCCATTATAGTCCTCATCCTTTATTTATTTAACTAAACATTTCATCTAGAAATATGTAACGTGATACAGAAACTTCCACAAAAAAAAGAAAGACAAGCTTTTACCCTCGTCTTTCTAGTATATTGCCTTTTTGCTATACTTCAAACTTTTTTTCTTTTCGACTTTTATTAATAAATGAAAAAATGAGGAGTACGACCAAGATAACCGCACATACGCTTGATCCAATCACATTGTTTTTATTAAACATAAACGATACAAAAATAACAAGCAGTGCTGCTGTTGCAAAAAGCGTTGTATAAGGAAAACACTTTAATGCGAAAAACGGCTTTTCTTTATACCCTTTACGCAGCTTTAATTGAGCTAAACAAATGCTTACCCAAATAAGAATAATCGTGAAGCCCGGAATGGTCATTAAATAACTAATTACATTATCCGGTGTTTTATAAGCTAAAAACACACCCATTAAAATACAAACAGCCGTAATCATTAAACCATTAATCGGAATACCGTTTTTTGAAACTTTTAAGAAGCGCTTTGATGCTTCTCCGCTTTGAGCCATAGCATAGAGCGTACGCGAAGTTGCATACATCCCTGAATTCGCTGCTGATAAAACGGCCGTTAATAAAACGAAGTTCATAATATGAGCCGCACCCGGCAGTCCGGTGATACTAAACACTTGGACAAATGGACTGTCTTGTCCTGATACAGAATTCCAGGGCATAAGGCCGCAAATAATTAAAATAGGCAAGATGTAAAAGCCAATCACTCGCCATACTGTGCCTTTGATCACTTTCGGTAACACGTTTTTCACATCTTTTGTTTCCGTTACGGCCACACCAATTAATTCAGCTCCGCCGTAAGAGAACATCACAATTAAAAAGGCACTCAGCACACCGCTCATGCCGTGAGGAAAAAAGCCTCCATGAGCCGTATAATTTGCCCAGGGGTTTTGCACATCACTTGGAATCACACCGAATAAAATGAAAGCTCCCAAAATGATAAAAGCAGTAAGAGCAATTACTTTAATACCGGCAAACCAAAACTCAATTTCTCCGTAATACTTCACTTGAAATAAATTCATCCCTACAATTAGCACTGCACAGAGAAAGCTTAAGAGCCAAAGAGGTACAGAAGGGAACCAAAACTTCAAAAAGCTTCCTCCCGCAAGCAGTTCAACAACTGTCACGACAATCCAGTTCACCCAGTACAGCCACCCTACAATAAAAGAGGTTTGCGTACCGAATGCCTTATGCACTAAATTTTGTACGTTCATATTCGGATAGACAATTGCCATCTCCGCCAATGCTGTCATTACAATAAATAAGATAAGACCGCCAAATAAATACGCCAGTACAACACTTGGTCCTGCAATACCTAGCGTATCAGCACTGCCTTTAAAAATGCCTGTCCCAATCATACCGGCAAGCGCAATGAGCTGCACATGACGAGGCAACAGACCTTTTTTTAAATTTTGATCTTGTTTTTCCATGATGCCCGTCCCTTCTGTTCATTTTACGTGTTAGTTTAACCAAATCACTTCTTGCGCAAAAACCCCTACCGGATATTCAGTAGGGGGTGAACCAACACTGTTTTCCTTCTCTATGATGAATGAAAATGATCTGATTTTACCACTGTTACTTTAGTCATTTTATGCGTTGAATCAATACATTGTCAATGTTATTTATTTTCCAAAAATAAAGTCAAAAGAGTATCTACACCCTTTTGACTTCTAGTCTTCTTGCAATGATAGATAAAGCATAGTTTACAATAAAATACATCATCGCGATGATCAAAAACATTGGGACTACGTAGCTTTGTTTCTGTCCGTAAATGATTTGAGCGTTATGCAGCAAATCAGGAAGTGCGATCACTACTGCAAGCGACGTATCTTTTAATAAGGAAATAAATTGACTAACTAAAGGAGGCACCATTCTCCGCAAAGCTTGGGGCAGCACAACGAAACGAAGCGTTTGATAATAGTTTAAACCTGATGATCGCGCCGCTTCGATTTGTCCTTTTTCAATTGATTTTAATCCGCTTCGGATAATCTCTGAAATCATAGCAGATTCAAATACAGTAAGGGCCACAATCGCTGCTGACGTAATTTCCATATCAATTCCGATTTCAGGTAAAGCAAAGTATGTAAAAAAGATGATTAAAAGCAGCGGCAAATTCCGGATAATTTCTACGATAAAAGCAAGTACATGAGACAGAACTGGAATACGGGCATACCTTAAAATACCTACTATACTTCCAATAAGAAAACTTAATACAATCGAAATGAATGCTACTTTTAAAGTGACCCAAAATCCTTCCATTAAGAAGGAAAGGTGATCAGGAGAATAAGCACCCATAAAATCCATCACTTTCACTCCTTTCAGCTTGTTTTACCAAGACGTTTCTCAAGATAACCAACTCCTAAGCTTAACGGAATCGTTAGAACTAAATAGAACAGAGCCACAAAAATATACACATCAAACACTACGTAAGTTTGAGAAGAAACAAGATCTGCCTGATACATTAAATCAAAACCAGCAACAATCCCTAACACCGATGAGTTTTTGACTAAATTAATGAATTGATTCCCAAGAGGAGGAATGACGATTTTAATGGCTTGAGGCAATACAATGAACCGCATCGCCTGACCGTACGTAAGGCCAGATGAACGTGCCGCTTCAAGCTGCCCTTTTGGAACTGCCATAATTCCCGCTCGTATGGCTTCGGCTATAAAAGCTGCCGCATAAATAGTTAGTCCCAGCACTCCGGCCGCTGTACCGCTGATTCCCGCCACAATAAAAATAAAAAAGACGATAACCACAAGGGGAATATTTCGAATGAACTCTACATAGACCGTACCAATTACATTTACTATTTTGAGAGGGGCTATTCGCATTACCGCAATGATTGTACCAAGTACAAAACTGGCCACTAAAGCAATCAGACTGGCGATAATGGTGTACTTAAAACCTTCTAAATAAAGATCCATATTGTTCGTCAGAATTGAAAAATCCAACAATTTTCTTCCTCCTTTCAACTAAACAAGCAGGATGAGCATAATGCTGCTCATCCTGAGAAAAGAAAACTGTACGCTTATTGTTTGATCCACTTGTCGTGAATTTCATCATATTTTCCAGAGTCTTTTATCTTTTTAAGCGCATCGTTTAATGCATCTACCAGCTCTTTGTTTCCTTTTTTCACAGCAATGCCATAAGGCTCTTCTGTGAACGGCTTTCCTACCAATTCATAAGAAGGATCTTCATCAGCCATTCCATAAAGAATCGCATCATCAGTTGTTAAAGCATCTCCTTGCTTAGATTTTAAAGCTGTAAATGCTTCTGCATAGTTTTCAAACTCTAATACCGTTGTCTCTGGTGCTTTTTCACGAATATTAATAGCTGAAGTTGATCCTTTAACAGCCAACACTTTAGTACCTTTCTTCAAATCATCAACGCTTTTAATTTTACTGCCTTTTTTCACAAGAAGAGACTGTCCGGCTTGGAAATATACATCCGTAAAATCTACTTCTTTTTTACGTTCGTCTGTAATAGTCATTGTCGCAACAACAGCGTCAATATCTCCTTTTTGAAGAAGAGGAACCCTTGTTTTGGACGTAACTTCTTTAAATTCCACCTTGTTTTCATCGCCTAAAATCTCTTTAGCCAGCTGCTTAGAGATATCAACATCAAAACCTTCTACTTCACCCGTCTTTGGATTCTTTAAGCCAAACAAACGCGTATCATTTTTAACTCCAATAACGATTTTTCCTCGGTCTTTGATTTCAGTGAGCGCATCTTTTTTAGCTGATGATCCACTCGTTTCTTCACTTTTCCCTCCACAAGCTGCTAACATCATAGCCGCTGCTAATGAAAGCACAGCTGCCTTTAAAAACGTTTTTGATTTCTTCATATTACTCCCCCTATTAAACAATTAATGATTTAAAATACGGCTAAGAAATAAACGTGCCCTTTCTTCTTGCGGGTTTTCGTAAAACTCAGCCGGAGTTGCCTCTTCTAAGATTTTTCCTTGATCCATAAATACAATGCGGTCCGCTACTTCTTTCGCAAACCCCATTTCATGAGTTACAACTACCATGGTCATTCCTTCTTTAGCCAATGTTTTCATGACATCCAGCACTTCTCCAATCATTTCTGGATCAAGAGCAGAGGTAGGCTCATCAAAAAGCATAATTTCTGGTTTCATCGCAAGTCCCCTCGCAATAGCTACACGCTGCTGCTGGCCGCCTGACAGCTGGGACGGGTAGGCGTTAGCTTTTTCACCGATTCCGACTTTATTTAAATAGTATAGGGCTGTCTTCTTAGCTTCTTCTGACGACTGTCCCAATACTTTCATAGGTGCTAAAGTGATATTTTCTAAAACTGTTTTATGCGGATATAAATAAAAATGCTGAAACACCATACCTATATTGCGGCGCAGTTTATTAATATTTGTTTTTTTATCTGCGACCAATATATTATTTACCGTTAACTGTCCGTTAGATATTGTTTCTAAATAATTTATGCATCGCAGCATCGTGCTTTTACCTGAACCCGAAGGTCCAATTACGACGACAACCTCACCTTTTTCAATTGTTAAATTGATATCTTTTAATACGTGAAAATCACCGTAATATTTATTCACTCCGTCAAAAACAATCATTTTCCCCCTCCTAATCTGCGAACAACAATAAATATTTAAATTTTTAAAATATTTAAAATATGTTAAAAATTATATTCTTACCCTTAAAGCAAAGTCAACAGTTGACAAATTATCTCTTTTTTGTAATCAAAATGAACTATCTTCAAATAAAATATGCTAGAAAAATAAAAGGCTTTGTTGGCATTTGCCGATATGTAAGCATACGTTCGCTAGGCTGAAGGTACTTGTATAAGCTTAATCAGTAGATTATATTAGTTAACGCATATCTTTATACGAATTGTCTTTCATTTTTATGAGGCAGTTCTCTCTAACCACCCATCTTTCTAATTATCCGTCTATATTTTTACTATATTAATATATATAATTACCTTACCGGTAAATTAATAAAAAAAGAAACTACAAACTTCTATTCGTGTTAGAGGTTCTGACATAGATATAGTGAAATTGTATTATCCCTCTAAAAAAACACACGCTTTATTAGCGTGTGTGGTCTTTTATATTTTCCGGACTCATTTGAAAATGCGGATAGTCTTTAAAACCTTGCCAATCTCCTCCCCATTCGAATCCTAAATTTTTCGCGATATCTACAACCTCCATCCAATCAGACTGATTGTTATTATTACCGTCATATTCCATGTCCCAAATAACTTGTCCGTCTTTTAACTGAATAGCAAAATCAATAGCTAATCCGTAATTGTGATAAGACTGGCCGCCCTTTGAGTAGGTAACAATATTACCTTCTTCCGTCCTGCCTTTTGCATAAAGCTTATCTTGTTCTTCTTTTGAACGGAAACCTTCCGTAATGACAATTGAGATTCCTTGGTCACTTGCTTGTTGAACAAGTTTATTTTTCTTTTCTTCTACGACAGGATGCAACTCAGTTGCTCCTGAAAAATCTTCTAGCGTTGGACCAGGCTTTAACTCATCGCGAAACAAAAATACGAGGCTTACCGCTATCGCAACTATCAAAGCTATTCCCAATTTTTTAAGAATGTTCATCTATATAAAGTCTCCATTCTTTTTTGCTGCTGTTTAGATAAAATCATATCGAATTTCATTTTGTTATCCAATAGAAGAGCTGTAGTGTTCAACAAACGTCTATATTTTTTCGTTTTTTATCTATTTTCACCATTTTTTCACTATTGGTGGTTACATTAACAATTGTGGACAGCTCTGTACCACACCCCTATAACTTTTAAGGAGTGACAACAGCATGAAAAAGAAACTATTCGGTTATATCATGGCAAGCGGTTTAACACTAGGAGTTATGGCCGCTGCAAACTCCACGGCATTTGCAGCAAGCAAAGATGAAACAAGCTCTTCAACAGTTGTAGAGCGAACAAATGGCAGTACAACAAATATAGATGATGCAACACAACAAAAAGTTGATGATATTATGAAAAAAGCACAGGAAAAATTACAGAAACTCGGCATAAACTTGCCTCAGCACAAAGACGGCCCCTTCAGCAATCTAGATGCGGCTACAAAGAAAAAAGCAAAAGCTATTATGGATCAGCTCCGCAACGGCACGCTGACTAAGGAACAAGCTGAAGCCAAATTAAAGGAACTTGGCGTGAACTTGCCTGAACATAAAAGCGGTCCTTTTAACAATTTAGATACCGCTACAAAGAAAAAAGCGAAAGCTATTATGGATCAGCTCGGCGACGGCACGCTGACTAAGGAACAAGCTGAAGCCAAATTAGAAGAACTTGGCGTAAATTTTCCTGAACATAAAGGCGGTCCTTTTAACAATTTAGATGCGGCTACAAAGAAAAAAGCGAAAGCTATTATGGATCAGCTTCGCGACGGCACGCTGACTAAGGAACAAGCTGAAGCCAAGTTAAAAGAACTTGGTGTGAATTTCCCTGCTAAAAAGAAAGATTTTCTAAGCGGGGTAGATGCTGAAACAAAAGCGAAAGCTGAAAGCATTTTGGAAAATGCAAAAAAAGAAATTCAAAAGCTTGGCGTTACAATGCCGTTTGAAAATCACGAGCACAAAGCTCAATAATTTAAAAAGCTACTTGGCTGTTGAAAGCCAAGTAGCTTTTTTATGATCCAGTTTTCCTTCTCACTAACGTCATGTACACACCTAATGCTAATAAATCACAAACCATAATCACAATGCCCATCGGCAGAGCATTTTGCCCTCCTCCAAGACCAACAAGAGGAGCTACGGCTGCTCCGAGCAAAAACGGAAGTAACCCTAGAAGCGCTGAAGCACTTCCCGCGTTCGAAGCTTGATTTTCCATAGCGAGTGAAAAAACGGTTGTGTTCACAATTCCTACGCTCGATACTACAAAGAAAAGCAAGATGCAAACCAAAATAACGGACATGTGAGTAGCAATCACGGCCACTAAAAGCACGCTTCCAACCGCTGCTTGAAGCAATCCATACATAAGAAGAGTAGCTTCTTTTACTTTACCCGCTAAACGTCCTGTCACTTGAGTAGCTATAATGAGCCCAAAACCGTTAATCGCAAAAACAAAGCTGAACATCTGCGGAGACAGGCCATAAATGTCTTGAAGGACAAATGTAGAACCTGAAATATAAGCAAACATGGCACTCATAATAAAACCTTGCGCCAGCGCATATCCCACGAAGACACCATCTTTTAGCAATACACCAAATGTACTCAGTACTTCTGTTAATCCGCCTTCTTTACGTCGTTCGAGCGGAAGCGTTTCTTTTAAACAAAATAAAACGGCAAAAAACATTAGTGCACCAATCACTGCTAGCACACCAAAGACTCCGCGCCACGACATAACCGTCAGCAGCTGTCCGCCAGCAACCGGAGCCAAAATAGGAGCTAACCCATTTACAAGCATAAGCATAGAGAAAAACTTTGTTAAATCCGAACCTGAAAACAAGTCCCGCACGCTCGCTCTTGAAATAACCATTCCTGCTGCTCCTGCCATACCTTGAATAAATCGCAAAACGATAAAAATCCAAATAGACGGTGCAAACACGCATAAAACAGATGCAGTTGCATAGGTGATTAATGCTGCTACAAGCGGCTTTTTCCTTCCGCGAATATCACTGAATGGCCCCACGACCACTTGCCCAAATGCTAAGCCCAATAAGCAAGCTGTCAGACTGACCTGCGCTAAAGAAGCTGAAGTATGCAATTCTTTCGCAAGCGTCGGCAGCGCTGGCAAATACATATCGATTGATAACGGTCCAAATGCGCTCAGTGAACCCAAAATTAAAATAAATAAAATGCGATTTCCTCGGCTTAAAGACATTCCTTGGGAAATACTTTGCTGATTCATCTATTGTTGTCTCTCCCTTCAGCAGTTCTACAATAGTCTCATCTTAAACCCTCCAGCTACTGGATAGTCAAGACGTAATTCGAATTTGAATTTCCGTCAGCCGCTCTTCTTCATGATGTGAAATAAAGGAATCTACAATCCGCCGAATTAAGAAAGGACCTTCTGCTTTGTATCCTTCTGCTTTAATAAAGTTCAGTAACGCATCGTAATAGACTCCTGTGGTATCTCTCTTTTCTCTCATATAAATAGATGCGTAATCGCCTTCAGGTATTAACGTAACGAGTTCATGCTGAAAAGAAACATCACTTTCCACCAATAAAAAAATGCCATCGTAATCTGTAAATTGTTGTTTTTTCGTGTTTTCTACCGATAGCATAAATCCTACTTTCCCAATCATAATCGGGGTAATATGGCTGATTTTCTTTTTTAAATCACGCAGAACACTTTCAGTCCCGTCTAACGTGCCTACCTCCGCTTTTACTTGAACAACCTCACGAGAAGAAAGGTGTTTGATGAACGGGGCTCCTATTTGGTTAATATGTCTCGTCTGTTCTAATTCCTTCATTCGAGTTGTTAACTGCGCATTCACTCTTTGAAGGTGACGAATTTTTTCTTTTGTTACCTGCTGATATTCCGCTAAAGTTTCAATAAATTCATCCAAGCTGCTGTGCTCCATCTTTCTTTTAATTTCTTTTAACGGAACTCCCATCAGCTTTAAATAAACAATGATGTCTAATTTCTTAAATTGTTCTAACGTATAGTAACGATATCCGGTTTGTGGATCAACTTCGTAAGGCTCAAATAGACCAATTTCATCATAATAGCGAAGTGTTTTAACCGGAATATCATGCAGTCTGGCCATTTGTCCAATCGTAAATTTGTTTTGCACTATAAGTCCACCTTCTTTATGTAAAGCTGCTTGCACTTAAAGCAAGCAACAGCGTAATTCTCATCATTCATTTAGTTCTTGTACAAGCTCTTCCACAATAAGATGTGCAGGCAGTTCTTTTGCCAGCGTAAATCCAGTTCCTGCCCACAAAGAAGCGTACTCTGGATTCTTCATTTGTGTAGCTTTTGCTCGAATAGGCTTTGTCATGTAATGAATATGAGGGTAGGCGGATGGTGCTGATTTATCATAGGAAATAAAAAAGGCATTCACAAATCCTCTAGCACGTTTCCCTGTGAAAGCTCGTGTGATACCTGTTTCATTAAAACGTTTTTGAAGAATGCTTTCTTTGTGAAGAGCACTCGCTCCGCTTTCTGAACAACAAATAAAAGCCGTACCTAACTGAGCGGCAGAAGCTCCTTCTTGTAACACACGTTTGATGTCAGATCCCGTCATCAACCCTCCAGCAGCAATCAATGGCTTTTTAGTGATTGAGCGAACTTCTTTTAGCAAATTCATAAGCGGATAGTCCACCGAACCCTCTAAAAAAGTAGATCGATGGCCGCCGGCTTCAATGCCTTGCAAACATAGCGCATCCGCTCCTGCTCTCAAAGCTACTTCGGCTTCTTGAGGTGTTGTAATCGTAACGAAAACACGGCTTCCAATTCCTTTTAAACTTGCTACAATCTCTCGATCCGGGCACCCAAATGTAAAGCTCACAGCAGGTACTCGATGTTTTTGAATGATGTCGAGCTTGGCATTCCATTCATCATCATCATTCTTTGGTATACCAACTTGACACTCCAAATATTCAGCTGCTTTTGACAGTTCTTTTTGGTAACAATCAAGTGCATCAACTGCTATTTTTTCATTTGTCGGAACGAACAGATTCACTCCAAAAGGTTTTTTCGTAAGTGAGTGCATCTCTATAATTTCCTGCTCCAATTCACGCGCACTTTTATATCCAGCAGCTAAAAACCCTAGCCCTCCGCTATTAGATACTGCTGCAGCTAGTTTAGGCGTCGAAACTCCTCCTGCCATGGGAGCTTGTACAATTGGATACTCACATATATTTTCCACACTTATCACCTCAGCCTTTCATGCGTTCTCTCTTCATTCTACTATAATCCCAGAAAAAAAAGCCCTCCAAAAGGGCTTTTCTTCCATATATACATAGATTATAAATGATGCTAAAAAACGCACACTACCTGACTATTCCCTCAAAGATTCACCTATGCGGATGACACTAACCCCGCAAGGGAAGTGACATCCGCTTAGATTTGAAAGCCAGACCTGATTGTTCTTTGATCAGGTCTGGCTTTCAAATCTATTACTTATAGTGGAGGAACTTTACGCACACAGCTTCTGGAACCGTAACATTAGATTGAAGAAGCGTTAGCTTGCCACTTTCTTGGTCTCTTTCAAACAGTACTAAATTTCCTGTTTCTTGATTAGACGCTACAATAAATTGTTCCGTTGGATCCAAAACAAAATCGCGCGGCCAGTCGCCTTCAGTGCCTGTCCATTCTACGAATGTTAACTGTCCAGAATCCTGATCTACTTTGAATGTTGCAATCGAGTTATGTCCACGGTTTCCTGCATAGACAAAGCGGCCATCTGAAGAAATGTGGATCGCACTCCCTTGATTATTTTCTGTAAAATCAGCCGGGATCGCTAAAGTAGCTTGTTGTTGAGTAAAGCTTCCTTTACTTTCGTCATAAGTTAAAAATAAAACTTCAGAGCTGAATTCTGTCATTGCATAGGCATAGCGGCCATTTGGGTGGAACGTTAAATGTCTAGGGCCCGAACCAACAGATGTAGAAAGACTGTTGACTTCCTTCAATTTATTCTCTTCCACTTCATATGTCACGATTTCATCAATACCTAAGTCCACAACGGCCACGTGCTTTTCTCCAGGAGTAAAATCGGCATAGTGTACGTGTGGTTTTCCTTTTTGTCCTTTTTTGAGGTCTGAATGAGGATGTTCCACTACGGATGCTACATATTCAATTTCTCCTGTTTCTTCATTAACAGAATACGTCTCAACGCTCCCTTTATGAAAATTAGCAGATAAAACAAGCGTATTATCTTCATTCACTGAAACATAGCAAGGAGGCGCGCCGTCTAGCAGCTGTTTGTTTACAAATTTCAATTGCCCTGTGTTTGGATCAATCTTAAAAGCAGCTACTCCGCCTTTTTCTCCTTCTTTAATAACTGTATAAAGATGTTCGTTGTCTTTGCTTGCATTTAAGTATGTAGGATTTTCAATTTTAGCCACGGCTTTTACTTCTACAATCTTTTTAGCCTTCGTATCTAACGTAAATGTATAGACACCTTCACTGCCTGCTTTTGTATATGTACCTGCAAATCCAATAAATTTTCCATGTTCACTCATTTTCCTATACCCCTCCTAAAGAATTGTTTTGTTTCATTTATTTTACTATATCATACCGCATTTGTTATAGAGAATGCTCCAATTCAATGTTCATTTATCAGTTTTCCCTACATGCCCATCGTCAAACCCTTCCTTTTTAAGCCTGCATCTTGCATTTTCCTACCATTGGGCGTTATGATTAAGGATGATTTTATATCGCCCCATAGCAGACGGCTTCTGTATTTCTTGGATTTTCAAATAAAGAAGAATGAACTGATGAATAGTCTACTTTCATCGCTATAACCGCTGCTTAACTTTTTTCGTAAAGTTACATCAAAAAAGGAGTGAACAACAATGATCACATTAAAAAGTGAACGCGAAATTAATTTAATGCACGAAGCAGGTAAATTATTAGCTTCTTGTCATAAAGAAATCGCTAAAATGATCAAACCAGGCATAACAACAATGCAAATTGATAAATTTGTTGAAGAGTACTTAGCAAAGCACGGAGCAACGCCGGAACAAAAAGGATACAAAGGATATCAATATGCAACGTGCGCTTCTTTAAATGATGAAATTTGCCACGGTTTTCCAACAACTAAACCGTTAAAAGACGGTGATATCGTAACCATTGATATGGTTGTAAATTTAAACGGAGGCTTAGCAGATTCCGCATGGACTCATACCGTTGGAGACATTTCAGACGAAGCGCAGCGTCTAGTAGATGTTACATACGAAGCGCTTTTAAAAGGAATCGAGCAAGCACAGCCAGGAAATCGCACAGGTGACATTGGCCACGCTATTCAAAGCTATGTAGAAGGCGAAAAATTCTCTGTGGTACGCGACTTCACAGGACACGGAATTGGAAATACCATGCACGAAGCGCCTACAATTCTTCACTACGGAAAAGCTGGCAAAGGTACACGTTTAAAAGAAGGTATGGTTATTACAATTGAGCCAATGGTAAACGCTGGTACATGGCATTCTAAAATGGATAAAAACGGTTGGACGGCTCGTACAACAGACGGTAAATTATCCGCTCAATTTGAACATACACTTGCGATTACGAAAAACGGTCCTCTTATTTTAACAGCACATTAAAAAAACAGCCCTTTTGAGGCTGTTTTCTTAATGTAGAGGAAATTTAATAACAAAAACTGTGCCGCGGGAAGAAGTAGATAATAATTTAATCTGTCCTCCGTGGCTTTCTAGAATACGCTGAGCAATGGGCAGACCAAGACCTGTTCCGCTATCTTTTGAAGTGGAAAACGGCTGGTACAGAGAATGCTGCATATGCAAAGGAATTCCTTTTCCAGTATCTTCAATGTATAGACAGTAGCTATCTTCATGAACTTGCGAGTAGATTGTAATGACTCCTTCTCCATCCATGGCTTCCATACTGTTTCGAATTAAATTATGAAGAACTTGTTTGATTTGTTTTTCATCTACCTTTAATATATACGGCTGCAGTTTCACATCGAAGATAAGCTTATCTTTTTCTGTGAATTTGCTTGAGTGAGTAATCAAAGGCAATAGCTCATTAATAATCTCCTGCATGCTGACCTTTTTCATCACTGGAGTCCCTGGTTTTGATAACAACAGCATTTCTTCAATGATGTAGTTAATCCTCTCTAGCTCTTTCATAAGCAGAGGCAGGTAAAAACGCTTTTTCTCCTCATCAGAAAGAGACTGATTCATAAGAGATATAAATCCATGAATCACGGCAAGAGGATTACGAATCTCATGAGCAGCTCCGGCTGCCACTTCTCCAACTAGAGCGAGTTTCTCAGACTGATGCATTCGCTTTTCTAATTCTTCAGTATCCGATATATCAATGAAGTAAAAAATTCTCCCGATGCTTTCGTTCTGCTCGTTAAACAGCTGCGTTTGAGAGGCTAAAAAGCAATAGCACGTCTCTTTCGTTCCAAATAATACTTTTTTATTTTCATGAATTTCTCCCGAATTCAACATGCTCCAAAATTCAGTATTATATTCCGGACATTCTTCCATATACCCGCAAATATCCTTTTCGTCGAGATCTAAAAACTGCTTTGCTGAGGTATTGGCAAATATACTATTTGTCTCATCTTCCACTGTAATAATTCCAACAGGCAGTGAATTTAAGATCTGCTGGCGATACGCTTTATCTTTAATGATTTTCCAAAATGAATCTTCTAAACTAACCGACATTTGATTAATAGAAGCCGAAAGCTGCTTCAGCTCGATTTGCTTTGTGTCTTGAAGAACAAGACCGTATTCTCCGTCTGCAATGTCATTCACTTTTTCAATCATTTGTTCAATTGGTTTCGTAAGGCTCGCACTCATGCGATAAGAAACATAAAGAGAAGCCAAAATAGCACTTACTGTTAAAATTAATAGTAAAATTAATGAATCTTTAATAATGACAGACAGTGTATCTGATAGTATATCAAGTGAATCAACCGTCTCTTCTTTTGAACTATTAATATCTTTTTTTATCTGATGCAAATCCGGCAAATAATTTTCCTTAAGATACTCTTTTGCTCCCTCTATATCTCCATACTTCAGCAGTCCTTGTACGTTATTAGAAATCTTAAAATCCAGCAGCTCAATTTTTTCCTTCAGTGGAATCAACGATTTTGGCACAGGCTGCTTATATCTTTCATTATTTTCGATAACTCGTGTATCATATGATTGATATTCTTCTATCAAAGAGACAGTGGGGTTCTTTAGATTATTTTTCACAATGTATTCTTTTATGTTCAGCTGCTCTTCCCAATAAGAAAGCCACACCATTTGAGGAACATCTTCATTTTTAATTTCGTTGCTTACATGATTCATTTTATCAACGGCATGCACTAAAACTAAAGAGAACCCGCTTAACATGAATGTAATCAAAAGAAGAATCGTTAATATTTGGCTACGGAATGACATGTTGCGAAATAATTGATTCATAATCATCTCTTTCTTTTTCATAGTTACTTCGGCTGTGTAGACATTCTAACTTTCGAATATAAAATTTGTTTTTCCCGTTTACTGTACATCGGCCCAAAAGGCGCAAGCTTATAAACACCGTCCCTGGCGTCAAGTTTGACTTCTCCAGATGGAAGACCTTTTTTACTGAAATAGTCTTTCATAATCACGTTGTAAGCTTGAGGAACATCGTTGATCACGCTGGTTAAAATAACAGACCTACCCATGTACGCCTGATCATCTAAATATCCTATTACGTACATTCCTTGTGCTTTCGCTTCTTGAATAACTTCTTGATTATACGCATTTCCTTTAGCATAAACGATATCGACGCCTTCATCTTTTAACTCACGGAGCAGCTTTACTGCTTTTACTCCATCGTCTCGGCTGTTTACAACTCGATAATAAAAAGCAATCGATGAATCGTACGCTTTTATGCCTTGTTCAAATCCTGGATTTTTTTCTTTTGCAAATGTATCGAGTAATCCAATTTTTTTCGTTTGTGTCTTCATGGCAGCTGCCGTGCCTGCCAGGTGCTCTATTTTTGTTTGATCAAATGTATATACCGTTTGGTTTTTATAAGTTGAAGTACCGTGGATGGTGACGAAATGAACATGAGGATACTTAGGAGCGAGTTCTGTAAAAACGGTAGAAAATTCTCTTCCATGTCCAATTACGACTTTTGTTCCATTTTGAATAACTTTTTCAGAAGCTTCCTTCATTTTTTGGTTCGTATTTACTTCGCTAATAATTTGAGCCGAAATAGGATACTGCTGCTCGATGTTGATTTTTCCTTTATAAGCTAGACTGCCCCAGCTTTGATCTGTCAGTACATCAGAGGTGAGAATTGCAACGCTTGTGTTTTCTACTTTTTTTGTCGTTTGCTGACTTATAATCCCTTGTGTTTTCGAAATAATAATAATTAAAAACGAAGCGACAACAATCAGGGCAAGCAATAAAATCAGCCTTAACTGTCTTGATCGTTGCATAAACCTTCTCCTTTTTGTTTAGCATACTTTCATTATATAAAAAAAGCATCTAAAAAGACTACATCTTTAACGAAATTCCAACTTTTTTCGACATTTCTTTCATATCTTACCTTTTTTAACACTTTCATTCCAAAAGAAAAAAGCAGAAAACATCTGTTTTCTGCTTCTGCCTTCAATCTTCATCTTTTACATCCATATCTTCAGGGATAGGCTCACTTAGATATTCTTCAATTTGTTTTTTGTACTTTTCCATTTGCTCTAAATGGGTGTTAAACTGCTCTTTATTTAATAAGTAGTTTTCACCATCAAATATAGCTCGTACTTTTCCTTCTTGAATCAATTTATGCACATATTCTTCAGGAAAAGATAGATACTCTGCTGCTTCTTTTATCGTTAAATACATCCTGCTCCACCTTTTATACGTTGTAGTGTACTTCTTCTGTAGCTTTAACCATTAACTCATACTGACGCAAGCTCAGCTGGAATAATGTTAAAGGATCATAGTAAGCTTCAGGATTGGCTTTCATATGACTTAACACGTCTTGATTTTCATTAATATGCGCCTGTGTTTCTTCAATCGTTTCTTTTAAAACCTCTTTTGGCTTTTCAAAGAATAGTTCAATATCAACTTCTAAATTTTTCTCAAATAAATTAAATTGCATAAAAAACTTTGTCAGCATTGATTCTGTGATATCTTGATAGTCTTGACTTTCAATGTACTTTTTATATTGATTATAAAGCAGCGTTTGGTTTTGAAGAATGGAAGAAAACAGTTTTCCCGCTCCTTTTAACAAGAGCTGCGTTGGATTAACGCGAAGTAAAATATTTTCTTCATCAAGCTGAACCCGATTAGCCATACGATTAACGTCACGGCGCCAGTCGTCCAGCACTTTAAAATCGCAGGCTAACGTTAATTTTTGCTCATTGTACATCTTATTTAATGACTCTGCTACTTCTTCAATGTCTACTTGACTCGCAATCAGCTCTTCATTTGATGTAGCAATCCAGTCCTTTAAAGAAATGCGGAACTTGGGCAGGACATCTTGCTGCAAGTGCTCTTCCACGCGCATATTCATTTGTTTATTCAGCTCAATGTGAACCGTACTAAAATCACTGTCTTCCTTCACTAATTCTGAAGACTTTTTGAGTAAACGAGGAATTTTATTTTTTAGCTTTTTGCTAATATCCTCTTTGATTCCGTGATAAGCCGAAACAATAATACTTGCTTTTTCTTGTTCTAAGTCATCTACTCGATGCAAGAAGCCATTTAATCGCACAAGCATATCTTCGTTCCATTTAATGCTTTCAATCAAATGATTTTCTGTTTGATTTCTCTTCTCCACTAAGCTCTTTAGCATGCTTTGAATGAAGAACAGCAGTCTGCGCGCACGCTCTTCTACTCCAACGTCGTTTGGATCGTAATAGAAATTAGCTTTAATAAACTGAGCCAAGTCTCCGTGGTGCTGACTCGATACGTAGTGAGGCGTATAGGCTAATACATGTGCCTCCGGGAAATCAGCTCCAATGCTTGCTTCAAATTCTTTTGTAATTCGCTCAATCGTTGCTTGATTATAAAGACTGTCCATATTGTTGATAACAAAATGAACTGGCGTATTTGGCGCATGCTCTTTGATCTCCAGCAATAATTCTCTTTCTTCATCAAGCAGCGATTCTTTTGCATCAAGCACAAACAGTAAACCATCTGCTAAAGGAGCATATTTAAATGCATCCTGCTCACGTGCCTCTTGTTCTGTAAAGCTTGGCGTAACAATGCATGAACAATTATGCTTATCAAGGAACGCAAAAGGTTTTTTCACTTCTACAAGCGCCTGGTGAGGAGATTGCTCCGCTCCGTCAATCGTTTCCATCGGAATGATTTCTTGATCAGCGATTTGCTGGATAGATTCTTCCTCATCATGAATGAACACAAAGGTTGTTTCGTGATTTTGCGGTACCTTTTCTTCCGTAATCGATCCAACAAATGAAGACGTTGCAGCATTTGTTCCTGTAATTAATAAGTGTGTCGTATGAGCATCTAATAAGAAATCTACCCACCATTTAAAGGTGTGCCCCACTTCTAAACCATTTTCATTAGCCCATTTAATAATGCCATGGCAAAGCTTATAGTGATATTCAAGACCATCAATGTCGTTACGCGCCTCAAAAATTAATCTGCCTGCATTTTCGATTGTAATGGTATCAATAGTTGACGGAAACTTTTCATTCCATGAAAGCACGGCCGCAGACGGAAATAACGCACGTGACTTATTGGTAATTTTAAGCCAGTTTGTTAATACGTTCGGAATGACTTCATGCAATTCCTTTACAGAATGATCACTTTCCATTAAGTCAGTGTACGTCTCTTGATAAAGAGTTGAAATCTCTTGCCAATAATCATAGAGGCCCACTTCAATATTCAAGAAAATATCATTGATGGTTTTAATCCAAGCAAGATAAGGAGGCTGACTCTTATATTGTTTCCATAAAGCTGAGACAAGCTGTTTGAAATACACTTGATCCACTTTGTAAAATGCAATCATCACTTGATAAAAATAGTTAGGGATAAAGTTTGCTGTATATCCTTTATCTACGTAAGTCTTTAATATCGCAAACCAATTTAACGATTCCGTTCGAATACACTCATCTACCGCAAGCTCCACTGCGCTGTTAAAGTCTTCTTGCTCTTCATAAAATCTGCGTGCAATCGCCGTGACGTTTGGATAATCCGGCTGAGAAGCAACCAGCTCGTTAATGACTTCATAAGCTCGTTCAATATTGTTATGGTCCGTATAAAGCGAAAATAGCTTTAGCGCTATTTCAGCTTTTAATACTTTTGAATCCGTTTCGATGGATAGGTAAAGCTCTTCAGCTAGCGTAGACAACCCCAATTCATAATGCGCGTCGGCTGTATTTTTCTTTGCCCACAGCTTAAACTCGCCATTTACATTCTCCCACTTAAAAATCGCAGACTCAAAATCTTGATTATGGAAGTACACTTCTCCCTGGGCTAAGCGAACGAGCGATAAGTCATACCACTCTTTTTGCTGCTCTTCGTAATAAGCTTGTCCAAGGACTTTTACAGGCGGCTGATTTTCATTTTCTTGCATAAACGTTTCGTAATATTTCTTTTTCGTTAACTGATATTCTACCGTCATATAGTCTCTCCTTTTTGATGTTAATATTTTATGTACTCTATCAAATTCCCTTTTTTATACTTTTCATACACGATATTTTCTTATTCATATTTTACGCAAAAAAAGCCTCAAGAACTACTCTTAAGGCTTTTTTTATAACTTTTATACTATAAAAATGGCTATTTATCATAAATCGGCGCTGAAATAGCCAATATATTAATAGGCATCCCGTCGAAACAGCCCCATTACTTCTACCGTTTCCGTAATATTTACGAAAGCTTCAGGATCCACCGATTGAATTAACTGCTTGAGGTTTGCAAGCTCATAGCGTGAAATCACCGTCATTAATATTTTACGGTCTTCTCTTGAATAAGCTCCTTCACCGTTCATTAACGTCACGCCGCGCACCAAATTCGTAAGAAGCTGCTGCTTCATTTCTTCACCTTTTCTCGTAATAATGGTTAATGTGAGCTTAATATGGCGAGTGTGAATCGCATCCACTACTTTTCCTGTGACGAAAATCGAAAGCATCGTATATAAAGCCGCGTCCCAATTCACAAAAAAACCTGAAACAAACACAACCACGGCATTCATCGCTGATAATATAGCGCCAAGCGGAAATTCTTTTTTATGCGTAAGAAGCATCGCAATAATATCAAATCCACCTGTCGAAGCTGACTGACGAAAAACAAACCCTACGCCAATTCCAGTTAAAACTCCTCCAAAAACAGCTGACAGAATAGGATCTGTACTAACAGCTCTCAAGGGAATCACGTATAGAGCAATTGATAAAGCCACAACGGACAGCAGCGTATGTAAAACAAACCGCTTTCCTAACTTCATAAAACCAATAATTAAAAGGGGTAAATTTAACAAAAAATTCATTGTTCCCGTGCTTGCAGGCGTTAAAATTCCTATAATCATAGCAATACCGCTAATGCCGCTGCTTAACACTTTATGGGGGATTAAAAACCAATTGTATGCAAATCCAATTAACACAGAACCTGCTATAATAGCAATTGCTCTATACACGATGTCCCTTCACCTCTTACCACAAATATAATGTTTTCATTTCTTGCTTCTTTATTATAATTCCTAAAATATTGAAAACCTTAAAAAAAGTATATTCAGAAATTTACTGTGTTGGTGGGGTGGACAAACGGCAAAATAAAACGGACATACAAGCAGTTAATGCTTTTAGTATAGAAATTCTGACTTTACTTTTTTCGTACTTGTTTAAGCAAAAAAGCTGCTATCTTTACTAAGATAGCAGCTTTGATGAAGAGTTATTTTAATTTTAATACAGCCACATTCTCCACATGCGTCGTATGCGGAAACATATCAACAGGCTGAACTTCAACCGTCTCATATCCCCCTTTTTCTAAAATAGCTAGGTCACGTGCGAGAGTTGCTGGTCCGCATGAAACATAGACAACTTTTTTCGGCTTCATGTCAATGATGGTATTCAAAAGAGCTTCGTCGCATCCTTTTCGCGGCGGATCTACGACGATGACGTCCGCTTTGATGCCTTGTTTGTACCAGTTTGGAATGACGACTTCTGCTTCGCCTACTTCAAATTCAGCGTTGTGAATACCGTTTAGCTCAGCGTTGCGCTTTGCATCTTCAATTGCTTCAGGCACGATTTCAACGCCATATACTTTTTTCGCTTTTTGAGCGAGAAATAACGAGATTGTTCCGATTCCACAGTAGGCGTCAATTACCGTTTCTTCTCCTGTTAAATCTGCATACTCAAGCGCTTTGTCATAAAGCACTTTCGTTTGCTCAGGGTTTACTTGGTAAAATGATTTTGCTGAAATGGCAAATTTAACGTCGCCGATATAATCGTAAATATATTCTTCTCCCCAAAGTACGTTCGTTTGGTTCCCTAAAATGACGTTTGTGCGCTTGCTGTTTACGTTTTGAACAATTGATTTCACGTTCGGCACGGCTTCGATAATGTCTTCTATAATACGCTTTTTGTTTGGCAGCTCAGCTGTACGAGTCACAATGACAACCATGATTTCACCCGTTACAAGTCCGTAGCGCGCCATGATATGACGAAGTGAGCCTTTATGTTTTTGTTCTTGATAAGCAGAAACGCCATGCTTTTCACAGATTGATTTGACAGCTTGAACAACATCATCATTTGCCTGCTGCTGAATCAAACAGGCATCCATGTTAATGATGTCGTGGCTTCGCTGCTGATAAAACCCAGCGATCAAACCGCCTTCTCGTTCTGCTACGGGAACTTGAGCTTTGTTTCGATAGCGCCAAGGATCGTTCATTCCTAGGGTCGAATGTACCGGAACGTCAGGTAAATGGCCAATTCGCGCCATGACGTCTTTTACTTGCTTTTGTTTAAATTGCAGCTGTCCTTCATAGCTTACATGCTGCAGCTGACAGCCTCCGCACTGCTTGTAGACCGGACAGGGTGCTTCAACACGCTGTTCACTAATTGTATGGTGCTTGATAAGCTTGCCAAACGCATAGCCTTTTTTTACTTTAATGACTTTTACTTGGCCGCTTTCGCCGGGCAGCGCATTTTGAACGAAAACAGGAAATCCGTTCACTTTCGCTACACCCGCTCCATCATGCGTTAAATCTTCAAACGCAACATCTATATATTCATTTTTTTCTACAGGTGGTTTTAATTTTTCCATTTATCGTTACATCCTTTTAGTCATTTGAAAATGCTGAACTGATTGTACCATAAGAGCCAAAGCCAAACAAAGAAAAGCATGAAAAAAGATCGCAATTAGGCGATCTCATTTTTTTCCATCAATTCAGCTGTTGCTTTTGGAACAAAGATTTCTACATGGCGATATAAGTTTACAAATTCCCCAGGCAATAATCCGCCGTACTCGCCATCTAGATTTAACTGCATTTTATCATTTGTATGAATTTTAACACGGTTCGCTTTTGTGTAGATAATATGAGGATCATTGATGTGTTCTCCTCGCAGCGCAAGTGTCGCAATTCGAATAAATTCAGCTAAATTTGCTTTCTTTAAAATAATTAAATCAAACATGCCGTCATCTAAAGAAGAATCTGGTGCCAGCTTTTCAAAACCGCCGACTGAGTTCGTTAAGGAAACGAGGAAGAACATAATCTCGCCGCCAAAGAATTTTCCGTCATACTCAATTTCAACAGATGTTGGTTTAATAGAAGGAAGCATTTCCATGCCTTTTAAATAGTAAGCTAGCTGTCCAAGCATTGTTTTTAACTTGCTTGGCACTTCATATGTTAATTCAGTTAAACGGCCGCCTCCGGCGATATTTACAAAGTAATGCGTTTCTCCGTCGTTTGTTACACAGCCCAAGTCAATTGGCTTTGTTACGCCTTCTACAATGACATCAATAGCGCCTTCAATCGTACGTGGCACATTAATGGCACGAGCAAAGTCGTTGGTTGTTCCAACAGGAATAATACCTAGTTGCGGACGATAGTCTTGTCCAGCGATACCGTTTACGACTTCATTGATGGTACCGTCTCCACCGGCTGCAATTACAACGTCAAAACGACGTTCTACTGCTACTTTAGCAGCTTCTGTTGCATCACCAGCGCAAGTTGTAGCATGACAAGATGTTTCGTAGCCTGCTTGCTCTAGCTTTTGCAAGACTTCCGGTAAGTTTTTCTTAAAAATTTCACGGCCCGATGTCGGGTTATAAATAATTCTCGCTCTTTTCATATTCATCATCCTAATAATGATAATTTGTCACAAATCTTTGCCTACTTTTATCAGTGAAAGAATGCCCCCTCACATTACATCATCAACAAGAGGGGGCATGAACAAACATATTATAAAGAAATTAACCTTGATATACAATATTCACGTTTCGGTTTTTATTCATACCTTCAGCGCGATCGCCCTTACTCATAATAAATGTGAGATGGATATCCACCTCACATTTAGTTATCAAATTTAGCGTTTATTAATTTCTTCTAAAAGAATTTTATTAACCATCGGTGGGTTCGCTTGGCCTTTTGAGGCTTTCATAATTTGACCAACTAAGAAGCCAATTGCACGATCCTTACCGTTTTTGAAATCTTCAATAGATTGAGGGTTTGCATCTAATGCATCTGTTACGAATTTACGTAAAGTTGCATCATCAGAAATTTGTACAAGACCTTTTTCTTTTACAATTTTCTTTGCATCTCCGCCATTTTCAATTAATTCTTTGAATACTTTTTTCGCAATTTTAGACGAAATTGTACCTTCTTGAATTAATTGAATCATACCAGCTAGACCTTCAGGTGTTAAGGCTACATCTGAAAGTTCTTTTTGGTTTGAGTTTAAGTAAGCAGAAACTTCACCCATTAACCAGTTAGAAGATAGCTTCGCATCTCCGCCCGCAGCAAGCGTTGCTTCAAAGAAATCAGACATTTCTTTTGTTAGCGTTAATACCATTGCATCATAGGCAGGTAAGCCAAGCTCTTCTACATAGCGCTTTTTACGAGCATCTGGAAGTTCAGGAATCGAAGCACGAACACGTTCTTTCCACTCTTCGTCGATGTGTAATTCTAATAAGTCAGGCTCTGGGAAGTAGCGGTAGTCGTCAGATCCTTCTTTTACACGCATTAGAATTGTTTCGCCCGTAGACTCGTCAAAACGGCGTGTTTCTTGCTCGATTAAGCCACCAGACAATAACACTTTTTCTTGACGAATTTCTTCGTGTTCAAGACCGCGGCGCACATAGTTAAATGAGTTTAAGTTCTTTAACTCAGCTTTTGTACCGAACTCTTCTTGTCCAACTGGACGTAAAGAAATATTGGCATCACAGCGAAGTGAACCTTCTTCCATTTTACAATCAGATACGCCTGTATATTGAATAATTGATTTTAATTTTTCTAAATAAGCATATGCTTCTTCAGGAGAACGCATATCTGCTTCTGATACAATCTCAATTAGAGGTGTACCTTGACGGTTGAAGTCTACTAGTGAATAGCCATCGCCTGTATGCGTTAGCTTACCAGCATCTTCTTCTAAATGAAGTCGGTTGATACGAATACGCTTCGTTTCACCTTTAACTTCTACTTCAATCCAACCGTTCTCGCCAATTGGTTTATCAAATTGAGAGATTTGATAAGCTTTTGGGTTATCCGGATAGAAATAGTTTTTACGGTCAAACTTTGTATCTGTTGCGATTTCACAGTTTAGCGCAAGCGCTGCTTTCATTGCAAAATCAACTGCTTCTTTGTTTAACACAGGTAATACGCCAGGATAACCTAAGTCAATTACACTTGTGTTAGCATTTGGAGCCGCACCAAATGCGTTTGGACTTGCTGAGAAAATTTTAGATTTTGTCTTAAGCTCAACGTGTACTTCAAGACCAATAATCGTTTCAAAGTTCATCTTTATCTCACCCCTTACAGTGCTGGTTTCGCTTTATGATGCTCAGTTGCTTGTTCGAATGCATGAGCAACACGATAGATTGTGCTTTCGTCGAAATGCTTACCGATAATTTGTAACCCTAATGGCAATCCATTTGATAAGCCGCAAGGCACAGAAATACCAGGTACTCCAGCAAGGTTTACTGGGATTGTTAAAATATCGTTTGCATACATTGTTAATGGATCATCTGTTTTCTCACCAATTTTGAATGATGGAGTTGGCGTAGTTGGCCCAATGATAACGTCATAGTTTTCAAATACAGACTCAAAGTCTTGCTTGATTAACGTACGTACTTGCTGTGCTTTTTTGTAGTAAGCATCATAATAACCAGAGCTTAACGCAAATGTTCCAAGCATGATACGGCGTTTTACTTCGTTTCCAAAGCCTTCGCTTCGAGACTGCTTGTACATTTCGATTAAGTTCTCAGCATTATCTGTACGATATCCGTAGCGAACGCCGTCAAAACGAGATAAGTTAGCAGACGCTTCAGAAGAAGATAATAGATAATACGTAGCTAATGCGTATTTAGAGTGTGGAAGTGATACTTCTTCCCAAGTTGCGCCTAGTCCTTCTAACACTTTTAGTGCATCTAAAACAGACTGGCGAGCTTCTTCGCCTACACCTTCGCCTAAGTATTCTTTTGGAACAGCAATTTTAAGACCTTTTACGTCACCTGTTAAAGCAGATACATAATCCGGTACATCAACATTAGCAGAAGTAGAATCCATTGGGTCTACGCCTGAAATTGCTTGAAGTAAGTATGCATTATCTTCAACAGAATTTGTGATTGGTCCGATTTGATCTAAAGAAGATGCAAATGCCACTAATCCGTAACGAGATACGCGACCATACGTTGGTTTTAATCCGACAACACCGCAATAAGCAGCTGGCTGACGAATTGAACCACCTGTATCAGAACCTAAAGAAAACGGAACTTCTCCTGCTGCTACAGCTGCAGCTGAACCACCGCTAGATCCACCTGGTACGTAATCTAAATTCCATGGGTTGCGCGTTAACTGAAGACCTGAGTTTTCAGTTGAAGAACCCATTGCGAATTCATCCATATTTAATTTACCGATTGTTACCGCTTCAGCTGCCTGCAATTTTTGAACAACTGTTGCATCATAAATGGGATCAAAGTTTGCTAGAATTTTACTAGAGCAAGTTGTACGCAAATCTTTTGTGACAATATTATCTTTTACACCGATTGGCATACCAAATAATAGGCCAAATTCATCTTTTGTTTGTAGTGCTTCATCTAGCTCTTTTGCATAAGCACGAGCATTGTCTTCATTAAGCGCTAAGAACGCACCTACTTTATCATCTACTTCATTAATACGTTTATATGATTCGTCTACTAAATCTTGTACACGTACTTCTTTCTTGTGTAAAAGGCTATGTAGTTCTGAAAGTTTACGATCGAATAAAGACATCGTAAAGCCTCCTTCCTTATTCTAAAATAGTTGGCACTCGAATGTAGCCATCCTTGTGGTCTGGCGCATTTTTTACTACGTCTTCAATTGGTAAACCTTTAGCTGGCTTATCTTCACGCATTACGTTTTTCATATCCAATACGTGAGAAGTTGGTTTTACATTTGTAGTATCTAACTCATCTAATTGTTCTGCATATGTAATAATAGCATCTAATTGTTTTGTAAATAGTTCTGCTTCGTCATCCGTCACCGCAAGTCTCGCTAAGTTTGCAACGTGTTTTACTTGATCAACAGAAATTCTTGACATGTTCCTTCACCTCCGAATATTCGTCCCACTACAATATACTGATAATACCAAACTTCACTAGCAACAGGCAACATTTCTGAGACTAGTTCCTAAAATATTAAAAACCCCGCCAGGCAAGACAGGGCTTACATTTATCACTTCTATTTTATACCAAATCTATTTCATTCAAACAACATTCCATACTTTTCCTTCGTCATAAAATATTTCTCTCTTGCATAGGTATAAAATAACCTTCTTTTTAGAAAAGATAGATAGAAAGAGAAACATGCTTCAGATGAACACACCACCATGTTTTAATTTCACTAGTCTTTGGGAAAGTAAAGAAAACGAATAACTACTTTACCGTAAAAGAGGTGCTATAAAAATTGAATAAAATACTTATACAGTCAGTCATCCACCAGCGCCCTGTGTATCAGCAAAGCGGAAGATGGTTTGTATTAGATGAAGAATTCAAGTGGGATTTGCCCACCTTGCAAAAAGATGTTTTTGCTTGTTTAAATAAAGCCTTTCATATTCCTATCATTTTTTGTGATTCATGCGAAGCCAATAAAATTGTCTCTGCTCTTGGAGAAGAAGAAGCAGAATACCTGCAGTTTGCATCAGGCGTTTACTGGCGAGAAGTCGGCATTATATTTATTTTTAAATTTGATGACTATCTTCCGCTTATTGAAACGATCTTTCACGAGCTGCGCCACTATATTCAAGATCACATCCCTTATTATCAGAAAGAATTTGAGCTGGATAAAAAGCGCCCGTATGAAGAGCGGACAACCGAACAAGATGCGTTTGCATTTGCTGCTTATTATCTTGCTAAGTTTACGAGACAAAATTCTCACGCCATTTCTTCATAGGAGGCAATTTCATAGAATTGAAAAAAGACACTGCTTGAGCAGTGTCTTTTTTTGCTTACTCTTCGTAAATATGAACGAACGGCTTGTCTTCATCTGCTTTTCTAACAATGAGCGCTTCCGGTCCGCTTACTGAGTTAATAGAGATACTCGTTTCCATATATGAAGGGAAATGATCAAGCATTAAACCAGCAACGTACTGAGTAAATCCTACAATTTCACCTTTTCCGTAAAATTGTACGGGAATATCAATCGTCATTTTTTGAAGCTGTCCATCTTTGTAATACCCTTTCCCTACTACGCTTGTAAAGTTCGGGAAATAGTCTTCGATTTGCGCTTTAAACTCATCAAATTTCATCGCATCATCTCGGTGATCTTTTGTTGCATCTGATGATGGGAATAAATAATATTGCTCGTCTAAATTATCCCAGCTGCCAACGGCCGTATCATTTGAACCTGCATTTCCGACAGCTATAAAGTTACCCGGTGTTAAAGAGGACTTAGCACTTTGTTTGAATAATGCTACTCGAACTGGCACATTTTCTAAGCCTTTGATGTTGCGCATACGCTTAACAATCTCATCTGCCATTTGCTTTCCTTGGGCTTCAATCTCTTTATTTGTAAGCTTCACTTCACGAGCATAACCATTTTCTTCTGTATAATAATGAACGGAATTCATCGCCAGGCCAATTGTGACGCCTCCAAGTTTTACCTTGTCGTCTCCGTCTTGAATAAGGTAGTCTTGCTCAGTAATGTTCGCTAAGTACATTGGACTTGTTTCATTACGAGTTTTCAAATCGCCTTTTTCTGTATCGATTGGGTTTAATCCATTGTTTTTAAGCTTCTTTTTCGCCGTATCATCTTTTGTTTTGCTTTGAAGATCTTTAAACTGTTTATCGCTCAGCTTACGGCTTAACCATGAGCGAATAGTATCTTTATCAAGGTACTGGCCTTCTTGATACACATATTTTTTCGGAGAATAGCTATCTGTCGATAAGCGCATTAAGCCTGTTTCAAATTCTTGCGCATCCAAGCGGTTGTTTAAGTTTGCTGCTACTAAGCCTCTTGCCACTCCCGCTTTAAATGGAAGAATTGTTCGGTAATAATCATCTGAAATACTATACTTCGGAATAACTGCTTTTTCTTTCTTATTGTTGGTTTGTTGAACAGTCTCTTTATCGTCCGAAAGATTCGGTGCACACGCTGAAGTTACAAGCATGACCGCAAGAGAAAGTAACAATATCTTTTTCAACTACACACACCTCTTATTTATTTAATTCCGTAAGTAGCCTTGCCTCATCCCATACTTCAATTTCAAGCTCGTTAGCTTTTGTCAGTTTGGAACCAGCCTCTTCCCCTGCCACAACAAGGTCTGTCTTTTTACTTACGCTTCCTGTGACTTTACCGCCAAGTGCTTCAATTTGTGCTTTTGCATCATTGCGAGATAACTGTTCAAGCTTACCTGTTAATACAACGGTTTTACCAGCAAAAACAGAATCTACATTTTCTACACTTACAAGCTTGGGTCCTTTGTATGTAAGGTTTACTCCATACTCTTTTAATTCATGTATAAGTTCTTGAACCTCTTCTTGTGTAAAGTAAGCGACAATAGCATCAGCCATTTTGGCACCAATTTCATTAATTGCCACTAATTCATCATACGTTGCTTTTGTTAACTTGTCTATGGTTTCAAAGTGCTGAGCTAACGTCTTTGCAGCTTTTGCTCCGACATGGCGAATGCCCAAACCAAAAAGCAAACGCTCAAGCGAATTTTCTTTCGATGCTTCGATGGCTGCAATCAAATTATCAGCAGATTTCTCACCCATGCGCTCAAGCTCGATTAACTGCTGTTTTGTAAGCGTATAAATATCCGCTACGTCTTTAATTAACTGTTCGCGAAATAATTGCGATATAACTTTTTCACCAAGTCCATCAATGTTCATCGCATTGCGGGACACGAAATGAATAAGTCCTTCACGAATTTGAGCAGGACAGCTTGGATTAATGCAGCGAAGCGCAACTTCTCCTTCTAAACGCACCAGTTCACTTTCACATTCCGGGCAGTGAGTAGGCATCGTAAACTCTTGCTCTTCTCCCGTTCGCTTCTCCTCAATCACATTCACTACCTCAGGAATAATATCTCCTGCTTTTTTTACTACGACATAATCTCCGATCCGAATGTCTTTTTCACGAATCAAATCTTCATTGTGAAGAGACGCACGCTGTACCGTCGTACCTGCTACTTGAACAGGCTCCAAAATAGCTGTTGGCGTAATGACACCTGTACGGCCTACCGTCAGTTCAATATCTACAAGCTTGGTTACAACTTCTTCAGCAGGAAACTTATAAGCAATAGCCCAACGTGGACTTTTGGCCGTTGTTCCAAGCTCAGCCTGCTGATCAAATGAATCTACTTTTACAACAATGCCATCAATATCATAAGATAGTTCTGGACGTTGCGTTTGCCAGCTTTCGATGTAAGCAATCACATCATCAATGGTTTCACACGTCTGTCTTTCCTTATTTGTTTTAAAACCAAGCTCATCGAGTAAATTCAAACTTTCGCTGTGAGAGTCGATTTCTAATTCTCCTGTATCAGTCATGGCATATACAAAGATATCTAAATTACGTTTTGCCGCAATTTTAGGATCTAGCTGACGCAGTGAGCCTGCAGCTGCGTTACGCGGGTTAGCAAACGGAACTTCATCCCTTTCCATTTTTGCTTCATTAAGTGCTTCGAATGATTTTCTCGGCATAAATGCTTCTCCGCGAACTTCCATTGATAATGGTTCTTTAATTCGCAGTGGAATAGAGCGAATTGTTTTCAAGTTTTCAGTAATATTTTCACCCGTCGTACCGTCTCCGCGCGTAGCTCCCAGCACTAAGTATCCATCTTCATAGCGAAGAGATACAGCAAGGCCGTCAATTTTAAGTTCGCATACATAAGAAAACTCATCTCCAACGGCTTGGCGCACTCGGCGATCAAAATCCCGAAGGTCTTCTTCATTAAATGCATTTCCTAAACTTAGCATAGACGTTTGATGCTGAACCTTCTCAAACGCATCGAGCACTTGGCCGCCGATGCGCTGAGTAGGTGAGTCAGCTGTTTTTAATTCTGGAAATGATTCTTCTATCTCAATTAACTCATTCATTAATTTATCGTATTCTGCATCTGGAACAGATGGCTGATCTAACACATAATATTCATAGCCATATTGATTTAATAAGTCGCGTAATTCTTGAACGCGTGATTTTGCTGTCTCAAACTCCATATTCTAGCTCCTTTTCACGATTACACTTTCGTAACCGGGGCAAATTTAGCAAGCAGTCTTTTTACACCTGTAGGACTAGGAAAAGCAATGTCTAATTCTTTTGAATCTCCTTCTCCTTTTACACTTACAACTGTACCAATTCCCCATTTTTTATGCTCGGCCTTGTCTCCAACGCTCCATCCAATTGATTCACTGCCTGTTGACACAAGCTTCGTTTTTGCCACGGCCGCTTGTCGGCGCGCTGCAAAAGGCGAAGCTGAAGCCCCTGAACGACCAGCAGCAGGTTTGCGCATTGCTTCATTTAAAGATTCCACAAGCTCGCTTGGGATTTCTCCAATGAAGCGGGATTTTGGATTAACGTTTGTTTTACCAAATAGTGTGCGCATTTGAGCATTTAATAAATACAATTCTTGTTCAGCACGCGTAATCCCTACGTAGGCTAAGCGTCGTTCCTCTTCCATTTCATTATCTTCGAATAATGATCGGCTATGAGGGAATACACCTTCTTCCATACCCATTAGAAAAACAACCGGGAACTCTAGACCTTTTGCCGAGTGAAGCGTCATCAGAATCACTTGTTCGTTCTCTTCTTTTTCCTCGTCGTCAAGCTTATCGATATCAGCAACAAGTGCTAAATCGGTTAAAAATGCTACTAAGCTTTTATCTTCACTTGCTTCTTCAAACGTTTTTGTGACAGATAAAAACTCATCAATATTCTCTAAACGGCTTTGTGCTTCAATTGTTTTTTCCACTTTAAGCGCTTCACGGTATCCTGTTCTTTCTAATACTTGTTCCACAAGCTCTGTAACAGACATATAGTCTTGCATTTGAGCTAAGTTCGAAATCATCGATTGGAAATCACGAAGGGCTTTTGTTGCTTTGCCTGTTAACCCCATTAATTCTACTTCATCCAGCGCTTTGAAAATAGAAATGTCATGAACGTTTCCATAATTGGCCACTTTATCGACTGAAGTAGCTCCCACTCCGCGCTTTGGAACGTTCACAATACGAGCTAAGCTAATGTCATCATCTTGGTTGGCAATTAAGCGCAAGTACGCAAGCAAATCTTTAATCTCTTTGCGGTCGTAGAACTTAATGCCGCCGACAATTGTATAATTAATATTGGATTTTAACAGCACTTCCTCCATCACACGAGACTGTGCATTTGTACGATACAAAATGGCAAAATCACTGTATTTACGCTTTCCGCTGTCTACTGCTTCTTTAATTTTACGTGCTACAAACTGTGCCTCATCATGCTCACTCATTGCTTGGTAAAGATAAATCTTCTGACCTTCATCGTTTTCCGTCCATAAGTTTTTCACTTTACGATTCATATTGTTTGCAATGACGCCGTTTGCCGCAGCCAAAATCGTTTTAGTTGAACGATAATTTTGTTCAAGCAAAATAGTTTTGGCTTTTGGGTAATCTTTTTCAAATGACAAGATATTTGTAATATCAGCCCCGCGCCAGCGGTAAATAGACTGATCTGAATCCCCTACTACGCATACATTTTCAAATCTTGCAGCTAGCAAGCGAACCAGCATATACTGTGCATGGTTTGTATCTTGATACTCGTCCACATGAATATATTGAAACTTGCGCTGATAGTAAGTTAACACTTCAGGAACTCGTTTAAATAGCTGAATCGTTGTCATAATCAAATCATCAAAATCGAGCGCTTGGTTTTTCTTTAAACGCTTTTCATACTCTTTGTAGACTTTGCTTACAACTTCTTCATACGGTCCCGCTGCTGTTTTATCAAATTCTTCCGCTACTTTTAGTTCATTTTTAGCTGAACTAATGCTTCCTAATAACGAGCGCGGATCGAATTTTTTTGGATCGATGTTTTGATCTTTTAAAATATTTTTAATAACGGACAGCTGATCCGTTGAATCTAAAATCGTAAAGTTACGATTAAAGCCAATACGATCAATATCTCTTCGTAAAATACGCACGCACATCGAGTGGAACGTTGAAATCCAGATATCTTCTGCCACTCCGCCAACGATATTTGAAACACGCTCTCTCATTTCACGAGCTGCTTTGTTTGTAAAAGTAATGGCTAAAATATTCCAAGGTGCAACTTCTTTTTCTGCCATTAAAAACGCAATTCGATGCGTTAATACACGTGTTTTCCCACTTCCTGCACCGGCCATAAGTAATAGTGGTCCGTCTGTCGTTTTAACTGCCTCTTGTTGCTGAGGGTTTAATCCTGTTAATAATTTTTCACTTAAAAAATTCACGTTTTCACCGCCTATATCGAACATATATTCTCTATTCTACTTTATTTATTTTTCACTGTGCAATATTCTTTTTTACTGCTTTTACAGTTTTTAACGCTTCCGATAAATTTGTATAAATAACATTTCCTACAATAACCGTATCGGCTAGCTCTCCCATCTCACTCGCTTGCTCTTTTGTCTCAATACCTCCGCCGTAAAATAATTTCGTCTCATTTAGTGAATTTTTCACTTCTGCCACTAATTCAGGATCTCCATACGTTCCGCTGTATTCTAGATAAAAAACGGGCAAATGAAACATGCGTTCAGCCATACGAGCATACGCTACAACGTCTTCTGCATCCAAATCTGTTTTCGCTTCCGTTAGCGCAGCTACTTTTGCTTCGGGGTTAAGTACGCAGTATCCTTCTACAAAAATTTCATCCCAGTCCATGATCTCTCCGTATTCCTTCATAGCTGCGTGATGTAAATCAACAATCCACTTTGGATCCTTGCTGTTTAAAACGGTCGGAATAAAATAAGAATCAAACCCAGGTGTTACAGAGTCAATTGTTGATACTTCAAGCGCACACGGCACCGTGTAGCGGCGAATACGCATTAACAGCTGCAGTACATTGTCTAGAGTCACTCCATCAGATCCTCCGACAAGAACCGCATCCGTGCCGGATTCGCAAATTTTCTCTAAATCTGCATCTGAAATCTCTTTATTAGGATCTAATTTAAAGACATGTCTCCACTCTTTAATATCATACATATATGTTCCTCCATTTCTTTACACTTAAAAGTTCGCGCTTGTCCATTTGTTCATTATAACAAAACTAAGGGGGTGAAATGAAAGGAAAACCGAACTTTTCATCACGTTTTTTGTTTTCAAAAAATATGTATAAAAGATATGGTTTTATCCTCAAATCCCCGAAGAAAACATCACAAAAAAAGCCCATTTTGCACAAGGTTATTGTTTCTCTGCATAGGATATGCTAATATATAGCTACTAAAATTCATATGATATACGCTGAAGGATCAATAGTACTTAAATCCTCTTCACAAAGCGAACTAGGGACGGTGGGAGCCTAGAGAATGGTTTAAGGAAAAGGCAATCTGGAGTATATACAGACGAAGGTGGATACATTTTGTATCAACCAGGGTGGAACCGCGGGAAAAACTCTCGTCCCTGGGCATATTGTTGATATGCCCAGGGACGAGAGTTTTTTTGTACCCGCTCTTTTTGTTTCGCTTGAATCACTACCATTTACAGGAGGAATTAGAATGTCAAAAACAATGGATCAAATCGTATCTCACGCTAAACACCGCGGCTTTGTATTTCAAGGATCTGAAATTTACGGCGGTCTTGCAAATACATGGGATTACGGCCCGCTTGGCGTAGAATTAAAAAACAATATTAAAAAAGCATGGTGGAAAAAATTCATTCAAGAATCTCCATACAACGTTGGTTTAGACGCTGCGATTTTAATGAATCCAAAAACATGGGAAGCTTCTGGTCACTTAGGAAACTTTAATGACCCAATGATCGACTGTAAGGATTGTAAAGCCCGTCATCGTGCCGATAAATTAATTGAAGAAAAACTTCAAGAAAAAGGCATTGAAATGATCGTAGACGGCCTTTCATTTGATGCAATGGCTGACTTAATTAAAGAACATGAAATTACATGTCCTGAGTGTGGTTCAGCTAACTTCACTGAAATTCGTCAATTTAACTTAATGTTCAAAACGCACCAAGGTGTAACTGAAACATCAACAAATGAAATTTACCTTCGTCCTGAAACAGCTCAAGGTATTTTCGTAAACTTTAAAAACGTTCAGCGCTCAATGCGTAAAAAGCTTCCGTTCGGTATCGGCCAAGTGGGTAAAAGCTTCCGTAACGAAATTACACCTGGTAACTTCACATTCCGTACGCGTGAATTTGAACAAATGGAACTTGAATTCTTCTGTAAACCAGGCACTGAATTAGAGTGGTTTAACTACTGGAAAGAAACATGTAACAAATGGCTTCTTTCTCTTGGTATGAAAGAAGAAAACGTTCGTCTTCGCGATCATGATGATGATGAACTTTCTCACTACAGTAATGCAACAACAGACTTTGAATACAAGTTCCCATTCGGCTGGGGAGAACTATGGGGCGTAGCTTCTCGTACAGACTATGACTTAAAGCAGCATATGGAACACTCTGGAGAAGACTTCCAATATGTTGATCAAGAAACAAACGAACGCTATGTACCTTACTGCATCGAGCCTTCTTTAGGCGCTGACCGTGTAACATTAGCTTATATGATTGATGCATATGAAGAAGAAACGTTAGAAGATGGCTCTTCTCGTACAGTTATGCAGCTTCACCCTGCTTTAGCACCATTTAAAGCTGCTGTATTGCCACTTTCTAAAAAGCTTTCTAACGAAGCTCGCGCTGTCTTTGAAGATTTAGCAAAATACTTTATGATTGACTATGATGATGCTGGTTCAATCGGTAAACGTTACCGTCGCCATGATGAAATCGGTACGCCGTTCTGTATTACATTCGATTTCGATTCATTAGAGGACAATCAAGTAACAATCCGTAACCGCGACACAATGGAACAAAAACGTGTAGCAATTAGCGAACTTAAAAATATCATTGAAGAAGCAACTCAATTTTAATTAAAAAATAAGCGTATGGCTGCTTCAGCCATACGCTTTACTTTTGATTTGAATCTTCTTGAAGGCGTTCTAACACCATTTGATACGCATCGCTTCCATAATTCAAGCAGCGTTTAACACGGGAAATAGTCGCTGTGCTTGCTCCAGTTTCCGTCTCAATTTTATGGTACGTGTTGCCTTCTCTCAGCATTCTTGCTACTTCTAAGCGCTGTGCTAATGATTGAATTTCATTAACTGTACATAGGTCATCAAAAAATTGATAGCATTCTTCAAGGTTTTCTAATGATAAAATCGCTTGAAATAGCTGATCTAATTCTTTTCCTCGTAGTTTGTTGATTTGCATCGTATCGAACTCCTTTATCATTGGCTTTCTTTACTGGTTGTTTCTATCTATAAAATACAGTTTCTATATTTATTTGCACATACATTCATTCTGTATGAAGACAGCCAATTTCATACAAATTTCAAATTCCTTTGATACTTTTATATTTTAACGCATTATAGACGGAAAAAGTACTTTTTTATTCATAACATCATAAATTCCTACTGGCGTGATACGAATATAGGGCAAATGTGTAGACGAAAAGAACAGCAGTGAATAGACAGGATCATCGTGCTTGTATCCTCGCTCACCCAGCACTTTTTTGAGTTCTACCTCTCGTTTACTTAATTCCTCCATCGGCAGATTCGACATGACTCCTTTTAACGGAAGATCCAGTTCGTATACTACTTTCTCATCTTCTGTAATGACAATACCGCCTCCAATTTCTTTCATACGTTTAAATGCACACATCATATCTTTTTTCGATTTTCCAATTAAAATAAAATCACCTGTATTTGAAAATGAACTTGCCAGTCCCGATACATTTGTCGCAAATCCTTTTAACAGCGTATTGATCCGCCACTTGCCTTCTCGGTCCACAAGCACTAAAAAACTTTCATCATGATCAGAGGCTAATACATCTCCGCTCACATTCAAGTGAATTGAATACGGCTCCATAATAACAGCATTTTTCATTTTTACGCCTACTGGCATTGAAAATTGAAAATCGTCCATCGTTAAATCAAAGTCCAACTTTAACGGTGAAAAACCAAACTTTTCCCAAGGAAATTCTACTGAGGCTAATGCTTGTTCTTTGCCTTCTTTTTTCATCCACTTTCCTTTTGCTAGCACAGAGACCGGAGTAGGCCGCATAGGATCTTCTAAAATATTAATATTAGCCACACAGCCTGTTGCTACATGCCCGTGCAAATGTTCCATGTTATAATAGCGAGCAATATTTACAGACACCATATTATAAGCATCTAACACGGGAACCCCTTCTGAAATAGCTAATGTAATTAACATATCTGACACGCCATTTTGGTAAAAAGAAGGCGGAGAACCGTCTGTATTCATCGTAATATGGTCAAAGTAATCTACCTGCAGCTCTTTTAACTCCTGCAGCAATTTTGGCAAATCCGGCCGAATTGAAGAGTGGCGCAAAGCAACGTCATAGCCTTGTGTTAACCGAGCAACAACATCTTCCCCCGTCATAGACTCATGATCGCTGTCTGCTCCGAGCAATTTCATTTTTGCCAAGGTAAATGCTGACGCCCCTGGAAAATGTCCTTCAATGTGCTTTCTCATCCGTTTTGTCTCTTGAACCCAGTGAAGCATTAAATCATCTCCGTCTAAAAGCTTCGGCCAACTTGTCAGTTCGCCTCCTTGTAAGACAGCTTCATTTTGTAGCCAAGAAGTAATGTTCGTATGTGAGAAGATGTCAGCCTCTTCATCAATTTCCGTCTGCGAATCAAATCTGCACCACCAATACAGCGATTGTGGTAACGTTTTCATTTCTTCAATCAATGAAAACGCCGTTTTTTGTTCGAGCTGTAAAGCGAGAATTAAATTGTCATTAAATAAAGTCGTTGTTCCGTGCTTGGCTGCATATTGGGAAAAAGTCTGGGGATTATATAACTGAAACGGGTGAACATGCGGCTCAATATACCCAGGAACCACATATTTCTCACTGCAGTCTATAATCTCTGTAGAAGCGTCTGTGTGCTTAGGCATCTCTGAGCCGACGTATACAATACGATCTTGGTAAACCCAAATATGTGCTTTTTTCCACTGCTTCATTCGAGCGTTCAAATATGTTGCATCTTTTAAGACAATAGTTGGTGCTTTTTGACCGTTTAATACTAAGAGCTGCTGTCTAATATGTTTGCTTTTCCAGCGGTATCTTTGTTCCGGCATGCTAAATTCCCCCTAATTTACTATGTATTTTTATCGTAACATATCCTTGATGTAAACGCATTCAGAAACTGTTATTAATTTTATGAATAAAGGTGATAAAACATGAAACCAAATATCGGTATTGTTAACGCATTAATTCGACTTACACTGGGCTTTACCCTTCTTTCTTGGACAACATCTCGTTTATCTCGCAGACCGTACAAAGATTCATACATCTTCTTAGGATTAATGGGAGCTTTAAAAGTGGCAGAAGGCATCACGCGTTTTTGCCCTCTTACGTACGCATATGATTCATGTCAAAAACATGATGAACATGAACACCATCCAAATGGAAATGAAGAAACGTATAATCCTTCATAAGGTAAAAAGGAGAGCCGGAGCTCTCCTTTTTTATTTTAAAGCTGCTTTTGTTAATGCACGATGGCCGATGTCTTTACGATAGAAAAAGCCTTTTTCTACATCGATATGAGCCATTTGCTTGTATACTTCTTGCTGCGCTTCTTGAAGAGTTGCTCCTTTAGCACCTACTAATAGAACACGGCCGCCGTTTGAAACGTATGTGTCGTTTTCTAAAGCTGTACCAGCGTGGAAAACAAGCGCGTCTTCACTAATCGCATCCAATCCGTTAATTGGCGCACCCTTTTGATAATCTTCTGGGTAGCCTGCTGCTGCTAATACGATTCCGATAGCTGCTTCATCATCCCATTCAATTTCTACTTTTTCTTCTTTCAAAATGCGAAGAAGCACATCGACTAAATCGCTTTTCATACGCGGCAGTACAACCTGGGTTTCCGGATCTCCAAAACGCGCATTAAATTCAATAACTTTTGGTCCTTTTTGTGTTTGAATCAGACCAGCATATAGAATTCCTGTATACTCACAGCCTTCTTCAGCTAATCCTTTAGCCATTGGAAGTAAGATGTTTTCTACAGCCTCTTGTACTTCTGCATCACTGATTTGCGGAACAGGAGAGTAAGCTCCCATGCCTCCTGTGTTTGGTCCTTGATCGCCGTCAAAAGCACGCTTATGATCTTGTGCAATTACCATTGGATATACATTTGTACCGCGTACAAATGCCATTAATGAAAATTCTTCACCATCCAAAAATTCTTCTACAACTACTTTTGCACTTGCTTCTTTAAATTTTTGGTCAACTAGAAAATCACGTAATGTATCTACAGCTTCTTCCACTGTTAAAGCAACAGTTACACCTTTACCAGCCGCTAAGCCGTCTGCTTTAATAACAATTGGAGCGCCTTGCTTTTCCACATATGCTTTTGCTTCCTCGTAAGACGTAAATGTTTCATACGCTGCGGTTGGAATATCATACTTTTTCATGAGCTCTTTTGCAAAGCTTTTGCTTCCTTCAATCATCGCTGCTTGTTTGCGCGGTCCAAAGACTGGAAGACCTTCTTGTTCAAATCGATCAACAATGCCTTCAATTAGCGGATTTTCTGGTCCAACAATTGTTAATCCAATCTTGTTTTCTTTTGCAAATAGCACAAGCTCTTCTTGGCTGCTTTCATCGATTGGTACAATCGTTGCCACATCTCTCATGCCCGGATTTCCTGGTGCTACAAACACTTCGTTAACAAGTGGACTTTTTGAAGCTTTCCATGCAATTGTATGCTCTCTTCCGCCTTTTCCAATAACTAAAACATTCACGTTCTTCACCTCATTAATGTTTAAAATGTCTTACGCCTGTAAATACCATTGCAATGCCGTATTCATCTGCTTTTGCAATTGACTCTTCATCACGAATTGATCCGCCTGGCTGAATAATCGCTGTAATTCCTGCTTTAGCTGCTGCTTCTACTGTATCGCCCATTGGGAAGAACGCATCTGAACCTAAAGCTGAACCTTGTGCTTTTTCACCAGCTTGTTCAATCGCAATTTTTGCAGCGCCTACACGATTCATTTGACCAGCCCCTACGCCAATTGTCATGTCATCTTTTGCAAGTACAATAGCATTAGACTTAACATTTTTAACAACTTTCCATGCTAATTTTAAATCTGCCCACTCTTTTTCTGTTGGCTCGCGTTTCGTTGGAACAGTAATCGTTGCATCATCAAATCCGAACACATCTTCATCCTGAACAAGAACGCCGCCTTTTACAGATGTTAAGAAAGCTTCTTTTTCTGCTTTTTCATCAAGCTCTATCGTTAGTAAACGAAGGTTTTTCTTAGCTGTTAATACATCTAATGCTTCTTGATCGAACGCAGGCGCAATGATGATTTCTAAGAAAATTTCTTTTAACTGAATAGCCGTTTCACGGTCGATAGGACGGTTAGCTGCTACGATACCGCCAAAGATAGATGTAGGATCCGCTTCGTATGCTTTTTGATAAGCTTGAGCAATTGTTTCACCCACACCTACACCGCAAGGATTCATATGTTTGATCGCTACGATAGCCGGCTCTTTGAATTCTTTTACGATTTGAAGAGCTGCATTTGCATCGTTGATATTATTGTATGATAACTCTTTTCCATGCAGCTGCGTAGCTGTTGCAATAGAACCTTTTTGTGTTAACGGCTTTTTATAGAAAGAAGCTTGTTGGTGAGGATTTTCTCCGTATCGTAAGCCTTGAACACGCTCATACGTTACTGTTAATTTCTCAGGAGTTGTTTCACCTGTAATGTTTGTTAAGTATTCAGCGATTAATGCATCATAAGCTGCCGTATGACGGAATACTTTTGCTGCTAATCGTTGATTGGTTTCAAATGAAACATTGCCATCAGCTTTTAACTCTTCTACTACGGTTGCGTAATCGCTTGGATCTACTACAACTGAGACAGAACGATAGTTTTTCGCAGCTGAACGAAGCATTGTAGGTCCACCGATGTCAATATTCTCAATCGCTTCAGCAAGCGTTACATCCTCTTTTTCAATTGTCTTTTTAAATGGATATAAGTTTACAACTACAAAGTCGATTGGCGAGATATTATGCTCTTTCATTTGTGCTTGATGCTCTTCGTTATCGCGTAACGCTAATAAAGCACCGTGAACGTTAGGATGCAATGTTTTTAAACGACCGTCTAAAATTTCTGGGAAATCAGTTACTTCAGAAATTCCGATAACGTCAATGCCGTTTTCTTCTAGTGTACGTTTTGTACCGCCAGTTGAAATAATTTCTACTCCTAAGTCCTTTAATTCTTGTGCAAATGAAACAATACCTTCTTTATCAGATACGCTAATAAGTGCGCGTTTTGCTGTCATTTTGTAAACTCCTCCTGATCCGATCTCTCATTTAAAATCTTTCTTTCACTACTACTCTACCATAGTAAAGGATTAAAACTTTTTTGACAAGGTTACATCCTATTTATTTAACTGCGGCTTGTTCAAATAATTCATTTAGTACCGCGGGATAAAATTGATGTTCAATTTCATGAATGCGGGCCTCGACTGTTTCTCTTGTATCGCCTTTTTCAATGCGAATAGCCTGCTGATCAATAATTGGTCCTGTATCCATTCCTTCATCTACAAAATGCACGGTAATTCCAATCACTTTTACTCCTGCATCAAAAGCTTGACCAATAGCATCAATCCCAGGAAATGCAGGTAAAAGCGACGGATGAATATTAACAATACGATTTTTGTATGGCTTAAGCAACGTCGAACCAACTAATCGCATATATCCTGCTAAAACAAGAAATTCTACTTTAGCTGATGTAAGCTCTGCAAGAATTGCTGCTTCATACGCTTCTTTATTTTCATAGTCTTTAGGCGAACAAACAAAGCATGGTATTCCACATGCTTTTGCTCGTTCAATTACGTATGCATCGGGTTTATTGCAAACAACAAGCGCGATATTTGCTTTTAATCGACCTGACTGAGTCGCTTCGTAGACGGATTGAAAGTTACTGCCGTTTCCAGAAGCAAACACTGCAATATTTATCATGCAAACGTCCCTCCAGCAAATTCAACACCTGTTCCTTCTTTGACACGTCCGATAACAAATGCTTTTTCGCCTTCGTTTTCAATTGCTTCAATGACTTTATTCATATCTTCAGGTTCAACAGCTAAAACAAATCCGATTCCCATGTTAAATACTTCGAACATTTCTTTACGGTCTAGCTTGCCTTGCTCTTCAAGGAAATCAAACACGTATGGAATTGGCCAAGAACCGTAATCGATTTCTACACCTAAACCTTCAGGAAGCATACGAGGGATATTTTCAACAAATCCGCCTCCAGTAATATGAGCCATACCTGCAATCTTAGCTGCATGTAATGCTTTTAGGACCGGCTTCACGTATATTTTTGTTGGTGTTAATAACTCAACTCCAAGCTTTTCGTTAAAACCAGCGTAAGTTTCTTGAAGATTTAATCCTTGATCATCAACGATTTTACGTACAAGAGAGTAGCCATTGCTGTGGATACCGCTAGATGAAATACCGATTAACAGCTGTCCAGCTTTAATCTCATCTCCAGTAATAATTTCTGACTTTTCTACTGCTCCTACTGTAAACCCTGCAAGATCATATTCATCTTCTTCGTATAAACCTGGCATTTCAGCTGTTTCTCCGCCAATTAACGCACAGTTGGATTGTTCACAGCCGTCTGCAATTCCTTTTACAATCGATTCAATTTTTTCAGGAACTGCTTTCCCGCAAGCAATATAATCTAAGAAGTAAAGAGGCTCTGCTCCTTGTGCTAAAACGTCGTTTACACACATGGCCACTGCATCCACACCGATTGTGTCATGCTTATCCATCTGAAAAGCAAGTTTCAATTTTGTTCCTACTCCATCTGTACCAGAAACAAGAACAGGCTCTTTTAAATTCAATGTAGATAAATCGAACATTCCGCCAAAGCCGCCGACTGTTCCCATAATACCTGCACGAGCAGTGCGTTCTACGTGCTTTTTAATACGTGAAACAGCTTCATATCCTGCTTCTAAGTCAACTCCAGCTTGTTTATATGAATATGACATGTTGTCACTCCTTTTTTACGTTAAAACTAACAAGTTACCTTTTCATGAGGGTGTACAGTATCTGGATAAATTTCAGTTGGATACTTTCCAGTGAAACATGCCATACACTGTCCGCCGTTGCCTTCATACTGTCTGCCGATTGCATCTACTAACCCTTCGTTGCTTAAGAAAACAAGTGAATCAGCTTCAATCAATTCACGAATTTCTTCAACAGAGCGCGTAGCAGCAATTAGCTCAGAGGATGACGACGTGTCAATTCCATAAAAACATGGATTTTTGATAGGGGGTGAACTGATGCGTACATGTACTTCAGTTGCTCCTGCTTCTCGAAGCATACGAACAATGCGACGGCTTGTTGTGCCGCGAACGATAGAATCATCTACCATGACAACACGTTTACCCTCTACAATTTTACGTACAGGAGACAGCTTCATTTTTACACCTTGTTCACGCAATTCTTGTGAAGGCTGAATGAATGTACGGCCTACGTATCGATTCTTAATTAAACCTAATTCGTATGGAATTCCTGACTGTTCTGCAAAACCGATCGCTGCTGAAATACTTGAATCAGGAACGCCTGTTACAACGTCTGCCTCAATCGGTGACTCAACTGCAAGTTGTTTCCCAAGGTTTTTACGAGCAGAGTGAACATTGATTCCATCAATATTACTATCTGGTCTTGAGAAATAAATATATTCCATACTGCAAATTGCGCGGTTTACATTTAATGTGAAACGTTCTGATTGAATACCTTCATCGTTAATAATGAGTAATTCACCCGGCTCTACATCACGCTCATGAACTGCTCCAACGATATCGAACGCACATGTTTCAGAAGCTACTACATAAGCATCACCTAATCGTCCAATTGATAACGGACGCAATCCGTGAGGGTCAAGTGCAACCATCATCGTATCTTCTGTTAAGATAACGAATGCGTATGCGCCTTTAACCATTGATAAAGCATTTTTTACTTTATCTTTCATATCTTCATAGCCGCTTCGTTTAATTAAATGAGCAAGTACTTCTGTATCCGATGTTGATTGAAAAATACTCCCTTGGTTTTCCAGCTGATGCTTTAATGCATTTGCATTAACCAAGTTTCCATTATGAGCTAACGCAAGGCTTCCGCTATGAGAGCGGAAGTGAAGGGGTTGAACATTTTCAAACCCTCCGCCTCCAGCTGTTGCATAACGAACGTGTCCAATTGCTGCTTTACCGTTTAGTTGCTCTAACTCTCCGTGGCCAAATACTTCGTTAACAAGACCGACACCTTTCATTACTGTCACTTTTTCTCCGTCTGTTACAGCAATACCAGCGCCTTCTTGTCCGCGGTGCTGCAAGCTATGCAAACCGTAATAAGCAATCTGGCTTGCATTTTCATGTCCCCATACACCGAATACGCCACATTCTTCGTTTAAGCCTTTGATTTCAGCAAGCATGGAAGCGCTCCTTTCCAAGCAGTAGTTAATTCTTCAACTGATAATTGAACAAGAACATTTTCTTGATGTTTAACAGTTAATGTTGCGTCTTCTGTTACGCGTCCTACTAATGTTACATCTTGTACAAGCATTTCGAATTTTTCTTTATTCTCTGGAGAAACCGTTACGATAAAACGCGATTGTGTTTCACTGAATAGCTCTGCTGTTGCTTCGCCGTCTACCGTTACGTCCACACCTAATCCGCTGCCGTTCATCACTTTTTCAGCTAGGGCTACCGCGAATCCTCCTTCTGCAATATCGTGAGCAGATTGAACTGCACCTTCACGAATTGCTTGAAGAAGCTGATCTTGACGTGTTTTTTCAACTGCTAAATCTAATTTAGGTGAATGCCCAAATACCGTACCGTTTTCTAGTACTTTTTGAAGCTCAGTACCTGCGAATTCTGCTTCAGCTTTACCAATCACATAGATTAAGTCATCTTTTTGCTTCGCATATTGAGTTGTAATATGGTTGAGATCGTCGATCAAACCAACCATTCCGATAACAGGAGTTGGGTAAATTGCTTCACCTTTTGTTTCATTGTAAAGAGATACGTTACCGCCGATAACCGGAGTCGATAGCTCACGGCAAGCGTCGCTCATACCGTCTGTTGCTTTTTCAATTTGCCAGAAGATTTCTGGTTTTTCAGGGTTACCGAAGTTTAAGCAGTCTGTAATTGCAAGAGGCTGGGCACCTGAACATACAAGGTTACGAGCAGCTTCTGCTACTGCAATACGGCCGCCTACTTCTGGGTCTAGGTATAAATAGCGAGAGTTACAGTCTGTTGTCATCGCTAATGCTTTATTTGTATCACGTACACGAACAACCGCCGCATCAGATCCAGGAGATACAACTGTGTTTGTACGTACTTGATAGTCATATTGGTTGTAAACCCACTCTTTGTTTGCAATAGTAGGCTGTTTTAAAAGTGTTACTAACATATCACTGTGATTTTCAACAGTAGGAGCATATGCTGACTGCTCTTGGAACTCACGATAGTATGCTGGTTCTTGAGATGGCTTGTGGTATACCGGTGCATCTTCTGCTAATGCATCTACAGGAACATCTGCTACTACTTCTCCGTTGTGAGTTAAACGAAGGCGCTTATCGTCGGTTACATGACCAACTGAAACAGCTTCTAATCCGTATTTTTCTACGATTTCTACGATTTCATTTTCACGGCCTTTTTCAACAACGATAAGCATGCGCTCTTGAGATTCTGAAAGCATCATTTCATATGGTGTCATACCTGTTTCACGCTGAGGTACAAGATCAAGGTTCATTTCAATACCAGAACCCGCTTTACTTGCCATCTCTGCTGAAGAACTTGTTAAGCCCGCAGCACCCATATCTTGAATACCGACTAAAGCGTCACACTTGATAAGTTCTAAGCAAGCTTCAAGAAGAAGTTTTTCCATAAATGGATCTCCTACTTGTACAGCAGGACGTTTTTCATCTGACTGATCAGATAGTTCTTCAGAAGCAAATGTTGCGCCGTGGATGCCGTCGCGGCCTGTTTTTGCTCCTACGTACATAACCGTGTTGCCAACGCCTTTAGCTTGACCTTTTTGAATGTCTTCGTGATTAATTAAACCCACACACATAGCGTTAACAAGCGGATTTCCTTCATATGAAGCTTCAAACTGAATTTCTCCGCCTACTGTTGGGATTCCTACACAGTTACCGTAACCTGCGATTCCCGCTACTACTTCCTCAAACAAATGACGAACCTTTGGAGATGTTAATTCACCAAAACGCAAAGAGTTTAAAAGTGCAATCGGTCTTGCTCCCATTGAAAAGACGTCACGAATGATACCACCTACACCAGTTGCTGCTCCTTGATAAGGTTCAATCGCTGATGGATGGTTATGACTTTCGATTTTAAATACAACGGCTTGGTTGTCACCAATATCAACGATACCAGCTCCTTCACCAGGACCTTGTAATACTTTTTCACCCGTGATAGGGAATTTTTTCAGTACAGGCTTAGAGTTTTTATAACTGCAGTGCTCTGACCACATAACAGAGAATAAGCCTGTTTCTGTATAATTAGGAGTACGACCAAGCAGTTGCTCTACATTCGCAAACTCTTCGTCTGTTAATCCCATGTCTCGATATAACTTTTGTTCTTTAATTTGCTCTACATTTGGTTCAAGAAGTAACGACATTTTGTTCCCTCCACTGCTTTACGATTGATTGAAATAATTTAAGTCCGTCCGCGCTTCCTAAAAGATCGCTTACCGCTCTTTCTGGGTGAGGCATCATTCCTAATACGTTGCCTGTTTCGTTCGTAATCCCTGCAATATCTTGAAGACTTCCGTTTGGATTATCACCTGCGTATTGGAAAAGAATCTGGTTGTTTTCAATCAATTTTTGTAACGTGTGTTCATCACAATAGTAGTTGCCTTCACCGTGTGCCACTGGAATAGCAATTACTTCATCTTTGCCATAAGCATTTGTAAACATTGTTTCGTTATTAGCTACTTTCAAATTCACTGTTTTACAGATGAATTTTAAGTTTTCATTACGGCGCATAGCACCTGGCAGTAATCCTGCTTCTAATAAAATTTGGAATCCATTACATACACCTAGTACTGGCTTTCCTTGGCTTGCTGCTTTTTTTACAGCGTCCATTACATTTGAGAAACGAGCGATAGCACCTGAACGAAGGTAATCTCCATATGAGAAACCACCTGGAAGCAAGATACCATCATATTGATCTAATGATTCTGTATCGTGCCAAACGTAATCTACTTCTTCACCAAGCTCATCTTTGATAGCATGATACATATCGACGTCACAGTTTGATCCTGGAAAAACAATTACAGCAAATTTCACTGTACGACAACCTCCTCAACCTCGTAACGGTAATCTTCAATTACTGTATTAACTAAAAGCTTTTCACACATTTCTTTTACGCGTTCATCTAATGAATCTGTGCTGTCGATTGTTAGCTCTAAAAATTTACCGATGCGTACTTCTTCTACTTCTTCATAAGACATACGGTGCAATGAATTTTTAACGGCTACTCCTTGAGGGTCTAATACACTTTCTCTTAATGTGACAAATACTTTTACTTTATACATGGTTGGGTTATCCTCCGATTCGCTGTAAGATTTTTTCGTATGCTTCTGTTAAACCGCCTAAATCTCTGCGGAATACATCTTTATCTAATTTTTCGTTCGTATGAACATCCCAGAAGCGGCAAGTGTCAGGTGAAATTTCATCCGCTAAAATAATGTCGCCTTGAGAAGTACGGCCGAATTCTAATTTAAAATCTACTAAGAAAATATCTTTATCTTTGAAAAATTTCGATAATATTTCGTTGATTTGAAGTGCTTGTGCCTTTAAACTATCAATCTCTTCTTGAGTTGCAGCCTTAAGGAAAATCGCATGTTCTGCAAGAATTAATGGATCACCAAGCGCATCGTCTTTGTAATAAAGTTCAACGATTGGCTGTTCAAAACGAATACCTTCTTCTACGCCAATTCGCTTCGCAAGGCTTCCTGCTGTAGCATTTCGTACAACAACTTCAAGCGGGACAATTTCTACTTTCTTAACCGCTTGTTCATGATCTGAAAGCTGCTTCACAAAGTGAGTTGTAATCCCTTGCTCATGTAACATTGAAAATAGTAAACTACTAATTTGATTGTTCAACTGTGCTTTTCCGCTAATCTCCGCTTTTTTCTGACCGTTGAATGCTGTAGCTTCATTTTTATAAGCAACCCACAATACATCTTGCTCATCAGTAGCGTAAATTTTTTTCGCTTTTCCTTCATAAAGTAACTCTTGCTTTTCCATGCTGTCACCTCTACATACAGAATATTCAGATACACTTTCTTAGATAAAGGCAAGGATGTGCCTTGCCTTTTTTATTAAAGACCTAAACGGTCAAAGATCATATCTACATTTTTTAAATGGTGCTTATGATCGAAGCAATCTTCAATCTCTTCTGGTGATAAGTGGCGAGTAATGCGCTCTTCGCCTTCAATTAAAGAACGGAAAGGAACTTGCGTTTCCCATGCTTCCATTGCTTTTGGCTGTACTAAGTCGTATGCTTCTTCGCGTACCATGCCTTTATTGATTAGTGTTAACAGTACACGCTGTGAGTAAATTAATCCTAGTGTACGATCCATGTTGCGCTTCATATTGTCAGGGAATACTGTTAAGTTTTTAACAATGTTTGCAAAACGATTTAACATGTAATTTAAAGCAATCGTTGCATCAGGTAAGATGACACGCTCTGCCGATGAATGAGAGATGTCACGCTCATGCCAAAGCGGTACATTATCATAAGCTGTAACCATATAGCCGCGAATTAAGCGAGCAAGTCCCGTTACGTTCTCAGAACCGATTGGATTACGTTTATGAGGCATTGCAGATGATCCTTTTTGACCTTTTGCAAAGTACTCTTCAACCTCACGTGTTTCACTCTTTTGAAGACCGCGAACTTCTACTGCAAATTTCTCAATAGATGTCGCAATTAACGCTAGTACTGACATATAGTGTGCATGACGGTCACGCTGTAATGTTTGCGTAGAGATTGGTGCTGGTGAAATTCCTAACTTCTCACATACGTATTTTTCAACAAAAGGATCGATGTTAGCGAACGTTCCAACTGCTCCTGACATTTTACCGAATTCCACTTCAGCTGCAGCACGTTTTAAACGCTCTAGGTTACGCTTCATTTCTTCGTACCATAATCCCATTTTCAAACCAAATGTCGTTGGCTCAGCGTGTACACCGTGCGTACGTCCCATCATAACCGTATACTTATGTTCTTGAGCTTTTCCCTTTAGTACTTCTACAAAGCGCTCTACGTCACTTAGCAAGATTTCATTAGCTTGCTTTAATAAATAAGATAGAGCTGTATCAACTACGTCAGTTGAAGTCAAACCGTAGTGTACCCACTTGCGCTCTTCACCAAGCGTTTCAGATACTGCACGAGTGAAAGCTACTACGTCATGACGCGTTTCTAGTTCAATTTCATTGATGCGGTTAATATCAAAAGATGCATTTTGACGAATTAACTTTACATCTTCTTTCGGAATATGTCCTAATTCTGACCATGCTTCGCAAGCTAGAATTTCAACTTCTAACCAAGCTTTAAATTTATTTTCTTCTGTCCAAATAGCTGCCATTTCTGGTCTTGTATAACGTTCAATCATGTTGTTACGTCCTCCGTTCTTTCCCAAATTCCTAGAGATTCGGCTTTTTCTATCGCCTCATCTATCTTATCAGCTAATACCGTGATATGTCCCATTTTTCTCTTCTCTTTTGCAACTTTTTTTCCGTACAAATGCAAGTGCATATCATCTAAACATTCGATTTTTGCCATTGTGTTCTCAATATGTTCCCCTAATAGGTTAACCATAACAGCAGGTTTTAATAAAGTCGGCTGTGCTAGGGTCCAGTTACAAATGGCTCTTACATGCTGCTGAAATTGAGAAAGATCACAAGCATTGATTGAATAATGACCTGAATTATGAGGTCTAGGTGCCATTTCATTTATATAAAGCTGACCTTCTTCAGTTAGGAACATTTCAACTGCTAATGTACCAACTAATTCTAATCCTTTTGCTATTTCTTGCGCATATTGAAGAGCTTTCGCTTCTTGATCTGCTGTAATACGTGCCGGAACAATCGTTTGGTGCAAAATATGATGCTTATGAATGTTCTCAGCTACTGGTAAACATACCGTTTCGCCTTTTGCATTGCGGTGTACAATAACTGATACTTCTTTATCTAAGTTCATCCATTGTTCTACAATGCATTCCGACTGTGCTAATAGCTCAGCTGCTTCACGAATATTATTCTCATTTTTCACTAGAACTTGCCCTTTACCGTCATATCCGCCTCGGCAAGTTTTTACAACACATGGATAACCAATTGTTTCGACAGCTTTTAAAAGTTCTTCTTCAGTCGTAACGATTGAGTAATCAGGAACGTCTAGATTAAGCTTTGTAATCATTTCTTTTTCTAAACGACGATTTTGTGTGATGGCTAGTAAATGACTGCCTTGTGGCACGTAGCATTTTGTTTCTAGCCATTTCATCATCTCAACATCAACGTTTTCAAATTCATAGGTGATGACATCTGACACTTCAGCAAGCTGTTCAACCGCTTTTCTATCATCATAGTTGCCAATGACTTTAATATCTGCTACTTGACCGCAAGGAGAATCTTCTGTTGGTTCAAGCACTGCAATGTAATAACCCATTTCTTTAGCAGATAGTGCAATCATTCTTCCTAGCTGTCCACCGCCTACGATTCCAATTGTTTTACCAGGAGGTATAAGTAAATTAGACAAGTTGATCACTACTTTCTAACACAGATGATTTAATAGACTCTCTACGATTTTCAAGTTGATCACTTAACGTTGGATCCTGTGTTGCTAAGATTTGTGCTGCTAGCAGGCCAGCGTTCGTAGAACCAGCTTTTCCAATAGCTACTGTAGCTACCGGTACGCCGCCTGGCATTTGAACAATCGATAAAAGTGAATCTAAACCGTTTAAGTTACTTGATTTAACCGGTACACCTATTACAGGTAAAATTGTTTTTGCAGCAATCATACCAGGTAAGTGAGCAGCGCCACCAGCGCCAGCAATAATAACTTTAATCCCTCGTTCTTTAGCAGTTTCAGCGTACTCAAACATATAATCCGGCGTTCGATGTGCTGATACAACTTTCTTTTCATATTCAATATTTAATTCATCTAAAATGTCACACGCATATTTCATAGTACTCCAGTCTGACTGACTGCCCATCACAACAGCAACTTTTACATTCATGAATAAAAGCTCCTTTTTCACGTTATAAAAAAACCTAGGGTAAAGTTATGGCTCACTAAAGGAAAGCCACAACTACCCTAGGTTTCATGTATCAACATTCCTTTTGAAAAGGAATCATGTTTACCTATTTAGTAATTGTACTCTCCTCATAGTCCAATGATTTACGGTCATCGGGTAGAAACTCGTGGGCCATATTCCCACTATTATATGAGGTTTCGGATATCTCAATTGACAACTTAATAATAACAGCCAAACCGGAAAAAAGTCAACCTAAAAATCGAATATTTACTATTTTTATCATTAAAATGTTCGTATTTAGAGACTTTTCCCTTCGAAAATAATCTGTTGCTTTACCGGAACATACTCTTTTTTACCATTTATTTCTTTTTCTTCAAAGATAGGCTTTTCCATGCGTCGAACGGGCATATACCCATCTTTTTTCATCCGATCTAAACAACTTGCGATTGTTTCATTTTCCTGTAATTCGTATAGTACTTTTTTTGATTTCTTACCCAAAATGCAGCCTCCAGTTTGAAAGAAGTTTCTTACAACGTCAAAAAGAACTTTTATAATAAAAAATTAAATGAATCCACTATAGTGTAACATAATTTAAAAGTTAAATTCACTCTGTAATTTTTAGAAACAAAAAAGACTAGTCATTGAATGACTAGTCTTTTTATTGGCCTGGCAACGTCCTACTCTCACAGGGACAAAGTCCCAACTACCATTGGCGCTAAAGAGCTTAACTTCCGTGTTCGG
>NZ_JBHZOT010000011.1:0-108722 GCF_042787735.1 Priestia sp. YIM B13490
AATTAACTATATTTTCAATTAAATAATATAGTAGTAATTTTTAATCTATGTGATAGCGTTGGTATAAATTATCTTCGATGAGGATTAAGGGGGATTTTATTAATAAGTCGTTCTCCAGCTTTCATATAATTTCCACACAAAGGGCATTTTTGGTGATTGTCGTAAGAGAAATCCTTTCTCATCCAGCCCTTACAATCTTCTACTGTACATTCCCAAACCTCTGTTTGTTCTTGGGCTAAAGGTTCTTGATTTCTTTTGCCGTAATAATACATACTAACATCACTATTCCTCTTACTATAGTATACCTTATAAAGGAGTAATGAATCATTTATATGCATTGGTAGTTTTTACAGCTTTATTTTTATAAATTCAAGAATCAAAATATGTATTAAGTATATCTTGTCCCCATAGAAAAAACACCTCCAAGTGATTGTTAGGTCGTATATACCCGTTTTTTAACTTAAAGGTGTTTCTTATTTGTCTCACTATTAGGGGTCAGTCCCTCTTCTGCGACAAGGGTTCTTTTTTGTGATGTTTACCGGAAAGAGGTATTATGTTAACTATAATTGTATATCTTATACACCTTAAAAACAGAAAAAACTACCTTATGTGAGTAAGATAGTTCTTCTGGTGAATGCTCTAAATAGATGTATTTGACACCTTATAGTGTCTTGGGTAGTTTGCTCACGATATTTGATATTATTCAAGGTAGACAAGTTAAATATAACAAAAGGAATAGGCGGAATATTTTAATAATTACTTTACTTTGTAATCGTTTTCATATATCCTAAGGATAGGTTGGATGGCATGAGTGGCTGTCATAGTATTTAGCGTAGGTGGGGCTGATACGAGGGAACAGGGCATAGAAGAAATGTCCTTTTTTATTTTTGTACAAAAAAAATATTCGATTATCTATGTCAGAAATCATAACAAAGTTATAGTTTTTTTATATCAATTTTTAGTAGTATAAAGATAGTTGATTGAAGATTCTGAAGAAATCTTTTTTGTATAAAGACAGCGTTCAATTGATTGAGCGCTGTCTTTGTGCGGTTTCCTATAAAATCCATTATGGTAACTAGACTTGTATATATTCTAAAAAAAAATTAGGCTTTTTCACTGTGTTTATCTTTTGTACCAAAGTAATTTGTCCCAATAACTCCTGTAATAATGATAATTGCCCCAACTAGATGATAAAGGTGAAATTGTTCTTTTAAAAAAATTACTCCTGCTAAGATTGTAATGAGTGTAGCAAAATTACTGAAGACACTCATTTTAGATGCTTCTATTTTTGATAAGGCGTAATTAGAAAGATAGGACGTGACTAAAGATGATAATAAACCTAGATAGACAATTGCAATCACAAAATCCAGGTGAACAAAAGGCTGGATAAATTGATGGATAGTGTTATTCATTAGATGATTTGTCAATGCCAAACCATTAAATGTAATAAAACCAAATAAAGTCATTATATATGTGATGGTGAATAAGGAATATCGTTGAGTTAAATTTCTAGCACATACATTGTATAGAGACGATACAAGTGCGGAAATTAAAATCAAACCACTTCCTAGTAGACTAGGATTTTTATTTCCTATATCGTTCATATACATAATATATATCACACCTACTACCGAGAAAATAATAGCTATCTTTTGACCAGATGTAGATGTTTCTTTTAAAAATATGCTCGCAAAGATTAATGTGAAAATTGGGGTTGTTGCTTGAATGATTCCAGCTTCAGATGATGATATGTTCACTAGTCCAAATACCTGAAAAGCAAAAAAGAGAGTGGGGTATAAAATAGCTAACAAGGCAATAATCCCTATATCCTTTTTGGTTACTTTTAATGATTTTTTCGTTAATACTTTTAAGATTGTAACCCCTATAAAAGCAATAGTAAATCGATGTGCTAATGCATCAAAAGGTGTAGCAATAATTAATGCAACTTTGACAAACATAAATGATAATCCGATAATAATGGCATAAGTAAGTGCTGCTATATATGCTTTTTTCTTTTCAGCCATATGAATGACCCCCTTTAGATTTACCCGGCCGGTTATCATTATAGTAAGAGAAACTAACAGTATCTACGATATAAAAAATACACATCTGTATCGGTACAGATGTGTATTTGGAGGAATACTATGCTTAAATATGAAACAATTTATCAATCCCTACTTCAAAAGATACAGTCTGGAGACTTTCCAGCAGGGGCAAAATTACCCTCAATTAGAGGCTTATCGCAACAATATATTTGTAATAAAAGTACAATATTAGCTGCCTTAAAACGATTAGAAGAGCAACATATTATTTATTCCATTCCAAAGAGTGGTTATTACGTCGTGGAACATCAGGTCTTCGAAGTACCAACATTTACTGAAGGCATTGATTTTGCAACATCATCTCCAACGTGGCATGCATTTCCTTATAAAGACTTTCAACAGTGTATTAATAAAGCGATTGATACATATCAAGAAGAATTGTTTCGTTATGGAACACCAAAAGGTTTATCTTTATTAATTACAGAAGCTAAAAAACTCTTAGAATCTTATCAAGTATTTGCGAAATCTGAACAGATTTTCATCACTTCAGGGGTTCAGCAGGCACTCGCTTTACTAAGCATGATGCCATTTCCAAATAATGGATCTGATATTTTAGTTGAACAACCTAGTTACCATTTGTATATGGATATGTTGAAAACATATGGAATTCGTACAATAGGGATTCCACGTACAGCACAAGGTATTGATCTAAAGCAATTAGAAAAAATATTCAATGAAGAAGAGATTAAATTTTTTTATACAATGCCACGCTTCCATAATCCTTTAGGAACGTCATATAGCAAAAAAGACAAAGAAGCTATTTTACAGTTAGCTTATAAATACAATGTGTATATTATAGAAGATGACTATTTAGCAGATTTTGAATATAACACAAAGAATGATCCTCTTTTTGCAAAGGATATTAAAGAACAGGTTATCTATTTAAAGAGCTTTTCAAAAATCATGTTTCCAGGTTTAAGAATTGGTCTAGCCGTTCTTCCTACCACTATTCTTAACACCTTTCAAAAATTTAGAACGACCATAGATATAGATAGCTCTATGATTTCACAAGCTGCACTATATCTTTATATAAAAAGCGGTATGTTTAAACATAATAAATTAAAAGTAAGTAGTATTTACCATAAACGTGCCGAAGTTCTTCATCAATCACTGCAAAATCATCTGGCTAATTACGAATCATCATCAGAAATAGTTATGCACGGTCATATTTTGCTACCTAAACAAGTAAATATGAAGTCATTTATTCATTATTTACATGAACAGCAAGTATATCTGGATTCAGTTGAAAGTAATTATCTAGCCAGCTTTCACAAAGAACGAGTTTTAAAGTTAAATGTTTCAAATGTTGAAAATCATCGAATTGAAGAGGGTGTCAAAAAAATTGCGAGTGCTTTAAAGAAAAGAGATAACTATTTTCTTTGATTTTTGATGTAGTTTAAATATCTAACACTGTTTAAGAAGAGACTTAAAAGTATTATTCTTGTAATAATGTACATTTTTCTTATGCGCCATTTGTATTTATTCCTACCGGTAATGGTGACTACGTTAACTAAACATGTATAGCATATAAGGTTAAAAACAGAAAAAACTACTGGAACGGAGGGAACCAGTAGTTTTTTCGCTGTTGATTAGTTTGGTTTTATGAGATGATGCCCCGTTTTTTCTTGAGTAGTTTGCTCAAGTTATCAATAACTTATGTATTAAAAGAAAAACCCACCTGGTTTGGGGACTGACCCCTGATTTCGAGACAGGGATCAAAACACCTTTTAAACAGCCAGTTGTCGGTATTGTACCGGTGACTAGTTGTTTAGTTTAGTTTGAATACGGATATGGTTATAATAAGTAATGTAGCTTTCGACAGTTTGTTCTACGATGGCAGTCGTAGTACATGTTAACTCGTCGAGGTAAAACGTTTCAGACTTTAGGCTGGAATGAAACGATTCAATGGAGGCATTATCTGCAGGTGTCCCTTTGCGGGACATATTCATGATGATGCCTCTTTCTTTGACTTTTCGTTGATACGCATATGATGTGTAAACCGAACCTTGGTCGCTATGCAACGTACATCCCTGAGGTAAAGAAGGGAGTTGACTTAATGTATCTAAAACAAACTCTACGTTTTGACAATCCCTCACTGAATACGCAATGATTTCGCCATTAAATAAATCTTGAATACTTGAAAGATACAACTGTTTAGGTCCAAAAGGCAAGTAGGTAATATCGGTAACCAGCTTTTGAAGAGGGCGCTCTGCTCGGAAATTACGGTTTAACACGTTTTCTGCAACCTGATAAGGTTGTCCTGTTTGTTTCCGTTTCTTCCTTTTAACTCGGCATTGCCAACCGTATTTCTGCATGACACGCTGCATTGTTTTATGGTTGATATGCATGGTTTGATTGAGTAACGCTGTAATTTTTCGATAGCCATATCGAAATTTATGTTTACGGCACTGTTCACCAACTTTTCCTTCTATCCATTTCTTCCTCTTTGTTTCTTCTCCTTGCTCATTTTTCTGCCAACGATAATAAGTTGATCGAGGAATACCCAGACACTGACAGATTTGAGAGATAGGCAGTTTCTCTTTTAATTCTTCTACTAAGTTCAATACAACTTCTGGTACCACTCCCTTTTCAACTCTTTGTACTTTTTTAAGACTTCAATCTGTTGTTTTAAATATCGATTTTCAGCTTCTAACTTTGATGGAGTATCTTGAGAATGAGCCCCTTTTCGAGGGGTATATGTTTGCCCAACGGGCTGTGCCAGGCGATAGGATTCTCCATCTCTATGCCACCTCATCCATGTTTTGAAAGGTTTTTTTATGCTTTTCTAATTATTAAACGTATGCTAACTCTTTAGTGCTAGCAAAAGGAATATCAAAGTGATTAAAAACTTCTACTAAAGCTTCCGTAAGATGCTGTAGTTGTTCTTCAGAATGATTAGGAGTAACATTCACTCTAAAGCGTTCCGTCCCTACTGCTACTGTTGGTGAATTGATGGGTTGTAAATATACACCATGAATTTTTAATAATCTTTGAGCTGCTTCTTTACACTTTGATGCATCACCTATTAGAACAGGTAGAATATGTGTTTCACTGGAATCCATGATAGGAATACCCGCCTTGTTTAAGCGTTCTCTTAAAATATTAGTTTTATTTTGTAAAGCTGTTCTCTCTACTTCAGAGTTTTTTAAATGTTCTATGCTTGTATGACAAGCAGCTACGACTGCTGGAGGTAATGAAGTTGTAAAGATAAAACCAGATGCAAAAGATCTTACAGCATCTATTAGTGAGGCTGAAGCAGTTATATAGCCGCCAATGATACCAATTGCTTTAGCCATTGTTCCTTGTATAAAATCAACTTGATCAGCGATTCCTAACTGTGCAGCAATACCTGAGCCTCGAGGTCCGTACATTCCAATAGCATGAACTTCATCCAAGAAAGTAAGCGCATTATACTTCTTGGCAAGTGCTACAATCTCCTTAATTGGTGAAATATCTCCATCCATAGAATATACAGATTCAAAAACAATAATTTTAGGTCTATCAATAGGTTGTGCAGCAAGTAATTCTTCTAAATGAACAACATCATTATGTCTAAAAATATCCTTATCAGCTGAAGTACTACGAATACCATTAATGATTGATGCATGGTTTTTTTCATCTGAAAAGATTATACAATTTGGAAGTATTCTTAATAAACATTGGATTGTTGCATCATTTGAACCGTATCCAGTAGGGAAAACTAGAGCTGCTTCTTTACCATGCCATTCAGCTAAAGATTCTTCTAACTGAGTGTATTGATAATGAGTTCCTCCAATATTTCTTGATCCTCCAGATCCAGCACCATACATTTCAATAGCATTGTGCATTGCTTCTGTTACTTTTGGATGTTGTGACATTCCTAAATAATCATTACTACACCAAACAACGACAGGTTTTCCGTCTTGGGTACCGTCTAAATTTGCTAAAGGATATTGACCACTTATTCTATTAATCGTTACAAACTCACGATATTGACCACTTTTTTTTAGATCCTCTAACTTGTTTTTTACAATCATTTCGTACATATCATATAATCCCCCTGCAGAACTGTGAAAAATTTCTTTATCAAAAAATACAATAAATCCCTTGGTTATTTTTTGAATATATTCACTATAATAACAATTGGGCATTATTGTCAATTTGGATTTAAATATTAATATAATATTGAAAATTCTAATAAATTATAAAAGAGAACCTTTTTAAAGCTTTTTATTATCTGTTTTAACAGATAAATATCACTTAAATATTATATATAATATAACGTTATTTATTTTCTGATGAGATATAGGTAGAAAGGCTTTAAAAAATAGAAAATAATTAAGAGATTTATAATGTCTGTTTTTTAGTGTTGGTGAATTAAATAATTATATATTCTTATTTTGAACGACTTAATCATAAAATACAGGAAAAAACCAAATTTATATATATTTCCTTTTATAGATATTATTTCTTTTTATTTGTGTTACTATTTAAGAAGTTTATTCTATAATCTTTTTTTATTGAAAAGGAGTTCAGCATATGACTAACTTTATGTACATCTTTTGCTTATTCGCTTGGGGGCTAAATTTTATTGCTGTAAAAATTCAAGGTACCCCTATTAGTCTGGAGCTTTCTTTAACGTACAGGCTTTTAATTACAGCTGTCTTATTCATAATTTTAAGCGCATGTCTACGACCTAAAGACAAACCAAAAAGAAACGATATACCCTTTATTGTTATATTTGGTATCTGTAACTTTATGTTAAGTTATCTTTGCCTTTATTATGCAACAATCTTAAGCTCAGCTGCCATGGTAACATTAATCTTTTCTTTAAAAGTCATTTTAACCCCAATTGCACTACGAGTATTTTTAAAAGAATCTTTTCATCCTCGCATTTTATTGGGAGGGATACTAGGTGTTCTAGGAGTTTGTATTTTACTGTACCCAAGTATGGGAGATATTCATAGTTTCTCAGATTTAAAAGGAATATTAATTGCTTTATTAGGTACTATAATAACGGCTATTGGAGACGCTACATCAGCTAGAAACGCTAAGAATAAAGTAAATCCTTTATATGCAAATGCTATAGGTTTTACAGTTGGAGGAATATTATTAGGTACATTTGCACTCTCTAAAGGACAAGTAATTAGCTTTCCTCATTCTATTTCCTATTGGTCTGGGTTACTTTATCTAACTCTTATTGCTTCGTTTGGTGCATGGTTATTTTACTTGAAACTGGTCGAACAAATTGGTGGTGCTAAAAGTGGTTATATGGTAGCGCTTTTCCCTGCTATAGCAGGAATTGCATCAGTAGCAATTGGTGAATCAGCTCCATCTGTTTATCTGTTAGTGGGATGTATCTTTAGTTGTTTAGGGGCTGGTATAGCTTTAGGTATAGGATCTTACATATCTAAAATAAAAGTTAAAACAAATTCAATAAATAAATAATGAGTATAGTAACATATGTTCCATCCATTTTTCTTTTTTGGATGTTATATAAACAAAGGCGCTTGGGACTCTTAGTCCAAGCGCTTTTGTTTTCTGGGTGAATATTTTGAATTTTGTATTATACGAGATATATCGTAATTGGAAATGATGAGGTTTTGCAAGTATCAAATTTAAATTTATTTCGCATGAAAATTTAATCCGTTGACTAATGTATCATGAAAGACAAATATAGTTAAGTTGAATTTAAAGCCTGAGTAGCAAAAATGTTTCATTTGGGACACATTCTCTCAAAAGTCATTGCAAAGACTTAATTAAACCGTGTCCATGAAACTATACTAACTCCACATATCCTAATCAATATTATCAATTATTTGTTGAACAATTTTCCCGGCAGATCTCCCATTTGTATAAATTAACTCTACATCAAAATCAAATAGATTGTACGCGAAATGAATAATAAATTACTTGATTTATCCTCGTGTTATAAATATAATGTAACTTAAGTACGCGAAAGGAACACAAAAAACCTAGAAATATAATTTTCTATTTTTCTTTGATTTTATTCAATATATTTCCTCTATACAAAAAAAGGAGATTCACTATAATGAAGTTACATCTTGAAATAGAGACTGTATTCTTTAAATGTCTAGGAAATATATGTAGAGAGATTTTAAATAACATCTTTTGAAAACGGTATCATTTTATTTTAAAGAATAAACATGGGAAACAATTAAGTATTTTCAAAAATACACAAATGTCTACAGCCATTGCTACTTCATGTTTGAACAAAGGATAAGGCATGTCTCTATATGCAGGGAGGGAGGAAGGAAGAAAAAATACATCAGGTTATCATTACACATTCGAGAAGCATGAACAAGAGAAGTGAGCGTTTCTAAATTAGTATTCATGTTAGACAAAAAACTGGATGCCAAGAAAGCCAAAAAAATAAGTATATTTTTTATAGCAAAATTATGAAAACGCTTTATTTGAGGGGGAACTACTATGAAAAACGTACGATTACCATCTATGTTAGAGATCATTTGCACATTGGGATTATTTTTAGGCATTGTCTTTTCTTTTACTGTAATTTTTGACTTACCTATACAGCTAGCGTTGTTTATTTCATGGTTCCTTGTCATTTTACTTGGATTACGTTTGGGACACCGATACCAAGAATTACAAGGAGCTATTACCAGTGGCATCTCGAATGGTCTTGAAGCTATATTGATTCTCGTTTCGGTCGGTGCTCTTATTGGGACTTGGATTGCAGGAGGAGTTGTACCAACACTTATTTACTATGGGTTAGAGTTTATCCATCCAAGTATTTTTTTATTAGCCACACTCGTTATTTGCTCACTTACCTCTTTAGCTACAGGCACATCATGGGGAACTGTTGGAACTGCTGGAATTGCTATGATAGCAATCGGAGAGGGACTTGGTATTCCTCTTCCACTTGTAGCTGGTGCTGTTCTTTCTGGTGCATATTTTGGAGATAAGTTATCTCCACTATCTGACAGTACGGTGCTTGCAGCATCAATGTCGAAAGTGGATGTAATTGCACACGTACGTGCCATGTTATATTTAGATATTCCTGCATACGTTATCACGGCTATTCTTTTTACTGTCACAGGGTTTATGTATGGAGGTAAAAATACAGACTTAGAAAAAGTAGAATTTCTTAAGACTTCATTACTTAAAACCTTTGATATTCATGTTTGGATGCTGATACCTGCCGTATTTGTAATTCTTATGCTTGCATTAAAAAAACCCTCTATGCCTACGATTGTTATGGGGGCCTTTCTTGGAGTGATTTGGGCTTTTGTGTTCCAAGGCATGAATATTGCCGATGCTCTTGGTACTGCTTATGAAGGTTTCTCAATTAATACTGGGATCGACTTCATAGATACTCTCCTAAACCGGGGAGGAATCGAAGGAATGCTGGGGTCAGTGGTCGTAATTATTTTTGGGTTAGGATTTGGAGGATTGTTGGAGCATTTAGGAGTATTAAAAGTAATTGTTTCTAAGTTTCAACACCGCCTAACATCAGCAGGGAACGTGACCTTATCTACTTTAATCGTTGCTTTTTTAGCAAATGTATTTGGTTGTGCTATGTACGTTTCATTAATTTTAACCCCTAAAATTATGGCAGAAAGCTATGATAAATTACACATTGACCGAAGAGTACTGGCTCGCAACTCTGAAGTTGGTGGGACATTAACATCTGGTATGATTCCCTGGTCAGATAATGGAATTTTCATGGCGGGAATTTTAGGTATCTCTACCTTCTCCTACGTTCCATTCATGTGGTTAAGCTTTGTTTCCATCGCACTTGCTATTATTTATGGCTATACAGGGAAATTTATTTGGTATATTAAAGGTAATAGTTCTGATACTAAAAAAATTTCTTAGAAATCTAGAAATTTTGTTCCATTTGAAATGCTAGCTTCATGAGATAGCGTCAATATTCTATCAAAGATTTTTTGAATTGTAGGTGGAATTAATACGTAAGCTGTTTGGAGGATTCCATGAAGATTTATCTAAAATTAAATATATAATTTTTCATTTATATAGGATTTCGCCTCTGAACCAATAAATTTATATTTAGAAGACACTCATAGAGAGTGTCTTTTTTGCCGGTATGTAAAAAATTAATTTATAGTGATTTTATAAAATATCGCAATAGGTTTACCTTTTAGTTTTAACGCACCTGTCATTTTTGAAGAACAGACGACCTTTTGAGCACCTGTTTTTTAGAATTTTTTCTTCATAATGGTAAATGGATTATTTGACTACTTCAATCTTTTTACATTAGAGGCCACTTATAGTGTATTCGACTTGTTAAAGTAACATCTTTAGTTAGAGTGATCATATGCTGTTTCTAATTGCTGTCTAGTTCTTTCCTCTTTCTCGCCCCCTATTGAGAGCCACTGTTTAATTTTCTCTAACCGGGAGTTAAATGCTCTTTAATATAAACCGGTTAATTGATATTCAAAGAAATGCTTTACTTTAATTTTTATAAATGCTCAGCATAGGAGGAAAAACCAAGTTATTGAAAGAGAAACCATTCTATTACCTCTTCCATGTATACGGGATATTTCCTAAAATTTATAACTACATGATTTAATTTCCAGTAATTTTATATGCCGGGGTAAACATTATTGATAACATTGAATGGGGATTGAGCAAAAATACCTCCTATCCTAAACGATAGTTCTTAAAGAAATGATGATTAATAGTAGAAGGGATTTTATGAAGGGTGATTCCAGCATCAACTTCAATGACATATTGAACTGCTTAAATTGCTCTAATGCTTCCTTCTTCTCCTTTCCAGTATCCATTTGGAACGTGTTGAAATTCCCATGGCCTGAATTTACCTGGATAGGCATTTTCAATTATTCCATAGTAATTGCATCCATGTAGCTCCATGTTATTTGTAAATCAATATGCAGATCAGATTAAATTTCCGTTGTATAAGAAATAAAAAAGCGAATAATACTACTTGGTAAATAAAGGAATTTTCTATAGAATGAATAACGATATTTTACGGCTATTTATTACTAGAATTGCTTTGATATTGACACAAGTAGGGTGATTAGTATGTGGAAATCAATTGTTTCCTACCTTCCAGAATGGCCAGTTTTTGTACAAGCGTTTATGGTGTTTGTCATCCCGTATTTAATCTACAAATTATTTAGTGAGATTCGTAACTCAGAGGAAGAGCGATGAAAATGAAAAGATGGAAATCGAAAATGAGAAAAACAGGGGAATCCACTGACGAAAATGAAAGCAAACAGAAATCTGCGTCTCGAGATTCAATTAATCAGTTTACTGACGATCTCACTATAAATCTAGAAGTAATTAGAAAAGAAATTAGTCATAACTGGGACGTTCATTTTCGGGATTTTATTATAGGACGTACCGGTATCCAGGCATGTATTATTTTTGTGGAGGGACTATCAGATAAAGATCTCATTGATAAACATATTATGACATCATTGATGGTCGATTTTTCAGCAGAATACCAACAGGAACAGCCTTGTCTTTCAAATCAATTTATCAAAAACCAAGTGTTATCAATCAGTAATGTAGAAGAGGTCCATTCTATTAAAGAAGTAACATCAAAAGTTTTAACAGGCTCTACTGCACTTTTAATTGACGGATTATCACATGCATTCATTCTTGGTACAACTAAATTAAAAACAAGAACGATTGAAGAGCCCGTATCAGAAGCATTAGTGAGAGGTCCACGGGTAGGCTTCACTGAATCTTTAAGTGATAATACATCTCTTTTAAGAGGAAACGGGGACATTGAGAATTTGTCGCTCGTAAAATTTCAGGTAGGAAAGCGTTCCAAAAAAGACCTAGTTGTTGCTTATATAAACGAGATCGTTGATCCAGAATTAGTTGAAGAAGTAGAAAAGCGAATTAAGAAAATTGATCTTGATAATGTGCCCGAGTCAGGTTATGTCGAACAACTCATTGAAGACAATTACCTTAGCCCCTTTCCACAGGTACAGAATACCGAGCGTCCTGATCGCGTAATGGCTGCCTTGATGGAAGGTCGGGTTGCCATTTTATTAGATGGGACGCCTTTTGCTTTGATTGCTCCGGTTACATTTAGCATGATGTTACAGTCCCCGGAAGATTATTATGAAAGGTGGATTCCTGGTACATTCATTCGTTTTCTTCGTTATATCGCAGTGGTTCTTGCTCTTTTTACACCGGCTGTGTATATTGCGTTTATTTCGTTTCACCCAGGAATGATTCCCACTAAGTTAGCTATTTCCATTATAGGAACAAAGTCTGGAGTGCCATTTCCAGCCCTTATAGAAGCCTTATTCATGGAAGTAGCTATTGAAATCTTGAGGGAAGCCGGACTCCGATTACCAAAGCCAATTGGTCCAGCAATGGGAATTGTCGGAGGGTTAATCATTGGAGAAGCTGCAGTGCAGGCAGGGATCGTTAGCCCCATTTTGGTAATCGTAGTGGCGTTAACTGCCATTTCATCGTTTTCTATTCCGCAATATAGTGTAGGGATTACATTACGTATTCTTCGCTTCGCAGCCATGCTTTGTGCCGCCATCCTTGGATTATATGGCGTGGTTTTATTTTTCCTTTTCATGATGAGCCATTTAGTAAAACTAAAAAGTTTTGGTGTACCTTATATGAGTCCAGCTGTTCCTTATCGTTTAAGTGAATGGAAAGACTTGATGGTCCGTATGCCTCTTATGATGATGAAACGACGTCCAAAGATGACGCATACCAAAGCCCCTTTACGTAAAGGATAACCTCTCATGAAAGGAAGAGGAAAAATGATTCTTAGTCCAAAAGACACAATAACAACTCCTCAAACAGCTGTTATTGTCATCAATTTTACCCTTGGTACGGGAATTCTCACCCTACCCAGAACATCTGTTGAGAAGGTACACACACCAGATGTATGGCTAACGGTTATTTTAGGTGGGCTAATCGCGATGATGGCAGGGATAATCATGGTAAAGCTAAGTCTATAGTTTCCTGAAAAAACCGTTTATCAATACAGTCAAGAAATTGTAGGAAAATGGGTCGGCAGTTTACTTAGTTTACTTATTGTCGGCTATTTTCTAACAACTTCTGGATTTCAAATTCGTTCATTAACAGAAGTAACAAAGTATTTATTGTTAGAAGGGACTCCTACCTGGGCTATTGTCATGCCATTTATGTGGGTGGGAATCTATTTAATCGTGGGAGGAATCAATCCGATTACTCGTCTATTTGAAATTATATTACCTATTACGGTTGTCATTTTTTTGATGGTTACCTTTATGAGCTTTAAAATATTTGAACTGGATAATTTACGCCCGGTTCTTGGGGAGGGAATTATCCCTATTCTCAAAGGGATAAAGACAACGAGTCTGGCATATACTGGACCAGAAATTATGCTACTACTTGTGGCGTTTATGAAAGAGCCGAGTAAAGCAGTAAAAGCTACTTTAAGTGGAATTTTTATGGCCTTAATTTTTTATATGATAACCGTTGTAATGGTCTTGGGAGCGTTATCAGTTGATGGAGTAGTTACGAGAACATGGCCAACACTTGATTTGATACGAAGTTTTGAATTAACCGGTTTAATCTTTGAACGGTTTGATTCCTTGTTACTGGTGGTATGGATGATGCAAATGTTTACTATCTTTACTATGGCTCATTATGCTGCTGCTCTGGGGCTGGCTCAACTTTTCAAAAAGAGCATCCATCCATTTATATATGGTGTAATTCCAATTATTTATTTAATTTCTATGACTCCCAAAAATATTAATGACGTATTTAAGCTTGGGGATATGGTGGGTACTCTTGCATTATTTTTATTTGGCTTACTTCCATTGCCTCTTCTTATTGTCGCAAAATGGAGGGGAGGAAAATAATGAATTTAAGTCGAAACAATATACGCTTTCTCTCAGTTTCGCTCCTTGTCCTTTTGCTCTTTCCTCTGACAGGCTGCTGGAGTAGTCATGAAATTGAAGAGCAAAGTTTTGGGGTAGGGGTGGCATATGATAAAGATAAGGAGTCTATGGTTGAAAAAGAATTTGATGAACAAGCAGAGGGATATCCAAAAAAGAATCTGATTACGTCAACCTACCAACTGATCACCCCACAAGTAGCAAGTTCAACAACTAAACAAGGAGGACCTCAGCAAAAATCTTACATGAATGTGTCTGAAACAGGAGATTCTGCTTTTCAAATAGTTCGTGAATTATCCTTAAGAAGTGATGCTCCTTTAACCAGTCCCCATATGAAAGTGATGGTTATTGGTGAGGCCCTTGCGCGATCATATAGTTTGGAACAATTAGTGGATCAAAACCTTCGTGACAATGATTTTAGACCAAGTTGTCTTGTACTTATTAGTAAAGGGAAAGCCAGCGACACACTCGAATCGAAAACAGGAGGAGAAATCCCAGCTTTACGTCTGGCTGGAATGATAGACAATACCTATCGAACAACGAGAATTTTACCTCCTATGTCTCTTATTAAATTAGAGAGTAAAATCCAATCAGGGTCTAGTTTTTTATTGCAAAATGTATTGTCAGCAAATGGAGAAATCAAATTTGCTGGTGCTGGGATAATTAAAGGGAAAACACATAAAATGATTGGTTTTTTGAATGAAGAAGAACTAGATGGTCTGACTTGGATCACAGGAAAAGGGAAAGGAGGTCTAGTGAAAAGCTTTGATAAAAAGACCGGTTAGCTGATCGTGTATGAAATAGAGTCTATGAAAAGTCATATAAAACCCCATGTGAAAGGAAATAACATCTCCTTCGATGTACACATTAAATCAGAGGGAAGGCTATCTGAGAATTGGGTGGTCTCAGGAAATCCTTTGAAAAATCAATTTTTACAGAAGGCACAAAAAACTTCAGAAAAAGAAGTAAAGCATTTGATAAGGAACGTAACAAAAAAATGCAAAAAGAATATGAGGTTGATGTTGCGGGTTTCGGAAATCAATTGAGAATTAAGCATCCTAGGGTATGGATAAGAGTCAAAGACAATTGGGATCAAACATTTAGTGAAGTTCCCATTAACTATGATGTAAAATTAACGATTAAAGATTATGGAACATCAGGATCAAAAAAGTAAACCTCCAAGTTTAATTTTGCTTGTTTTAATCTCAAAAATGAAAGAAAGCTCAAAGGAATAACCTTTAGGCTTTCTGAAAAGTATTCATCCTATACTTATTTAAGAGCTTCTTTTAATTCTTTTCCGGGTTTAAACGCAGGAACTTTTGAAGCTGGAATCGTCATTTCTTCACCAGTTTGGGGATTACGTCCAGTACGAGCTGCACGTTCACGTACTTCAAATGTACCGAATCCAATCAATTGAATTTTTTCTTCATTAGCAAGTGTATTAGAAATCGTTTCAAACAACGCATCTACAGCTTTTTTAGTATCTTGTTTCGTTAGTTCTGATTTTGTTGCAACTGCATCGATTAATTCAGCTTTTTTCATATGTAAATACCTCATTTCTTATTGCATATATAATATGTATATGTAGAACATATCACAGTCTTTATAAAATGTTCAAATATAAGCACTCATTTGAGGATTTAAAAAGTTATCTAATAAACTAGATGCTGAGATTTGCTTTAAGACAAAATGAACCCTATTCAAGACAGAAGAAAATCGTCAAAAAGGGAGCTTTTCTCAATAAGAAAAAAGCTTCCTTTTTGATGAGTTTCTCCTATTTTCAAATAGATGTAACCTTTGCATCAGAATATTTATTATTTATTCAGTCTAGATGACCTGTAATTAAGAAGGGTTTTTCCTTGTACTATGCTAAAACCTATTAATCCTCCAATAATAGCTGGAACAATCCAACCTAATCCTACTTTGTACATAGGGAGAACTCTAATAAAGAAACTATTAATAGATGAAATGTGAATACCACCCGTATTTAATCCATCAAATAGACTAATAATAAATGTCAAAAGTAAGCTCCCTTGATAAACTTCAGTTTTTCCTTTAAATAAAGGATGAAAAAAAGTTAAGAATATCAATACAATAGCTAATGGATAAATAGCTGTTAATAGAGGTATAGAAATAGCAATTAACTGTGTTAACCCGATGTTAGCAACGATTGCACTAAAACCACATAGACTAATAGCAAGTATTTTATAAGGTACCTTTGGAAATAGTTTATGAAAGAATGAAGAACAAGAAGCAACAAGCCCTACACTAGTTGTTAAACAAGCTACCGTAATCATTAATCCTAATAGTATTCCACCGTAAGCTCCAAAATAATAATTCGAGACTTTTACCAAAACAGTACCTCCGTTATCTAAGTGTCCAAGTTTTTCTACACTTGAAGCACCCATGTAAGAAAGAGCCGTATAAATGGTTATTAGGATAATCGCAGCAATTCCTGTTGCCTTTGCACAAATAGTCATAATGTGTTTTTTTGTTTTTGCGCCTTTCTCTTTAATAGCATTAATAATAATAATTCCAAAAACAAAAGCTGCAAGAGCATCCATCGTTAAATAACCTTCCTGAAATCCCTTGAAAAATGAGTGAATTTTATAGTTCTTCGTAGGTGCCTGAAAATCCCCAATCGGATTAATAAAAGCCACCGCTACAAGAATTCCAATAAATGTTAACTTAATAGGTGTTAGGAATTTTCCGATAATATTGATAGTTTTAACAGGGTTTAGTGAGAAAAAGCATGTGATGCTAAAAAAGATGATGGTGAAAATAAATAAAGGTATATGGTCTAGATCTTCCGCCAAAAAAGGTTTGACGCCTATCTCAAAAGAAACGGTTCCTGCTCTTGGTATGGAAAATAAAGGACCAATCGCTAAATAAAGTACGGTTGTAAATATAAGAGCAAACACAGGGTGTACGCGACTTGCTAGTGACTGTACGTCATCTTTCCCTGAAAAACCAAATGCTAACACACCAAGTAACGGTAACCCAACTCCGGTTACTAAAAATCCGGCATTAGCTGACCAAATATTTATTCCTGCTGATTGACCAAGCATTGGTGGGAAAATTAAATTTCCTGCCCCGAAGAATAGAGCAAATAACATTAAACCAATAACTACTATAAATGAAAATGGCACTTTATCCGACATATAAAACCTCCATAAAATAACAACTTTCACTATTTTTATATAAATGAAACAAGAGGCCGAAAGAATGTACAGGGTTTTTTAGAGAATTTTTCGGCCTTTTTCTGTTTTGGCTTCTCGTGGCATTACGATAAATAGGAATTCGACTTTCCCTATAGCTCTCGAACATATGAGAAAAGAGAAAAAGATGCCCTAGGCATCTAATAAAACAAGTAAAATATCTCAATAACATCGTTAAAATAAGCTCTTGCTATTATAAGTAAATTCCTTTTTTTACGAGTTTTCCTATTCTAAATTATGCCCATGAGATAGGATGGACTTAAATCTTAAAATCTTTACATTTTGAATGAACACTCTTTCTTTTGTAGATATATCTAGTTTAGCTAACCTTACAATTTCATCTGGATTATTGATGGATTGGATGACTATAGAATTATTGATTATTTTATTGTTTTTTAATATAGAATAGTCTACCGTAAAGATCTTTAACTTTCCTACCTTATTTTTTACCATAACAACTATCTCCACATACTTATAAAATACTGGTACTAGAAATCAATTTTTATACAACTTTTTCTTTATCTAATTGAGATTCTATTGTTCTCTCCCTTAATCTCATTTCTTCATTTACTTTGGTGGCTTCCTTGAGGTATTCTGTCTTAAATCCACTCTTTACAGCCCAAACATAAAAAACAAGAGACAAACATGTAATGATCAGCATGTCCCAACCGTATGGAATAACATTTATTCCACCAAATTTTTCACTTCCTAAATATGAAATAACTATCATACATAATAAGTAAGTAACCATCCAAAGTCCTGCTAGGAAGTTCTTTTGAAATCCCTTCCATTTCAACTTTGCTTGATAATAAAAGTATATAGGAAGACCCATTATAATAATGAATAACACCTGTCCTGTAAGTGGCCATCTCGCCCAGTACAGAGTTAATGACGCAAATATAAAACCCAGTGGTGCAATAATACTTAATCCTTTTAGACGTAATGGTCTATAGAATTCTTTCCCCGTTCTTCTTAACGTCATAGCTGTAACAGGCCCTGTAATATAAGAGATTAATGTCGCAACTGAAATAATTTCAGCTAATACACCCCAACCTCTAAAGAGAAATAAAAAAATGAATGATACTGCTAAATTGAAAAACATTGCTTGACGTGGCACACCATAAATAGGATGCAATTTCCCTAAAACACCAGGTAAATATTTATTCTTTTCCATACCGTATATCATACGAGATGTAGTAGCCGTATAGGTGATTCCCGTTCCAGAAGGAGAAACAAATGCATCAGCGTACAATACAATCACAAGCCAGTTAATACCTAAAGCAATAGCCAAATCAGCAAATGGAGAGTTGAAATTAAGGTGACTCCATCCATGAACAACCATAGAAGGAGAAACTGCCCCAATAAATGCCACCTGTAATAAGATATAAATAACGGTAGCAATTAGAATCGATCCTACTACAGCTAATGGAATAGAACGCCCAGGATTCTTTGCTTCTCCAGCCATATTAATAGGGCTTTGAAAACCATTAAATGCAAATACAATACCGGACGTTGCTACCGCCGTCAGTACGCTTGCCCAACCATTTGGCGCGATGCCTTCTCCAGACGTAAAATTTCCACTATGAAAACCGGCAAATAGAAGTGATCCAATTGTTAAGCCAGGAATCACTATCTTAAAGATTGTGATGAGTGAATTTGCTTTGGAAAAGAGACTTACTGTCCAATAATTTAGTAAGAAATAAATAAGTAATAAAGCAGAAGCAATGCCTAATCCAGGTAAAGTAAGCGTGCCATTTTTCACTAAACTACTTGTCCACTTTGCCCATTCCCAGGGCCAAGAACTCATGTATTGTACAGATGCAACAGCTTCAACTGGGATAACAGATACAATAGCAATCCAGTTTGCCCAAGCAGCAATAAATCCAAGAAATGATCCATGAGAATATTGTGTATATTTAACCATACCTCCTGCTTCTGGAAACATAGATCCAAGCTCACTGTAAGAAAGTCCAATAAATAAAATAACAATCATACCGATAATCCAGGAAATAATAGCAGCAGGTCCAGCAATTTGAGCTGCTCTCCATGCCCCGAATAACCAACCTGAACCAATGATTGAACCTAGTCCAACCATTGTTAAAGAAAAAGTTCCCATCCTGCGATGTAAATGATTCATTTTTTAACCTCTCTCATATAAGTTGTAGTAATTATAGAAAGACTATTACATCCTCCAAAATCCCTTTCTTTATAAGGGAAGGATTATAGTAGATATTGTAGTCTGCTTAGCTTCAAAAGGAGTGGATACATCAGCGTAATTCGAAGAGATAGTGATACTCCTTTAAGTCATTAATAAGGATACAATGAGAGCAACTTTTTTTCTGTAGTTAGTTTATAAATATCTTCACTCCATTGAAGTGGAACTAAGAAAAGATAAACTAGTATTAAACGCTTTCATTTTTCTCCAGCGACATCGTATCTTTAATTTATACTAGGAACTATATAATCATACAGAAAACGACAAAAATTAAAAATTTTCTAAATTATTTTTTGTGAATGATTCGATAAGAAAGAAGTGCTTATTCTCCATTATTTAGATATAGAAACATTTAATGTTATCATATATGGATTTAAATATTTTTTACATATAAATAATTTAATGGATATTATTGGTTTTTTATGTAGATTTTTGTTTAATTCTGTAGTTTGTATCATAAAATGAGGCTTAATAAATCTTTGTTATTAGTTTAAATTCATATATTACTTTTATTAAAAGAAAAAGATAATAAGGTAATATAATACATTTTCGAGATGGGAATTACTCCAGCAAAAAATTCTCTTATGGAGATAATTTTTCACCCAAATACAATTAATTAATAACCATTATTAAATTGAAAGATAATTTAAATTAGGAGTGAGAAAATGAAGAAAATAGGGCTGATTAAGGGTCTAGGCAAATTTGGACGTGTCACATTCCCTAGTGAACTACGACGAACCTTAGGGATAAAAGGCAGTGAGAGTTATGTGGAAATGTTTATAGAAAATGAAACAATAATTATCGAAAAATGTGGTGAAAGTAAACCCTGTGCTATCACTGGTAAGGTAAGTGATAAAAATAAAGTGTATCTAGGTAATATCGTGCTAAGCTCAGAAGGAGAAAAGATTTTATTACAACAATTAATTGATATGAAAAAACAGATTGAATGACCATTCTTTCATTTTCACCTTCTAGGAGCTACATTCCTTTCAAAATATTTGGGTCGGCTCTTACGTTGCAATGCGACTTACTACTGTATTATATTCACACATTAATATGCTAAGGTTTCATATGTAGACTTATATAAAAGTGGTTATAAAAAACCAACACCAACTCCTGAAGTTTAAGATCAAGTATAGGCTTATAGCTCACATGTAATTAAAGATATCAAAAGATTAATTAAAACAAATAGGACCTTGAGAGGAGTAAGTTATATATCTTGCTCTTCTCAAGGTCTTTTTTTATTAATAAATAAAAATTACTTTTCTACAGCCACCCTTGGTTTTTCTTTACTTGTTGTTTTGAGTATAGAAAGTGACATGATTATAAATGAAGCCACACCTATCATTCCTAGAACAAATAAATAGCTTTCGATAGCATGCCCTGCAAAGTAGAAGATGTTACGTAGACCTTCTACGCTATATTTAAAGGGAACCCATGAATAAAACCAATCTTGAGTTACTGTAGGTAGAAACTCTGGAGGTAAATTTAATACCGGAATTGAGAAGAGAAAAAGTAAGATAAATAGTGGAACCCCTACTAATCCTAACCAATTTAAAATAGCGTTTTGAAGTAAATAAAACATAAATGCAGTAAAAAGTAAAAATAAGAATGTTGCCTGGAAGTCAGATATATTAACGTTTAATACATTATCAGTAAATAAAAGGACTGTAGAAGCAATGGCTGTTGCAAATAGTAGTCCTGCAACTAATTGAGCTAAAACAGATCGGGTACTTATACGGCCATTTGTAACCTTCTTCATAATAACAAAATGAATAACAGAACTAATAATGACCGCGATCCATATTATCTGTGTAAATAAAACAGGAGCATTCCCATTGGCTGTGTGATCTCCAACTTCGTTAATGGTTTCATTCTTCACAAGTAAAGGGCTGCTCAAAAGTTTTGCTTGCGAAGGAGTAATAGTAGCTTTTTTAGCTTCTAACTGGGTAAAAACTGTATCCTGAATTTGACCATTTATTTTAGAAAGCGATTGATCGATAACCTGTTTTGTTGTATTAGCAGCCGTGTAATGCATTCCTTGATTAATAATTACCTCTATCTCTGGCTTTTGTGGTGAAGGGGATTGAAGTGACATAATTTGTTGAGACATGCTCTCTGGAATGACAATAGTCGCATAGTATTTCTTTTCATTCATTGCACTGATAGCTTCTTCTCTTGTGTCAATCACTGACCACTTAAAGGGAATATCTTTATTATCTAGTAACGCTTCTCTATATTCCTCACCAGCATTTAGTTTTGTCTTATTAGGCAGTTCAGCACCTTTATCATTTACCACCAATGCAACAGGCAAGTCCTTCGGAGTGGGATTAACAATTGATCCTATGAAAGCAACACTGAAAATCATAACGACAATGATAATTCCTAGTAAGCTCCCCCAAAATCTTTTTTGTGAAAAAAAACTCTTAAATACGCACACGTAATCTCCCTCCTGAACATCTTGTTTTCATCGACAGAGCGTTGCATAAGAAACGCCCTGTTATATACAATGTAATTATATTCCTTATTCTCACATACTCAATAATCAATATTGCGCTATTTGTTATATATACAACACATGAGTCCTAAGTGTTAATTAAAAATGAAATCATAGACAGGTGATGAAAAAATGTTAAAGAAAACAGATTTGCGTGTTATTCGAACACGAAAAATGATTAAAGAATCGTTTATTGATTTAATTCAAGAGAAAGGCTATGAATCTATTACCATTAGGGATATTGCAGACAATGCATTAATTAACAGGGCTACCTTTTATCTTCACTATGTAGATAAGCAAGATTTGGTGGATAAATTAATTGACGAAGTTTTTGAGGAACTAACAGATATTATTAACCCTTGTATATACATTCAAAAGAAAAGGGTGAAAATATCAGAGTTTCAATCAATGATTGAAGCTATATTCACAAATATTTTCCACCATGCTACTTTTTATCAAATTATGTTAAGTGAAAAAGGGGTACATGGATTTAATGGCAAAATGCAAGGGGTTATTCTAGAGAAATTCAGAAAAGAATTCGCCACAATAAATTTACAAGAACAAAAATTTTCAACTCCTCCAGAATTATTAATACATTTCATTTCTTCAGCATTGATTGGTACTGTAGAATGGTGGGTTAATAATGATTTAGTCTACTCTCCTAAACATATGGCAGTGCAGTTAGTTAGCTTAATTACAATTGGTCCATTACAGTCTTCAGGTTTTGAAATTGAAGCATAAGATAAAATTTAACTTGTAAAGAGTTCCAAACTTACTTCAATAAGCAATTTTAAAAACATTAGCATCACCTAGGCTTTTATAAAAAATGGGATTATATCTAGGATAACTTCTAGAAGAGATCTTGAATGCAGATAGATATAATCCCTCACACTATCATTCTCATCTTTTAACTTCATTTCCAAATGTAAATTTCATTTTTTAAATTTTTTTTTGTAACATTCTTTTTTGGTGAAAATGGTAGCGTTGTCATATGTTTTAACATTCAAAAAAGCATTTGAGTGTTATAGAGACATATTATACATAGTGAATTTCTCACTTTTAAATAAAGATTCATCTGCCCTAAAAAAACATCTAAACTTTCTTATATCTTATAGTCCACTTATTTTTTTAAAACTTCCCAAAAATACCTCCTGAAATAAGTCTTGCTTTGATTTTATTAATATAATTTTAAGCATAATAATGTACTTATCTTAGTGAATGAATAGCCTTTAGTTTACCTCCTAAAAGTCTTGTAAAATAGTTATTAAATTATTCTTAAATTTCAAATAAAGTAATTGACAACCCAAAATATTGTTTGTAGAATCCATTTGTAGCTGATTTTTTTACAAATAGAGGTAATTATAGGTTAATTTTCTTCTATTTCGACTTAGTGAAATTTTACCATTGTGAAAAAGGGGTGGGAAAATCGTCCGACGATTAAATAAGTTTTTATTATTTTAAAGTAGTTTGTTTTATTCTTCATGATAGTTACTTATATTTGAACAATGAGGGGAGAAATAAAAGATGTCAGACGATACTTTATATAAAAAATCATATTTAAATAGATTAGGTGAATTAAAGGAAAGATCGCCAAAGGTTGCAGCAAAATTTATGCAGTTTGAACATGAAGTCTTTAATACGGGTACGATTCCTCCTAAAACAAAAGAGTTGATTGCTATTGCCGTGGCTCATACAACAGGATGTCCATATTGCATTGAAGCTCATGTAGCTAAGTATAAAAAACTAGGTGGAACTATGGATGAGATTTTAGAAGCAGTGACTGTAGCAGCTGCACTTAAAGCTGGTGCTGCAATTAGTCATAGCGTAAACGCCATCAATGCCTTTGAAAGAGAGTAGAATTTTTGATTTTGTGATTTTAGAACACTAAAAAGAGGTGTAGACCGCATGGAAAAGTTGATAGACAATCCTACTATTCCAAAAAGTAATTATTCTTCAATGATAGACTTGTTATCACATAAAGTGATGATACATCCTGAAAAAGTAGTCTACACATTTTTATCTAATGATAACCAAGATGAAACTAATATTACCTATCAAGAACTTCATATGTATGCTAAGCAAATCGCTGCTTACCTACAACATTTAGGTTTAGAAGGACAACGAGCTCTTTTAATGTATCCATCGGGGATAGACTATGTTAAAGCCTTTCTAGGATGTATCTATGCGAATGTAATACCCGTACCTGTGTACCCTCCCGGGTTAAGTCGAAATATGGAACGTTTAAAAGCAATTATGGATGATTCAGCTACTAATATCATCTTGACAACTACTCAACTGCATTCAAAAATAAGTTTTCATTTCTCAGATGAACTATCAAATATGAATCTAAAGTGGATTCCGATTGACGATATATCTTATGATTATCGGGATCAGTGGTCACAACCAAAGGTAGATAAAGAATCTTTAGCTTTTTTACAATATACTTCAGGATCTACATCTTCTCCTAAAGGAGTGATGGTCACTCATGGTAATATTTTGCACAATGAAGCCATGATCAAAGCAGCTTGTCAGCATAACGAGGATACAGTCATGCTCGGATGGCTACCAATGTATCATGATATGGGGTTAATAGGTAACATTCTACAACCACTATATCTTGGGGCTAAATGTGTATTTATGTCTCCAATGGATTTTTTACAAAAACCTTTTCGATGGCTAAGTGCTATTTCAAAGTACAAAGCAACTATTAGTGGTGGACCCAATTTTGCTTATGACTTATGTCTAAAAAAGATTACAGATGAACAAAAGGTGCAGCTTGATTTGAGTAGTTGGGAAGTTGCTTTTAATGGGGCTGAACCCGTGCGGTATGAAACTATTCAAAAGTTTGCCCAGGCTTTTAAAGATTGTGGTTTTAAACTAAATCAATTTTTTCCGTGCTACGGTATGGCTGAGGCAACTTTATTTATAACAGGTAATGAAAAATTAACAAAGCCTGTCTCCAAAGGCTTTTGCAAAGAAAGTCTTTTAGAAAATAAAGCTATAGAGCGACCTGTAAGTTCTGAATATTCAGTAAAATTAATTGGTTGTGGTATGACTTGGCTTAATCAAAAAGTAGAAATTGTTAATACTGATTCCTTATCCAAGTGTGCATCAAATGAAATAGGTGAAATTTGGGTTAAAGGAGACAGTATAGCAAAAGGATATTTTGGACGGAAACAAGAAACAAATTATGCGTTTAATAATATAGTAAAAGACACAAATGAAAATGGCTTTTTAAGAACTGGGGATTTAGGATTTTTTCATGAAGGCCAGCTTTTTGTAACAGGTAGACTAAAAGATGTCATTGTATTAAGAGGGAAAAACCATTACCCACAAGATATTGAATTAACTGTGGAAAAAGCAGATCAAGCTATTATTTCAGGAGCCAGTGCTGCGTTCTCTGTTGATATTAATGGGGAAGAAAAGTTGATTATAGTTGCCGAAATTGAACGTAAATATAGGCCTAGACCACACAAAGAAAGAGAATTAAAAGGTTATTTAGACAGTGTTTTAAGGAACATCCGTCAACAAGTAATGGAGGAACATGAAGTTCAGCCATACACTATTTACCTTTTAAAGACTAGCAGTATACCAAAAACATCTAGTGGGAAAATCCAAAGAAGTGCTTGTAAAAACGCGTATTTAAATAATGGTTTAGAGGTGTGGCATAATTAAATTCGTTCTTTTCCCTCTTTTCCTAATAAACTCATCCTACTATGCATAATGTACTTACTATTGTTGAAGGAGGGATGTTAAATGGGAAATTCATATAACACAATTGTAATCGGTTCCGGCCAAGCAGGACTAGCTATTGGCTATTATTTAAAACAAAAATCTCTTTCATTTTTAATTATAGACTCTAATAGTAGAGTTGGGGACTCTTGGCGTCATCGTTACGATTCTTTAACCTTGTTTACACCTAGATCTCATAGCGCTCTACCGGGAATGAATGTAGAAGGGCCACCACATGGTTACCCTAACAAAGATGAGATTGCGGATTATTTAGAAAACTACAGTCGTTATTATGATCTTCCAGTCCAACTGAATACATCAGTTATTAATCTATTTAAAGAAAATAAGAAGTTTCACCTCGTTACCAGTAAAGGAAATTATGTAGCAAAAAATATAGTAGTTGCAACTGGTCCCTTTCAAAAACCCTTTGTACCAAATATTGAGAAAGATGTCTCAAAAGACATTTTCCAGATTCATGCAGCTCATTATAAAAATCCAACTCAATTAAAGGAAGGAACGACTTTAGTAGTGGGTGCCGGTAATTCAGGGGTACAGATTGCAACGGAGTTAGCCGAAAGCAGAGAAGTTTATCTATCTGTAGGTAAACAAATGAAATTCCTACCCTATACCTTACTGAATAGGAGTATTTTTTGGTGGTTCCAAGTGCTTGGAGTATCAAAAGCAACTATCCATTCAAAATTGGGGCAGTTTATGAAAAAAAATGATCCAATTATAGGAAAAGAGTTAAAACCACTGCTAAGTAGAGGAGCTGTTAACAAGGTTTCAAAAGTTTCAAAGGCAGACGGTAAGAGTTTAATTTGTCAAAATGGCGAGAAGGTCCAACCAGAGAATATCATCTGGGCCACTGGTTACCACAATGATTACGAATGGATTGAAGTCCTTAATATAATTGATAAAAACAATAATGTGATTCATGACCGAGGCATAACAAAAGAAAAGGGTCTTTACTTTCTAGGGTTATCATGGCAATACCGAAGAGGTTCCGCCTTATTATTAGGGGTTGGAGAAGACGCCAAGTTCTTGGCAAATCATATAACTTAATTGATATGAAAAGTTTTAGTGGGGGTCCTAACTATGGAAAACGATAAGATTTTTACGATGATAAGAGAGTCTATTTTAGTTTTTTCACCTTTAAAAGAAACGGATATTAAAATAGATAGCAATTTGTCCGGAGATTTATCACTGGATTCAACTGATCGCCTAGAACTTGTTTTAGATTTAGAGCAAAAGTTAGATATTAGCATTCCAACTGAGGACTATGGCTGGTGCAAAACGATTGAGGACGTTGTGTTGTTAGTAAAACAAATACAAGCTCAGAACACTAAGGAGGCTATTAAATGAACTTATCTACTCAGTTAAAAGAACTAGGATTATCCCCATTAAATACATTAGTCGGTAGTGCTCATAACCTTTATAAAATGCCTTTTGATACAGTAAATGAATATAAAGGTAGCGTTATCGCAGATAACTTTAACTATCATTATGAAAACAACGAATTTTATCGTGATTTATGTAAGAAGAAAAACATTAGCCATCAGGATATAAAGGGTTTTAATGATTTAGCGAAAATCCCTTTAATTCCAGTTCAAACATTTAAACAATGCGATTCTCACCTTCTTATGACATCGAAATTAAACGAAGTTGAATTCGAAATGAGAAGTACAGGGACAAGTGGGATTCCTAGTGTATCTCGTCGTGATCGTTTAACGATGGACAGTGCATTTGATAGTGTTGTAACTACCTATAGAGAGTTCTTTAAGTTCTCCAGAGGGATGGGATTATTCCTTTTCCCACCAACTGAAGAAATGCCTGAAATGGGAATGGTAAAAGCACTGAATGTTTTTGCTGGTTTATTAGATGGTAGCGTTAATTTAGTAAAGAAAATAACATTCAACCCCGAAAAAGCTGTAGAAGCCTTACAAAGTTGGGATGGAAAACATACTAGACATATAGTAGGCCCTCCATTTTTAGTATATAGATTAATTAAATATTGTATGGATCGTAATATTAAACTTAATTTAGAAAAGAATAGCTTTATTATTACGCTTGGAGGATGGAAAAGGTTCACTGGTGAAGAAATTCCACGAGCAGAATTTAATGAGCTTTGTCATGAATACTTAGGCGTTCAATCAAACAATGTAAGGGATATGTATGGATTAGTAGAAGCTAATATGCTTGCAGTAGAATGCCATAAACAAGAAAAACATATTCCACCATGGGTCCACGTTTCTATGCGTAACCCACACAATGTCTTAGAAGAAGTTGAATATGGAGAAAGGGGCATTATGGCTATTTATGATCCAACTTCTATTTCTTATCCAGGCTTCATTCTGACAGAAGATGTTGGCTATTTAAGAAAAGATACATCTTGTGAATGTGGTCGTAATGGACAGACGTTAGTATATATTTCAAGGATGCCAGGTGTAGAAGTAGGTTGTTGTGCAATTAACCTTGAAAAGTTTATCGAAGAAAAAGAAAAAGGCATGGCTATCAAAGGAGGAATTTAAAATGTTCAATGATATAATCTGTGACCATTTTATGAATCCTAGGAATATTGGTGAACTTACAGATGCGGACTATGTGATCGAAATCAGTAATCCTATTTGTGGTGATACAGTACACATGTATTTAAGGTTAAACCAAGGGGTTATCTCCGATGTAGCTTATAGAGCTTATGGATGCTCTACGTCTATTGCTACAGCAAGTATTGTTTCAGAAAAAATAGTTAGTATGTCTAAAGCTGAAATTTCGTCTATTATACGCGATGATGTTGTTGAATGGTTAGGTGAGTTAGAACCTTCACAGCTTCATTGTGTTGATATCGCTTTAAATATTCTAAATCAGTGCGCAAATCCAACAAAAAAGAAATTTGAACAGAAAGAATTTCTGGTTGAAGGGGAAGGTGCATTTTAACAATGCATACACCTATTTATTTTGACTATAATGCCACTACTCCTATTGATCCAAGAGTACTAGAAGGTATGTTACCGTATCTTCAAAATCATTTTGGAAATCCGTCGAGTACTTATTCTATAGGGTATCGCGCTAAAGAGGCCATTGAAATAGCACGTAAAGATATAGCTAATCTTATTGGTGTTGAGGATAGTAATATATTTTTTACAAGTGGTGGATCTGAGGCAAATTCCACTATATTAAAGGGCATAGCAGCTGAAAATTCAAAGAGGAAGCATATTATTACAAGTGCAATTGAACATCCAGCTATCTTAAAAACTTGTGATTACTTAAGAAAGCATCATGGATTTCAAATTACCACAATACCTGTCAATTCGGCTGGTATTGTGAATCTTAATGATATCGAAAGAGCTATAACTAGCCAAACAGTTCTTGTTACAGTCATGATGGTAAATAATGAAATTGGATCTATACAGCCTATAAAAGAAATAGGTAATCTGTGTAAAAAGCACAATATTCATTTCCATTGCGACGCAGTACAGGCAGTTGGGAGAATACCTGTTAATTTAAAGGAACTTCCAATTGATAGTTTATCCATGTCAGCACATAAAATTTATGGGCCTAAGGGAGTAGGGTGTTTATATTTACGTGAAGATGTGAATATTCCTCCTCTTATCCTTGGAGGATCTCAAGAATTTGGTATGCGTTCTGGAACAGAAAATGTAGCAGGTATTGTCGGTTTTGGGATTGCTGCAAAAATAGTTCAAGAAGATCTATACTTAAATTTTACAAAGATAGAGTACCTACGTGACTTATTCTTAACTAATCTCCAAGCAGAAATTGAGGATTGTTTAATAAACGGAGACATACATGCTAATGTTCCCTCCACGATAAACATTCAATTTTCTGGGATTAGAGGGGAATCCTTAGCCAGTATGTTAAATGAATTAGGAATTTGTGTATCTATTGCTTCCGCATGTAGCTCTACTTCATCAAAACTTTCACATGTATTAAAAGCAATTGGAAAGACAGATGACGAGATTAGAAGCTCAATTCGTATAAGTATAGGAGCACTAACCACTGAAGATGAAATAAATCAGCTAGTTAGATATTTAAAGCATTCTGTTGTGAGATTACGTTCTTTCTCACCTAAATATCAAATACCTGTATAGGAATATTAAAGTGAAAAATAATGATTATAAGGTAGTGAGACTATATGAATGAATTAGTATTTAAGCAGTTTAAAGTGGCAAAGGATTACTTTATAAGAAATGTAGAATCTATTTCTAAAGAAGTAGCAAGTGTTCAGCCAGATGGTTTTAACAATACAATTCATTGGCATGTTGGTCATGTATTAACATTCACTGAGCAATTAATGTTTGGCTTTCCAAAAAAAACGACTTACCTTCCAGCAAACTATATCGAATTGTTTGGTAATGGTACAAAACCAGCTGATTGGAAGGATGAGGTGCCTAGCTTAGACGAATTGATTATTCAGCTCAAGGATCAGGCCATTCGTCTTCAGCAAATTCCAAATGAACAATTAAAGGAAACACTTCAAAAACCATTTATGGGATTTGAAACTTTTGAAGAATTAGCAGGTTTGGCCGTATTACATGAATCCAATCATTTAGGACACATTCAAGCAATGAAACGTGTTGTTGAATATGAAAATGTAAAAAACTAATCAATGTAGATACAAATAAAAATACCTTCTAACAGTTTATATTAACAAGTTCTAAACAAAAACAAGCATTTGTTTTCAAAGGCTTGTTTTTTTGTTTAGATAGTTCTGCTACGTCTGTATAGTAAACACTCTAATTATAAAGGAGATAAGATATATGACCATTTATAATAAACTAATTAGAGACCGCATACCCGAAATTATTCAAGAATTCGAAGGCGAGTGTGTGGTTGAAGTTTTAACAGAACAGGATTATTTAATAGAACTTCAAAGGAAAAGTCAGGAAGAATTAAATGAGTATTTAGCAGCTTCTAACTCAAATGAGGCTATAGAAGAACTTGCAGATTTATTAGAAGTAATCTATGGATTAACAAAGTGTCATGGATTTTCCATCGAAGATTTGGAGAGAGTTAGACGACATAAAGCTGATAAAAGAGGAGTCTTTGATAAAAAATTATTTCTAGTGGAAGTTCGCAAGAAGGAGTAAATTTAATCTCATTAACGTTGTGAAACAATATCAAATATACCGTCGGTAGAAGTATAGTTTATAATCATTTTACATACCTTTCTAGTTATGTAATTGTATCTAATTCACTAATATTATCCAAAAAACCTATTTAATTGATTATATTTCCATATTTAACAGTCGACATTTATTGGATAAAATAATTTTTGACAAACCCTATAAGCATTATCTGGTATTTATATTTTGGGATTTTTTATGAAAGGTCACTTAAAAGGCATGCGTATTAATACGCATGCCTTTTAAGATTTCTTATTTTTATTAAACACAATTTATTATAAGTAAGTTTACGTAATTACTTATCGATTTTTACTTAATTCTGTGTTTGGGTATAGAGGCTATCCTTGTATAGATAGGTCTGCACAGTTTCTCCACATCTATTTGATATAAATGGTGGGCAGCAGTACTTATTACAATGAAAGGGTGTATATATGAAAAAGTTACTATTTGTCGCGGTATCTCTCTTAACTATGATTTCTTTGGTAGCATGTAATAAGGATTCTGAATATAAGCAGATGAAACACGACATGGCAAACATGGACCATAACGATTCTTCAAAAGAAAAACAACAAGTTGCCGTACAAACCGATTGGAAGTTTGAACATTATCCTCAGGCTAATACAACCAATCAGTTAACAATCACAATCAAAGATAATAAAGGGAAGCCTATTTCCGAATTTGAGGTAAATCACGAAAAGAAAATGCATCTGATTGTTGCAACCAAAGACTTGTCAAAATATCAACACATCCATCCTACTTATAAGGGAAAAGGTGTGTTTACAGTACCTGTTACGTTTACTCAGGGAGGATCATTTAAATTAATTGCTGACTTTGTACCGAAAGGACAATCGGATACAGTTCAAATGCATACGGTTTCTGTTAAGGGAAATACATCAGCCCCTGTTAGCCTTATACCTGATAAGAAATTATTAAAAACTGTTAATGGAAATCAAGTGTCTCTTAAAATAGATAGCCAGCTAAAAGCGAATCAGGAAACTATGCTAAATTTTCATTTTGAAGACGCTAAAACCAAACAGCCTATTCAGGATTTACAACCATACCTTGGAGCTGTAGGACACGTTGTCATTCTAAATCAAGACGCAACAAAATATCTGCACGTACACCCAATGGATGAAAGGATAAAAGGATCTAAAGCTATGTTCCATACCACATTTCCTTCACCTGGCATCTATAAAATTTGGGGAGAGTTTCAGCGTAGTAACAAAGTCTTTATAGTTCCATTCGTAGTGGAAGTTAGTAAATAACTAAAAAAGAATCTGTCTCTGTGAGTCATTCGTCAATCATTCTTTCTGTATAAACTACTTCAGGTAAATTAGATCATCCAAAATGCACTTATATTACAATAAGGAACTACTGTTGGGGGACAGTAGTTCCTTCTGTTTTTAGACTGTATAACCTATACTTGTTCAGTTCACATAATGTAGTTTATCGGTACATACAAAACTTATTTAGATATGTTATGGTGAAATAGAAAGATTCATTCTTTAATTGAAAGGAGCTAGAATATGGATACTTCTACAACTAAATGGATTCCTGTTCCTTATTTTCAAATCAATCAAGAGGGTGCAATTCTAAATTCTTCAAACATAACTCATTCATATTTTCCTCCTATATCTAATATATGGACGATCATTCATAAAGAAGACCGGAATAAAGCTATAGTAATGCTATCACAAAGTACTAATTCTCATTCTGTAACAAAACATCTAATTTTACAGATAAAGAACGGGTTCTTTGGAAATTTTAAATGTACGATCCAATGGAAAGATGAGATAGGTCATCTAGTATGTACGGAAGTAAAGAGTAGTAAAGTTCTTACACCGTTATCTGTTGAACGCTCTTTACTAAATACCCAAAAACGGTTAAAGGAATCAGAAAAAACTATAAACAAAGTTGGTAAAATACTAAGAATGAGAAAACACTAATTCTTTGTTTTTCCTTACATGAATTCTTTATATCTTGAGCAAACTACTCAAGAAGCCGCGAGGCATCAGCTTAACATCTATATTTTACAACTAGAAAAACTACCTTATGTTGCCACAAAGGTAGTTTTTTCTGTTCTTAGTCTGTGTATGGTATACAAATCCAGTTAATATAATTTTTATTTTCTTGAACGTACTCACCCTTATGAATACTTTTCTTTTATTCGAACATTTTATTACTGAAGAAACCCTAGAATGTTTACTCTAAAATATAAAGGGGGATCCAATATAAATGAATAATAAGGTTTATATGGTCTTTCGTGAAATTTTCATTGTTTGCATTGTTCCCTTTATTATTATCTTTCTTACCGATTTTTTGGTGCAAATAACCAATAAAAGAAATTGATTTAAATTCTTCCCCACTATAAACGGATAATAAATAGCAACTTGGGCAAACTACTCAAGATGTCTCCGAGCATCGACTCATACAACTAAATTCTGTAGCAGAAAAAACCTACCTCTTTTGACTGGGAAGAGATAGGTTTTTCTGTTTTTTAAGATGACTACGATATACGCCCTTAGTTACCATAATCACAAATATAGGCACCAATAAGGTCATGAATCTTATAGATTCATGACCTTTCTTTTTACTGTCTACTATAAGGGGAGAATATCAAAAATAACCCTCTTTAAATCTGCCTATTACATTAAAGATCTCGTTAATGGATAACTATAATTTTGGAAATTCTAACTGTCTTTCGACAAGTGATTAGTTCCTTTTAAAGGGTTTTCCTCATTTTGTCCAATAGGAAAGTATAACTCTCCTATCAGGTATAAGTACAAATAAGCTTTTGTTTTTTCATCCTAAGAGGCTCACTAATCAGCCCGTTTTCTAATAAGTGTTGCACCAAAAAGTCTTCTGTGTATTAGAAATTCTCGTTAGGGGAAAGTAAAAAAAAGAAAGGAAGGTGAAATATGTGCCTGATCTTTTGCAAGCCTTGAAAAATGTAGTTCAGTCTTTTATTAAAGATGAGAATAAAACGCCTCTTCACATTGGTGAGGCAATGGGGTGCTGGATATTTTTAGCGTTAGCCGGTGAGACACAAGTACAGACTGAAGCAGGAATTAACAGTACAACGGACCCTGAATTGAGAAAAGCGCTTCAAGAAGCCGTCAATATGTTCAAGTCAGAAAAAGAACGGATTGTAGCATTTATGCGGTCAGAAGGAATTCCGTCACCACCTCTTAGTGAATCTAAACCAATCTCCGATCCCAATAGTGTTCCCTTAGGGGTTAAGCTGACGGATAATGAACTTGCAAACAGCCTTAAGAAAAAGATATCGATGGCAATTACAAACTGTTCGGAGGCGGCGTCGCAATCCCTTCGCAGCGATGTTAGTCTGATGTGGGCCGAATTCTTGCAAGAACACATAACCTTTTTAATAACATTTAAATCATTGATGCGAAAACGGGGATGGCTCAAGGTTCCACCACCGTATCATCCTACAGGTCTACCCCAAATAGAAAAGTGAGGTAAGGAAGATGCCAGATGTCGGAAAAGCTCTTAAAAATATTATTCAATCATTTGTTGACGAGGAACCCAAATCACCCTTACATGTGGGGGAGGTCATGTCCTGCTGGTCCTATCTTTCTGAATTAGCTGACGAACAAGTTCATTCCGAAGCAGGGATTAACAGTACAACGGATCTCGAATTAAGAAAAGCTTTCCATGAAGCAGTTAAGATGTTCAAATCACAGAAAGAACGAATTATTGCCTTTATGTTATCAGAGGGAGTTCCTATTCCACCATTAAGTGAATCCAAGCCGCAGTCTAACCCAAGCGATGTTCCATTGGGGGTCAAGTTAACGGATGATGAACTTGCAAACAGCCTTAATATTAAAATGGTTATTTTAATTACCTATTGTGCAAATGCCATCATTCAATCTACACGCAATGATGTTACTTTGATATGGATTGAATACCTGCAGGAATATATGACATTTGGAGCAACCCTAAAAGAACTTGTGAAAAGACGAGGGTGGCTTAAAGTCCCTCCATACTATTATGCTCCGGGAGCGCCGATAAAATGAGGCATCAACAGAAATTCTTAAGAAAGGGGACCTTAAGGTCTCCCTAGGTCTAGGAGGTCTTTCTTTGTTAGGGATAAGTTATTGATAACTTGAGCAAACTACCCAAGACACTATAAGGTGTCAAATATATCTATTTAGAGCATTCACCAGAAGAACTATCTTACTCGTATAAGGTAGTTTTTTCTGTTTTTAAGCTACATATGATTTACATTCTTTCCTCTATAAATTGAGTAAGTAATATCGGGGGTTTATTTCTAAAAAAAGATATTGACATATTTTATTATTCTTAATCATAAAGAACAAGAAGAATAAATTCTGTAAGGGGTTGAGACTGATGCGAGCAAGTTATAGAAAATGGAAAGAACATCCTTATGACGGAGAGAATACCCCTCCTAAAGGCTCTTCAGAAGCAGGATATTGGCCAATGTTTTTTTTTCAAAAGGCAGAGATAATAATTTCTTAGATCCCTTTCATCAACCTATCAATTGGAGAATTAAAAATCCTGATGATATTAATTGGCAAACAGAACTTTTTCTAGTAGATCAAACATTAAAGTCGCTAACTCCTCAACAAAGACAAATTGCGCAATATTGGGGTACAGGTGAACTAAGTGCAAAAATTACTGCTACGATTTTTGATTTAGGTGAAAAATATCGGCTAGGATCACCTCATATTGCTAGAGCTCTAGGGTATTCCAATGCTGCTATAAACGATACATTCGTAATCACATGGTTTTTAAAATATCTATGGGATGTAGCACGACCAAATCAATATGGGAGAAATTTATCTACTGTGTTGATTACTCCTAGTTTTCCATCTTATCCTTCTGCCCATGCTACTATTGCAGGATGTTCAGAAATATTATTAAGTTATTTCTTCCCCTCAGAGTCAGCAAGAATAAAAAATTTGATGAAAGAAAGTGCTCAATCTCGTTTGTACGCTGGGGTACATTTTAAAGTAGACAATGATGAAGGTTTAAGATTGGGAAGGCAAATTGGTGAAACAGTCGTAAAACTAATGAGTTCACAAAACTTAAACACCATTTAATAAAAAGCAAGATTATTATAATTGTTTCTCTTAGAAATCATAAAAGAATAATTATATGTAACTTAACACTTAACCACTATGAATATTTTTTTATAACTGAAGTAAACTGCTTATGAACTTAAAAGACATTAGAGTATGTATAGCATACTGGTAACCAGAAAAATCACTGACGGAAGCAGTAATTTTTCGCTTTTTTTAGACTGTATACTCCATTTAAAGCTATATTAACTATATAACTCATTATGATTTCATCATATTTTCACTTTCCTTTTTTATAATGTACTTTGTAAAAAGAAAACTAATCTGTTCATCTAATATAAATCTTAAAAATCGTACGATTAGTTAAGCTCACTTTGCTAATCGTACGATTTTTGATTATCTGAACCATGAGAAATAGAAAAATACCCACTCAAAGCAGTACATACTTAACTTTTCTCAAACAAAAACTACTTTTTGTGAATGCATAAATTTATTTACTAAGAGCAAACTACTCAGGATGTCCCAAACATCGACTCATACAACTAAATTCTGCAATAAAAAAACCTACCTCTTTTGACTGGAAAGAGATAGGCTTTTTGTTTTTAAGCTCTAACAGATAATCAATTATTAATTTATATATTTTCTATTACTCTAGCAACATGATAACTGTTAAGCTTTAGTGTTGTAACCTCACAATTTTTAATTATTTCATCATTAGTAGTTTGGACCTCATTACGACCTGAGGCTTGAAACGAGTTAGACCAAGCTTCTCTCGATACCCACTGAGCATAGTTAATGACTCGTTTACCGTCTTCACTAGCATGGAAACTTGTTGAAATAAAGCCATCATAATCCTTAAAGTATGTGTCGATTTGATTTGAAAGACCATTAATTAATTCTTGTTGATATTTCGGATTAACTTCCCATTCAATAATCACCGTAAACAACTGATTTTCTTCAATTTTTGGCATGTGACCTCTCCTTTATTAATCCTGCTACCTATAGTTTATTACAATAAAGTTGTTCTAACATACAGCAATAGTATGAATCCTCCTATAACTTTAGCATGGTTGAAAATGTATAGATTTTTATATCTTGAGCAAACTACTCAAGAAAAAACGGGACATCAGCTTACAAAACCCAATTACTCAACAGCGAAAAAACTACCTTACCCCCATTGAGGTAGTTTTTTCTGTTCTTTTGATGTATATGAGATACACCTTTACTTTAAAGTGTTAAATTGATAGTCTTTTAGGTGATATTTTATCTTTCATCAGTATTGACTAAATAAAAAAGATCAACCTATGTATGAGGTTTAGCTTTTTAAGTTTATATATTTTATTACCTATAAATTAATTAGGAGATGACATTAGGCTAATGTTAAAAAATAAAGAGGAAAAGTTGAAAAAATTCGAGGTGGAATACTCTATACAAAAGAATAATAGTATCGTTAATAGATCCATAATTATAGAATCTATTAACGATCCAAATAAAATTATAAGATTAGCCAAATTAAATATATCTACAATGGAAAGAATCTTCATTCAAGATGTGAAAATTTTGGGATTCAAGACTGTATAATAAGCTTCTTTCTATAATGAATAAATTTTGATACCTTGAGCAAACTACTCACGATAGATAGATCATCAAAAATAATGGTGCAAGACAGAAAAACTCCCTACGGAAATAGGGAGTTTTTTTGCTTTTTAAGCTGTATACTCTATACAAAGTTAGTTAACATAATGTCTCTTTCCTGAAGACACCACCAAAAAGAACCCTTCTGGGAGTAAGGGTTTAAAAGAGATTGCTCATATGAATTATGCAGCTTTTTATACATCCTTGACGCGTAAGGGTTTCATACTAGGGCATAACCCAAACGAATGTATAAAAAGTGCACCCTTTATACATATGCTTGTACGGTAAAATATACTCTATATGGAAATAATGTATTATTATATTTTTGCACATGCATTTTAATAGTGAAAAGCCACCTATCCTGCAAATACTGGGTGGCTTTTTATTTTGCAAATATTAATTTCTTTCAATGTAGGTGGTCTAAAAAGGTATATTTTTTTAAGCAGCATTGTACTTGCCAAGTATCTAACGTAACCAATAAATTACATGTAGCTGGATCTTGGTAGCATACATATATCTTATAGTCTTTTTATTCTTCAGGGCCTATCAGTTGTTCACCTTGATAAAGTTCATATACGTACGGGTTATCAGGCTGGTCAATGGACTCAATCTGTTGAACCTGAATATAGGGGACATTTTCTCCGTTATACGTAGTTTTTTGTATAATTCCTTTTATATGAACCCAAGTATCTTTTTTTAATGTTAAGGCATTTTCTAGTGTAGATAATAAGCCGTATACAGATGCATCTGCTGCACAACAAGATATTCCAAAACGAGCAACAACAAATTGATTATTTTTAAATCCTTTTTCGTGATATACAAAGCCACTGACTTCGATTTTTTTTCCAACAAACTGATCTGTATTGTCTTCAATAGTATTTATGACTGAAATATAATCCGTGTCATTTATAGAAATTTTCGTTTTTTCGCGTAGTTTCTTTTCAAGTAATTCATAAAAACCTTTAGGTGCTACTTTAGCAGCAATACTATTTTTGTGTCTTGTTGGAACATTCTTTAGAGTTTCTTCTGAATTTCCAGACAATAAATCATTTGTATCCTTTTCCAATTTTGAATTAGTGGTGTCAATTTCTTCATCATTTCCGGCTTGTTGTAAAGTATCAGGCGTATTAACTGAAAAGCTTAACCCTCTTCTTACTGCAATCGAACTATCAAGCGTGTGATTAGAAAATAAAAATCCCGTCATAATAGGTAATAGAAATAAAGAGTAAATAAAAGTTGTTCGTATTTTTCCTTTTTCCGTATGATTATGACCGCATTCACAAGATAAATCCTGATTTATACTACTTCGCCAAATTTGTATAATTCCTAACAAAAAAAAAGTACCAGAAGAAAATAATATAAAAGGCATCATTTTAGGAGCAATAAATTGAATGATTTTACCTGTTAATATGAGTTTAAACATAAGGAGGGAAAAACCAATTAGTAATATCCCCCTTATATAGATGACAAATTGCTGGTCAATTTTTTTCATACCAATTCTCCTATCTACTAACTATTCCATAGGTCATGACAATAACGTATACAACCACCGTAATGATAAGAATCAGACTAAATGCAAAGCGTTTTTTAAAAAAAGACAATAGCATAATGGTGTTTTTAAAATCTATCATAGGTCCATATAGTAGAAAGGCAAGAAGAGCTGTAGGTGAAAATGTATGAGAAAAAGATGAAGCAACAAAAGCATCTGCTTCTGAACAAAGTGACAGCACATAAGCAAATCCCATCATAACGGCAGAAGCCATATAGTCATTGCTGGCAAGGTTCGTTAATAGTTGTCTATCTAAAAAGGTTTGAAACAGGCTTGCTACAAGTGCACCAAATAATAAGTATTTGCCCATGTCGAAAAATTCATCACTGGCATGATACAACGTTTGTTTTAACTTATTTCCTACTTTTTCTTCCTCATGTTCGTGAACGTATACATCTCGTAATTGATTGGAGTTCTTAAAGAAGAAATAAACAGATAGACCAATTAATAGGCAAGTAACAACAGCTAGTGCCATACGACTGTAAACGATGGACATATTTGATTGGAATGCATAAAAAGTAGCAGCAAATACAACGGGATTTAAAATGGGCGCCCCGACTAGAATAACAATTCCAATATGAAGAGGCATTCCCTTTTTTAATAACCTTCTTACAACGGGAATAATGGCACATTCACAAACCGGTAAAAGAGTACTGACTAGAACAGCTGGTAAAAGAGCTATATATGGGTTTTTGGGAATCAGACGTTGAATAAGTTCTTCTGAGACAAATACTTGAATAAGAGCAGATGCAAAAACTCCGAGCAAGATAAAAGGGATAGCTTCAAGTACAATACTTAAAAAGATTGAGTTTACATTCAATAGAGATGCTGGAATGGCTAAATCTTTCGTATTTATATCAACAAAGAAAAAACAGTAACCAAAAAGCACTAGTAACAGCACACCTATTAGGTCTTTACTTAACTGTGATAGAGTTGTCATAATCTATCATTTCACCTCCAATTACTAGAACTATATGATAAAGTTTAAACACATTATGCAGCTAATAAGAAAGAGTTAATATAAAAAATATTTAAAAGATAAAAACCTTAAAAATAATAATTATCCCTTCAACAAAACGTAATGTTTACGATTTGATATATGTTATGTAAAAAGCATAAGGTATAGAACTGAGAAATATAGATAAGTTTAGTTTTACAATTTCTTATCTTATTATTGAAAATCAGTACTAAAATACTGTAAATTTTAGTACTGATTTGTACGTAATAAAATTTACAATATTTTAATACTTATATTGTTATAAAATATATAAGTTGGTAAAATAAAGAAAAATGATTGGTGGTATCTAAATATTGATGAGCATTAAAGAGAAGATACTGATGAAGCATGTAGAAAGAAAACTACATAAGTTACAAATTGATCTTGTGCATTTTATTCCAGGAAGAATTAGACTTCGTTCAACTGTTTGGAAAGAGAATGAAAAACTAGTTAAATTAATTATTTTAAATTTGAAGTCTCAAACCCTTGTCTATGACGCAATATTTACATCAGATACCGGGAGTTTACTTATTACATATAACGCTTCTTATATGACAAATAACAAAGAACTTGAAGAATGGTTTCGACTTATTGAACAACTATATCAAGAAGAATATAGAGCTTAAGGAAAGGGAGGGATGAGCATGCTTCCTACTGTAATTGGTTTAGGTGCCTCTTTTATTGCTCCAAAAATTATGTCTCAATTCCGTGATCAAAAAATAAAAGTATTGCATGCGATGCCGGGGCGACTGCGTATACAATGTGACAGTTGGAAGCACCGTATCATTGCACATGCTCTAACGGAAGAAGTAAAAAAACATCCTCTTATTTTAACATCGGAAGCTTCAGAACTAACCGGAAGTTTGCTGCTTCAATTTGTTGTACCTCATATTAACCAGGAAGAGCTAGATGAACTGATGAGTTATATCGTACAAATAGCAGCTAACGCCATTTTAAACAAAGATGCTACATTGATGAATGGCATGACTAACACACTTGGATTTATAGATAAAGGGATTAAAAAGCAAACCAATGGCTTTGCTGACTTTGATAGTTTATTTGTTCTCTTCTTATTAGGAAAGGGAATTCAGACGTTTGGAAGTGCGCCTGCTTTCTCTGCAAGCTTACTTTATTGGTCATACAACATCATTAAGGATAAGGGGGGAAAGAATAGGTGATGATGTTCGGGGTAAAGGTAGCTCATTCTCTCCCTGGAAGAACCCGATTTTATATACCTAAACTGTTAGAAACAGGCCATATTGAAACTTGGTTACGCTCGTTTCCAGGGGTATATTCTGCAAATTATAATCAAGTAACCGGAAGTCTACTCATTTATCATCATATTACTCTCTCTTTATACAGTCTAAAATCATTCATCCATAAATATAAACACACACTAAAGCAAGTAGCATGTTCATGGAAAAAGGCTATACCTATCATAGCTTGTGGAACTATTTTTTTAGTTAACTGGTATCTCCAACGTTCTTCGTATCCTATTATAGTAAAGACAGTATTTTATTGGATTAGCACCATTACTGCTATTGGTACTTCCTATGAGGTAATTAAAGATGGTGTTGTTCATGTCCTAAAAGAACGAAAAGGTAATGCTAATACATTAACAGCTGCTTCCATATTCGCTTCTTTGTATATGAAGAATCCAGGATCGGCTTTAATTATCACTTTGATGTCTACTATTAGTGAGCTGCTAACAGACTATACGTCTGAACAAACCAAGCATTATATTCACTCCGTCCTAAAATTAGATGTCTCATATGCTTGGAGAGTAAAGGAAAAGGGCATTGAAGAAAAGGTTTTAGTTGAGGATATTGAAGTTGGTGATAAGGTTGTAGTTTTCACTGGAGAAAAAATTCCCGTGGATGGAATCATAATAGAGGGGAATGGTACAGTAGATGAGGCCTCAATTACTGGGGAGTATATGCCGCGAGAGGTAAGTGGTGGGGATAATGTGTACGCTGGAAGTGTCTTGCAGAGTGGACATGTTACCGTAACAGTTGAAAAAGTAGGAGAAGATACATCTCTCTCTAAAATTGTGAAATTGTTGGAGGAAGCACAAGATAAACGCGCTCCTATTCAAAATATAGCCGATACAGTAGCTGAAAAAATGGTTCCTGTTTCTTTTGGTTTGGCACTGCTTGCATTTTTCTTCACTCGAAATCTTAACAGGGCAATGAGTATGTTAGTTATTGATTTTATTTGCGGAATTAAATTATCAACGGCAACAGCTTTATACGCATCCATCGGACGTGCTGCAAAAGAAGGCGCTATTGTTAAAGGCAGTGATCATATTGAAAAGATGTCTAAACTAAATACAGTTATTCTTGATAAGACCGGAACTATAACAGAAGGAACGCCTGTGGTTCAGCAAGTAATTGCTGCTGAAGGCTTTAATCAAGAAGATGTTATTCGTTTAGCTGCAGCAGCTGAGAAAAATTCCACCCATCCTATTGCTGATGCAATTATGAAGCAAGCGAAAGAGTGGAACATTTTAATTCCTCTTAGAGACAACAATGCTCAGGTAGAAACAACGGTAGGAAAAGGAATTTCCACTTGGCTAAATGGTAAAAGAGTTGTTGTTGGAAGTTTACGCTTTATGAATGAATTAAAAGTTAAAACAACCAACTTACTTCAACAAATGCAAAACGACGAAAATGTGATTTATGTAGCTTATGATCAAACACTTGTAGGAGTAGTTAGCATTTTTGATAAAATACGTTCTGGTATGCACCGCGCAGTGAACAATCTTCGACATCAAGGTATTAACGACATCATTATGCTTACTGGAGATAAGAGAACGGTTGCAAGAGAGATGGCGCGTCGCTTAAAACTGAACTGGTATCATGCAGAGGCTTTGCCAGATGATAAAGCCTTTTATGTGAAGAAGTATGGGAGAACAGGAGCTGTCATGATGGTAGGTGACGGCATTAACGATGCACCAGCTTTAGCTCATGCCGATGTAGGTGTAACGATGGGTGCTAAACGAACAGACATTGCTTCGGAAGCCAGTGATGTTATTATCACGTCTGATAGCCCAGAAATGCTTTCTGAGTTAGTTGGACTATCTAAAAAGACTATGAACATTATTAAACAAAACTTTATTGCCACGTTTGCTATTAATGGTATGGCAATTTTATTCGGTGCTTTAGGTATCTTCTCTCCAATCGTGGGAGCAGCTATTCATAATGCGGCCACTATTGGTGTAGTAATGAATAGTGCAAGAATTTTATGGTTAGGGAGGGAAAACCATGAATCCCAAATTCTACGTTCTGCATGATATACCAGGTCGTATTCGATTTCATATTCCCGCGTTGAGAGATAAGAAAAATCATGTGGAAATAGAGCATATGTTTTCTGCTTTAAAAGGTATAACGAGTGTGAGAATAGAACCCACCATTCAAACCATGCTTATTTACTATGATGTTTCACAACTTTCTCGGAATACCATTTTTCGTTATGTATCTATCTTTTTTCAGCAAACGCGTTTAGATCCATTAGATGATATTATGATTCAAATGGATCCTGCCACACGAAATGATTGGCTACGTACATTGTTTTCTGGGGGATTACTTCTACTGGCAGGTATTCGAAAATCATCTTTTTATAAACCAGATGCACTCGTATATGGAGCAGTAGTTGCAACAGGCTATACGGTCTTATCACATGGTACGAGTAATAAAATGAGGCACCCAGATATTTTAACTGGAATTGTTACGATGTTATCTCTAGGGCCATCAAATATGCTATATGTAGCCATGATTACATGGATTGTGAATGTGTTGGAATTGTTACATGAAAAGCAGAAAGTGCAATCACAAAAGTTATCTACAATTACGTAAGATATTCATTCATACCTTTTGTATGAATTGATATAAAAAACTTAAGATTATGGGGGAGTTTTATAATGATTAATCGCGATTTTCTAATGGGATTTGTATCAGGAACAGTGGTAGGCGCAGTAGGCTACCGTTTATATGAACAAAACGGTGTGCAATTACAACGTTTGGTTCAACCTAAACAGGCATATGGTGGACAACAAACTATTTCATCTTATCAACCTTCTATGGAAGAGCTTCAAGCACAGAAAGAGCGTCTAGAAGATATGATTGCTGAATTACAAGTAAAATAATGATAAAAAGAGTGAGGGATAGTTCCAGGCTACCTCTCACTCTTTTTATTCATAATGAGGGAATCATTTTTAAATGATGAAACGCTTATTTACCGTACGCTAAAAAGTTTCCTGTGGTAAACTCTTATTATTATTATATTCTGCAATTTGAAAATTATCAATAATTATATAGGAGAATGATCTAATTTTATAAATGCGCAGAATGAGGTATAGTTGTATAAATTTGGAGTTGTTTTTTTGGCACAATTATATTTAATCATTCTAATGTCCGGTAACAATGAGAGTGAATTTTGGTAAATATAAATGATTAACACACCTAGTGAAATTAATAGCCATACATGCAGATTTCTAAAGTGAGTGATAGTTTTACCTATGATTTCATGAAAGATAACAAAGGAAAGTGTGCCGATTTAGGTGAAGTTGAAAAAATCCCAACAATTCAAAGAAAATCCTTGGCTTTATTTCTCTAACGTTTGGAACACAATTAAATTTGCCGTCCGTAAAAGTATACGTTTACGAACTTTTCTCTTATATAGAAAACCTGTCATTTTCATCGTTCGATTAAGTTTGAAAATAAATTACGAACGTCTTCTGAAAACTTTACATCTTTACGAACTTTTCTGATAGGAAAATAGATTAAGTTAGTGGTTTGCCGTCGTTAAACATGACTGTCAGAACCTATATTCTTAAAAGTTAGTTTGTAGATCTCCTTCAACAAATAAATAAAACAGTTTTTGTGCTCGCTTTAGGGTTTATAAGTATGAAATAACAATCAGAATAACAAGAGGGTTATCAATACGTGGGGTAAATATATTCATTATTTCTCTTTATCTATCAATCTCGTATAAACAACGTCAAAAAGGAGCATACTGTTTAAAAAGGAGCAAAGATAAAGGGGTTGATTTTTAATGGAAAATAATGTACTTAACGAAGTTGATCCAAGTTTACGTGATGAAATGTTGGCTGAATTGTTTTTGGATCAGATGATGAACGACTTCAAAAGAAGTAAGATCCTTAAAGCAATAGACCAGTCTTTAAAGAATAAAGATAAACAAGCTTTTTTACGTTTAACAGAGGAACTTAAATCCGTGTCATAATAAAACCGACGTAATATAGAAGAAATTCATTAAAAAGAAGCCTTCTTTTTTAAAGACTGAGGCTTCTTTTTATTTCACATATATATTTTTTTTATAATAAATTAAACTTATAATGAGATAACTTATTGCTTCCAGTACGAAAATGCTGGGAAGTCTCATGTCAAAACTAATTACTTAATACTTGAATAGATGCAGTAAATCCATTCTTTTCTGAAAAAGATAAATTAACTTGTAGATGATTCGCGACGAACTGGTGATAGTCCTGTAAATATACTGCAACAGCATCAATGATGTCTTGTTCATGCAATCGCGCTGTACGTCCTAATGCTAAGGTGGAAGCAGTAATCCCAAGGGAAGGATGAAGCTCCAAATCTACTTCTACCTGTTCAGGTTCAATTCTTTCTTTTAGAGCAATATAAATACAAACGCTATCCACAATATCTTGTTCGTTAAATAGTACTTCCATTCTAAATTTCTCCTTAATATCTTCTTCTTGTAAAGATGTTTTTAACTACCCAAATGATGACTAAAATCACAAGTATATCTACAAGAATTCCTAAAAAAGAAAATCCATGTGAAGGATTATTTCCATATGCACCGTTATAATTCCCACCAAATGGATGAAGCATATGCCCTAAAAACGCACCTGTTCCAAAAGCTGCAGCATGAGTCAGTATACTTTTTGCTCGTGAAGGATGGGTCTGGTTATATGTCGTGTGAGACCTAGTATATGATGGTGTTCTTGTAACGTTGCTTGACGGAGACTTATATCCAGAATGATAAGTGCCACTTGAATATGTGTCCCTACCTGAATGAGAACTGAACGAAGAATTGTGACTGAAAGAACTATGACCACTAAATCCTTTTGCCTGAGCAACATTTGGTAAAGCTATTGCAAATATTAATACAAATATTAAGGTCAATTTTTTCATTACAATTACTCCTGTCTTTATTAATATAATATAGCTAATTTATAATAAAGTTTCTTTCTTAGAGAGCTTATGTAGCTGTTACTATATCACTAAATTTATAAATTTCTACTATTTTCATCTATTTTTAATGTGATTTTAAGATGAATTTTAGAGTGACTATCATGATTAGAAAAAGTATAAGGGGTTTCAATATCTAATTGATATGTGAAATTAACATAAAAAACGGTGATATAATTTATAAGAATTAGAAAAGAAAGAAAGAGACGAAAAATAAATGTAGAGTATATTCGATTACCCAATGATTCACAAATGAGTAGTATGGAGGGAGAAAAGTGAAAATAGTAGAACTACCAATTGAATTTGAATTTAATGGACAAAAAAATCTCATTTATCCTAGCCTAATTATATTGAATAATGAACTAACCTTAGTCGATACAGGGTATACGGGTTTTTTAAATTTAATTAGTAAAGAAATCTCAAAAAAAGGATATGAAATAAAGGAGTTAAAGAATATAATTATTACTCATTATGATGATGACCATATAGGTTCCTTATATGACTTCAAAGAAAAGTATCCTTGGGTCAATATTATTGCCAGTGAAACCGAATCAAAATATATAAGTGGGGCAATGAAGTCAGAGAGGTTGATTCAAGCCGAGAAAATGCTCAAAACTATGTCAAATGAAAAAATTGAATTTGGTAAATGGTTTATACAGCAATTAAAGACTTTAAATCATGTTTCTATTGATGAAAAGGTACTTGATGGCGATATGATTTTAGATAACAAATGTAGAGTAGTAGCAACACCAGGGCATACTTCCGGACATATTTCATTATATTTTCCAAGTTTAAAGAGTGTAATTACGGGTGATGCAGCTGTTAATGAGAATCATGCATTGGCTATCGCTAATCCATACTTTTGTTTAAATATTAAGGAAGCAGAACAGTCTTTAAGAAAGATTAAAAATCTTAAAGCAGAAACTTATTATTGTTATCACGGTGGAAAATTAACTTTATAGGTGGAGACTAAAAGAAAATAGGCCTAATTATCAGGATCTATTCTATCTTTTTGATTTGTATTAAATTATTAACGAGGTTTACATAAGCCTTAATCGATACCCATAATATCTCGTTCCGAAGCACATGGTAAATATCATAAGAAATCTCAGAGGCACTTTTTATTTTAGAATACACGAATAAAGGTCTTTTGAAAAATATAGAGGTAACCCATATTCAGATGGCAAAGTTTAATCACATGTTTTATAAAAAGGGTTGATGGATTAATTTGTGTATAATGTTTATTAGTGTAATTAAAAAGCAGATCTTATCCAAGGATAAAATCTGCTAAAAAATCAAAAAGAGATAATGAAAACATCTTGATTTACTCAATGATTCATTAATTAAAGGAAGAATATAATTCCCACTAGGTCTATTCCCCAGAACTTCTCTTTAATATTATTGTATCTTTTTCCTTATCTATTTTCTTATGAATACGTAAGTAATAGTAGGCATAGCACCCAATTGCAAATGGGAGACCGCAATATAAAGCAGCCCTGAGAGAATCAACAAAAGCCATACTAACAATGACTACTAAACAGAGTACAAAGCAGGTAATTGGAACAATAGGATACAGAGGTGTACGGAAGTTTAATTGATTAATATCATTTCCTTCCGCAATATAAGCTTTACGGAAATTTAATTGAGATAAGGCAGTTAACATCCAAACAGTGATGCCAGCTAGGCCAGCAATCGATACTAAAATTAGAAAAACAGTATTAGCAGCAATGAAGCTTGTTAAGAGGGATAGACATGCTACTAAAAAAGTTACACTTAATGCGCGTAATGGTACCCCTTTTTGGCTTAATTTCGAAAAAGATTTCCCAGCAAATCCTTCGCGGCTCATAGCCCATAACATTCGTGTGGATGCATATAATCCTGAATTTGCAACCGATAAAACCGCAGTGAGAATAACAAAATTCATCACATCTGCTGCATACGGTATCCCAACATTGTCGAAAACATAGACAAATGGGCTATCTACTGATCCTGCTTTTTTCCAGGAGACTAAACTAACGAGGATAAGCATGGAAATTACATAAAAAAATACTGTTCGCCAAACCGTATTTTTAATAGCTCTAGGGATTTCTCTATGTGGATTTTCAGATTCTCCAGCTGCAATACCAATCAATTCGGTTCCCTGAAAAGAAAAAACAACTCCAATCATGGCAAAGAAAACACTACTAAATCCATTTGGAAAAAGTCCTCCATTATTCATTATGGTAGAAACACTTTGAACTGGGTTTTTTGCCCCATGAGTATCAAGAAATCCAAAAATTATACCTGCCCCAATTATAATAAATAATAAAATGGTTACGATTTTAATACTTGAAAACCAAAATTCTGTTTCTGCAAAACTGCGAGTAGACAGAGAGTTAATGATAAACAAAGAAGTTCCAAAAATAGCACACCAAACCCAAACAGGAATATCAGGAAACCAGCGCTGCATTAATAATCCAGATGCTGTGAATTCAACACTTACTGTAACTGCCCAATTCAACCAGTACATCCACCCCACAGTAAAACCTGTTCCAGGTCCTATATATTTTGTTGCGTAGGCTTGAAATGATCCTGTCACCGGCATAGATACGGTCAATTCACCAAGACAAAGCATAACTAAGTACATTAAGAAACCCACAACAAGGTAAGCTAATATAGCCCCACCAGGACCTGCTTCATTGATAATATGACCCGAATTTAGAAAAAGGCCTGTTCCAATTACTCCACCGATTGAAATCATAAATAAATGTCTGCTTTTCATATTTCTTTGAAGCTCATTGGATACTTCTATTTTTTTACTATGCATGTATAACCCTCTTCCTAATAGTATGATTTAATTATTTTTATGTTATAAGCAGGGTTCTCCTTTAAACTAAAAATTTAAATGAGCAGATTGGTTGGACATAATTTTAAATATGTTTTGAATGAATATAGTTTCTTTATGATTTTTAAAATATCTATTAAAACCTCAAAAAATATAATCCAACTTTCCTTTCCAAGTTACTATAAGTCTTTCCAACACAAAAAAACTTCGCAAAAATACTAATTTCCTTTTTGCCAAGTTCCATTCTATAAACTAATAACTAAATTGGAGTCTTGTCTTATTTGCTTAACTACGCCTAAATAAACTTATATAAGTAATATTTTTAAGTTTGATAGGTATCTGATCTACTCTCTTGGAGAAAACCCTATTCTAAAAAATAACATCATACCTGATTTTTATATTTCCATCTTTTTATTAAGATCCTCCGTTAACTAAAATTTAATTCATCCACTAAAGGCTATATTATCTAGAATTTTCAGAATTATTTTTAGTATATCTACCGAATAAATAGTTGTCAATGCAGAAATGTATACGCTACCAAAGGCTGGGTTGACACCTAATATACTCTTCAGTATATACTAATCTAGTAGTAAGGGAAGCACAAAGGGGGAAGATCTTATGAGCAATCAGGTTAAACAAAAGAATAATTTTTCAATGGGTAAGTTAACTTCTTTATTGGTTCTCTTGCATAATACTGAACTGGTGAAAGAAGTTGAACAAGAACTGGACTCAAGGGGTTATAACTATACAGTTGGAAAAGTGGGGGCTATGGAGCTATCAAAAGTAGTTGCTGCTGTTGAAACAAGTGCTAAAAATAACCATATTATAAATGCTAATTCGTATAGGGAAGTCCATGCTCTTTATCATGCCATATTGGAGGCAATTCAGGGAGTAAGTAGGGGGACTTTACAGTTAGGCGATATTTTACGTACAGTTGGTTTAACTTTTTCAATTGTCAGAGGAAATATCGACTCCTCTGGTTATGGTGGAGAATGGATTAGTGTATGCGTTTATGGAACTATAGGGGCTCCAAAAAAAGGATTTGAACATGATGCATTAGGTTTTGGGTTTAACCATATCTAAAAAAATCTATTCAAAGCAATTTAAATAAAAAATTTTAAATCTTTTAAAAAACAATTGACAAATTATTCAGATAAAGGGATACTAGTTTCAGACACATTAGTTGCTTTAAGCTTTAGACCTTAAAGTATAGATTTATTTAGCATTGTTAGTTATGTTTGTTTTAGATTTTAAAATTGTATTTAAAGCCCATAGTTTATTCAGTTTAGTTTATAGGGGGCTATATCAAAAAAGATTTGTTTCTTTTTTGATATAGCCCCTTTTTATGTTCAAAAAACAATAAGACTTTTTAATTTAAGAAGGAGTGATTAGAATGTTTGTTCAAATAGACGGTAACTCATTAACGTATGAACAAATTCATCAAGTTATTTATGAAGGTTATTCGGTTAAAATTAGTGATCACGCTCTAGAAAATATCAAAAGAAGTAGAGCTTTAGTGGAGGATAGTATTACCAATAACAAGGTAATTTACGGTGTGAACACAGGGTTTGGGAAATTCAGTGACACAGTTATTTCAAAGGATGATTTAGCTGACTTACAAATCAATTTAATTCGAAGCCATGCTTGTGGGCTTGGGGAGCCATTTCCTATGGAAGTAAGCCAGGTTATGTTACTTCTAAGAGCTAATGCATTAGCGAAAGGCTATTCAGGAATTCGTCTAGAAACACTGCAGTTATTAATAGATTGTTTAAATCAAAATATCGTTCCAGTTATTCCTAGTCAAGGATCGCTAGGAGCAAGTGGTGATCTAGCTCCTCTATCGCACTTAGCCCTATTATTAGTTGGAGAAGGAGAAGCCGTTTTTAATGGTGAAAAAATGTCAGGTGCAGAAGCATTGAAATTAGCAGGTCTTCAACCAATCAAATTGCAAGCTAAGGAAGGGCTTGCTTTAATCAATGGAACCCAAGCCATGACTGCTGTAGGTGTGGTTGCTTATATGGAGGCTCAAAAGTTAGCTGACCTTTCAGATGGAATTGCTTCCCTAACATTAGAAGGTTTACAAGGAATTGTTGACGCTTTCACACCAGAATCTCATTCTGTAAGACCTTACCCTGAACAGAAACAAGTGGCTGAACGAATTCTTTCTTACCTTGACGGTAGTCAACTAACAACTACTCAAGGACAAATTCGAGTTCAAGATGCGTATTCATTACGATGCATCCCACAAGTCCATGGTGCTATTCAACAAGTTTTAAATTATGTAAAAGAGAAACTATCGATTGAGATAAACTCAGCAACCGATAATCCACTAATCTTCTCGGACAGTGGAAATGTTATTTCCGGTGGAAACTTTCATGGTCAACCTATTGCTTTTGCGATGGACTTTCTTGGAATTGCAATGTCTGAAGTAGGAAATATTTCTGAAAGACGTATCGAACGATTGGTGAATCCCCAACTAAGTGATTTACCGGCATTTTTAAGTCCTGACCCTGGTCTTCAATCAGGCTTAATGATTACTCAATATGCTGCTGCTTCATTAGTTTCGGAAAATAAGACGTTAACTCATCCTTCTAGTGTAGACTCTATTCCATCTTCTGCTAATCAAGAAGATCATGTGAGTATGGGAACAACTGCTGCTCGCCATGCTTATCAAATTATTCAAAATAGTAGAAGGGTACTTGCCATCGAAGCTATCTGTGCTGCTCAGGCTGCTGATATTAGAGGTGTAAGTAAGTTAGCTCCAGAAACAACGAAACTTTATTCAAGAATTAGAAAATCCGTTCCAACAATTACAAAAGATCGAATCTTCTCACGTGATATTGAAAAATTGGCTGCTGATTTAAAAGGGGTTGTAAAAGAAGTTAATTACGAAATGGTACGTTAATGAACGTGTAAAGTCGTTTTTATTATAAAACTCTAGCATAAACTTATTAAAATATTAGGGTATCAATCTTTCTTTTTCTCAATTATAAAGATTTACGAGATTTCCTGCGTAAAGTAAACCCGTATGAAATGTGGCCAGATTACAAGTAATTATCTATGAGAATAAATTTTAAAAAACAGTTTAAAATTATTTGAATTTATTTATAGGGGGAAGAAATATGACTACTGAACAAAAAGTAATTAAGGCGCCTCATGGAAAGGAATTAAATACAAAAGGTTGGGTACAAGAGGCAGTTCTTCGTATGTTAATGAACAATTTAGATCCAGAAGTAGCAGAACATCCGGAGAAACTAGTTGTATATGGGGGAATAGGGAAGGCAGCTCGAAATTGGGATGCATTCAATCGTATCGTAGCCACTTTGAAAGATCTAGAAGAGGATGAAACATTATTAGTACAGTCTGGAAAACCAGTAGCTGTTTTTAAAACTCATAAAGATGCACCACGTGTACTCTTAGCTAACTCCAATATTGTTCCGGCCTTTGCAAATTGGGAAAAATTCCATGAACTCGATAAAAAAGGATTAATGATGTATGGGCAAATGACAGCCGGTAGCTGGATTTATATTGGAAGTCAAGGAATTGTACAAGGTACGTATGAAACATTTGCTGAATGTGCGAAACAACATTTTAATGGTAGTCTCGAAAGTACCATTACCGTAACAGCTGGATTAGGAGGCATGGGAGGCGCTCAGCCATTAGCCGTTACAATGGCAGGGGGCGTAGTCATTGGAATTGATGTTGACCGAACACGTATTGAAAAACGAATTGAAACACGCTATTGTGACGTTGTGTTAGAAAGCCTAGATGATGCCATTGCTCTAGCACAAGAAGCAAAGGACTCAGGAAAAGCACTCTCAATTGGTTTGGTTGGAAACGCAGCTGAAGTACTTCCTCAAATGATTAAACGCGGATTTATTCCAGATATTGTAACGGATCAGACATCCGCACATGATCCATTAAATGGATATCTTCCAGTAGGCTTTACCTTAGAGCAAGGGGAAGTATTACGTACTGAAAACCCTGAAGAATATGTAAGGAAGTCTAAGGCGAGTATGGCTGTTCATGTTCAGGCTATGTTAGATATGCAGAAAGAAGGAGCCATTGCTTTCGACTACGGAAATAATATTCGTCAAGTAGCGTTAGATGAAGGCGTAAAAGACGCGTTCAACTTTCCAGGTTTTGTACCTGCTTATATCCGTCCTCAATTCTGTGAAGGAAAAGGACCTTTCCGTTGGGTAGCTTTATCAGGTGATCCAGAAGATATTTATAAAACAGACGAAGTTATTTTACGTGAATTCTCATATAATATCCATCTTTGTAACTGGATTAAAATGGCGAGAGAAAAAATTGAATTTCAAGGATTACCGGCACGTATCTGTTGGTTAGGATATGGAGAACGTGCACGATTTGGAAAAATCATTAATGAAATGGTTGCATCTGGAGAACTTTCAGCACCTATTGTTATTGGTAGAGATCATTTAGACGCGGGATCTGTTGCTTCACCAAACCGCGAAACAGAAGCGATGAGAGACGGCAGTGATGCTGTAGCAGATTGGCCTATTTTAAATGCACTAGTTAATACAGCCGCAGGGGCAAGTTGGGTATCTGTTCACCATGGTGGTGGCGTAGGCATGGGATATTCTCTTCACGCAGGTATGGTCGTAGTAGCAGATGGTACGGAAGATGCGGCTAAACGTCTTGAACGCGTATTAACAACAGATCCTGGTATGGGCGTAGTTCGTCATTTAGATGCAGGCTATGAATTAGCCATTCAAACTGCCAAAGAAAAGGGCATGAACATTCCAACATTAGACTAAAAGAAAAGGAGTGAGCATTATGTCATGTATTACGTATATTAGATGTGCTTCACAACTGATTACAGTTAGGGGCGGAACTAAAGAACCAAAACGCGCTCAAGATATGTCCGATATCGGTATTATCGAACATGGTAGTGTTGTAGTGGAAAATGGGTTGATTACATTTGTTGGATCAGATGTTGAAGCAGAACGCTATATTCATACTTTGAATGGACATATAAATACGATTGATGCTTCAGGAAAGATTGTTACTCCAGGTCTAATTGATGCTCATACTCACATTGTGTTTGGGGGCAGTCGTGAAAAGGAACTAGAGATGCGATTAAACGGAGCTAAATATATTGATATCCTAAAAGCAGGCGGAGGAATTCTTCAAACAACAACAAGTACAAGAGAAGCTACAGAAGAACAACTGATCCAAGAAACCTCTAAACGCCTGAATCGTTTTCTACAATATGGAGTTACGACGGTTGAAGCGAAAAGTGGATATGGTTTGACACTGGAAGATGAATTGAAACAGCTACGAGCAGCAAAAAAGCTACACGAAAAACACCCTGTTGATTTAATTTCTACCTTCATGGGAGCTCATGCTGTTCCAGTTGAATATAAAGAAAACCCAGACGAATTTGTTCGTTTAGTGATAGAGGAAATGATTCCAAGAGTTGCAGAAGAAAATTTAGCTGAGTTTTGCGATGTTTTTTGTGAAGAAGGAGTCTTTACAGTTGAACAGTCGGAGCAAATTCTTGAGGCAGGAAAAGTCTACGGATTAAAGCCAAAAATACATGCAGATGAAATTGTTCAATTTGGCGGTGCAGAACTTGCAGCAAAAGTAGGGGCTGTTTCAGCCGACCATTTATTACATGCATCTGATGAAGGTATTAAACAAATGGCTAAAAGTGGGGTTATTGCAGTCTTGTTGCCAGGTACAGCGTTCTTTTTAATGGAGAAGCCTGCGAATGCAAGAAAGATGATTGAAGCTGGAGTTCCGGTTGCCCTTTCAACTGATCGTAACCCAGGGTCATCACCTACTGAATCATTACCTTTTATTATGAATCTAGCATGTCTTACGATGAAGATGACGCCAGCCGAAGTCCTAACAGCATGTACAATTAATGCAGCTCATGCCATTGGAAGAGCTGATGAAGTTGGGAGTATCGAAGTAGGAAAGAAAGGGGACCTTGTTTTATTTGATGCACCAAATTATCAAACGTTGCAATATAACTATGCAGTGAACCTTGTAGATACTGTGATTAAAAAAGGTCAAGTGATTGTGGAAGGTGGGGTCTTACGTGACGTACCCGTACCCACAACTTAATCGTCCCTCTTTTCATTGGGAAAGACAGCGTTCAACTGAACCTAAGGTAAGTGATTGGATCGAGACTTTTGAAGTGCAAGATGAAATAGATTTTCAAGCTGTAGATGTAACCGTTTTGGGAGTCCCTCTTTCGAGATCTTCTATTAGTGCCTCAGGGGCAAGTGAAACACCCCTTGCCATGAGGCAACTATGGAAATCGTTTAATCCGTATCACATTGAATATGATACGGATTTGACCTCCTTATCGGTTTTAGATTTAGGCGATGTCAAACAGCATGTAACAGATATTTCACTTTCTCATCAGTATATTAAAGAAGCAATGATTTCAATGCGGAAATATCACCCCCATACACTGCCTATCATGTTAGGGGGAGATCATTCGATTACGGCTATGTTAGTAAAAGGCTGGAAAGAGTCGCATCCAGAACAACGTATAGGCATTCTTCAATTCGATACACATTTCGATTTACGCAGTTTAGAAGATAACGGACCATCAAATGGAACGCCCATTCGAAACCTAATTGAGAGTGGTAACGTTGAAGGCAAAAACGTTTGGAATATTGGCCTGCATGGGTTTTATAACTCTAAATCTCTCAAAGAGTATGCAGATACCCACAAGGTTAATTACGTGACCTTACTTCAAGCTAGAAAAACAGGAATCTCTAATACAGTTGAAAAAGCCTTAGACGATTTAGCTAAGAAAGTGGATGCCATTTATCTTACAGTAGATATGGATGTTCTTGATATCGCTTATGCCCCTGGTGTACCAGCAGGAACTACAGGAGGAATGAGAACCGATGAATTGTTCGAAGCGATATATATTGCTGGTTCACACCCATTAGTCCAAGCGATGGATATTGTATGTTTAGATCCCTTACGTGATAAATCAGGAATTACTATTAAAGCAGGAGTTCATGTATTCTTAAATTTTTTAACAGGCTTTGCAAGTAGGAAATAAAATATTGACCTCCTTATTCTTTTGAAAGTGCCAAATTTCTAGACATTTATTATGAAGCTTTCTATCTCAGTAAGAAGAGTGACCAAATGAGAGAGGAGAGAAATAATTGGTGAAAAATAATTATCGCTACTTTATTATTTTTATGATTGTTATTATAACCATCATAAATTACATAGATAGAGGAGCACTTTCATATGCTCAGGCTGAAATTATTCAAGAATTCAACTTAAATCCAGTAAGCTGGGGAGCAATTTTGGGTTATTTTGGCTATGGTTATATTTTCGGAGCACTATTTGGAGGAGCATTAGCAGATAAGAAAGGTCCTAAGTTTATGTGGATTCTTGCTGGAACTACATGGTCAATATTTGAAATTGGCACTATATTTGCTGGTCACATAGGTGCAGCATTTTTTGGAGGTTCTGCATTAGCTGCTTTTGCGGTATTTCGTGTTTTATTTGGTCTGGCTGAAGGGCCTACTTTATCTACAATGAACCGAACAATGGCAAATTGGGTGTCCCCAAAAGAAAAAGGTTTTTCTGTAGCACTTGGCTTAGTTGGAACTCCAATTGGAGCATTGGTCACGGCACCTATTGTAGTGGGGCTTCTCACGTTCACTAATTGGAAGGTAACATTTATTATTCTTGGCTTATTAGGTTTTATTTGGGTATTAATATGGAGAAAAATATTTACAAATTTACCTGAAGATCATCCGATAGTTTCAAAAATTGAACTTCAAAAAATTCGAAGCACGGATAATTTAATAAAAGGTGAATTACAATTAGATAAAACAAATCCCCAAAATGTTCCTTGGTATTATTTTTTTAAAAACCCTACATTAGTCATGAACGCTATTGGGTACTTTGCATTTTTGTATGTCAATATCCTATTACTAACTTGGACTCCAAAATATCTGCAAGATGAATTTAATTATTCTTTAGCTTCTCTTTCGTATATAGGTATGATCCCATGGGTAGGTGCTATTGTTACAGGATTAATAGGAGGGAAAATTTCGGATAAATTACGTGAGAAAACTGGAAATTTACGTATAGCTAGATCCTGGTTCACAGTAGTCTGCTTATTTTTTACAGCTATTTGTTTTATGCTGATCTCAACGGTTGGAAGCGCGGCCTCAGTGCTTTTATTAATGTGTATAGGTAATGCCTTTAATTATCTACCCAATTCGATCTATTGGACAGTTGTTCTTGATACAGAGCCCAATAAAGCAGGAACTTTTGGGGGAGTAACTCATTTTATTGCAAACCTGGCAACTATCATTGCGCCTACGCTAACAGGAAGCCTTGTTGCGACACATGGGTATAATGCTATGTTTACTGCTGCTGCCATTGCTGTAATAATTGGAATGGTATCTATGATATTTGTGAAACCAGGACAACGAAGTCATATATCGGATATGCATAATGAGGAAAACATTATATTGTAAGAACTATTATTCTTTTATAGGATAAAAAGCTTCTAAAGAAAAAAGATGGTTAATCTAAGAATTCAGAAATATAAAACTATAAAAATTTATATGCTTTCTTAAAAAAGATATTTTGTTAAGTTACAAAATGATAAAAATATTTATGCCCATGTTAAAGAGCACTCCTGTTATTTGAATGGAGGAGTGCTCTTCTACATTCAAATTTGTATGACAACCTATCAGTTTGTGTGTTATAATAACTATAGACCTAATCTTTTTTATACTTTAGTATAGAAAACTTAAATTCTCAAGAAGTACCCTTATTCTCCAATGCCATTAACGATGAGGGTGCTTTTTTCTATGTGAAAAATTCATGGGTGCTTGCCAACTGTATGATACGAATATGTTTTGATAAAAATACATAGCGAACAGGTGTAATCAACATGACAGAAAGGAAGAGGGTGGCTCAGTCTTCTGGCTGCAACTCCAAATAAAATATTAAATAAAAAAGAGCTTATTTCTTTTTCTAGTTTACATAAGACGTGTTCTAGGTATTAACTAAAGAGTTATATATTATTAAGTTAAGCTGCTTACACTCTATTTACCTTAATGTCGTTTTTATATTTCTCAGCCCATTCATTAAAAGAAGTTAATTTAACATTATAAGGTTTCAATGAATTAATATTTACTGTGTATCCAACTTTATTATTCCATTCTTGAGATCTTACTAGACCATGCAAGATACCTTGTTCTTCAGCTTCTTGAGGACTAAGTGAAAGAGATATAATACTTTCTCCTGTAACACTTGCCAGTATTTCTGCTACTTCTTTCATTGTCAAACTCTCTGAAGCCAACTCAATACTTTTTTTGTTGAATTTCTCAGAGTTGTCAAATGCAGCAATAGCATCTGCTGCAATTAAATCTAAACTTGTCTCTGCTAACATAGCCGTTCTTACTTCTCCTTGTTGTAAATGAGGAAACATAAAAGTAGATTTAGGTTGAGCAAAATTATCCATCATGAATGCTGGCTTTAGTATTGTCCAAGATGAAAATCTTTCTTTAAAACCTTTTCACAATGTGAGGGAGGAATGGAGATCACAACAAATGTATAGGTAGCTATTCGATAGGTGAATGTTAGAGGTTTTCGTATATAAATTTATAATATATTAACAAGAAAGCGCAAGACACAGTGTCTAGCGCTTTTTATTACAAAACTGTCATTTCTAAGTTTTAAAAGTCTTCAATTAATCCTTTTTTAATTCCTTTTACTACTGCTCCTACTCGTGAATCTACATCTAGTTTTCTAATAATAGAAGAAATATGATATTCTACTGTTCTTTTGCTAATCGAAAGATCCATACTAATTTCGTAATTAGTCTTATCTTTGGAAATTAAAAGAAGTATCTTTTGCTCTGCAGAAGTAAGGGCTTCAAAATCCTTTGTACTAATTTGGTTTTTAGAAAATAGTATATAACCCATATTGCTTTGACGGATAGCATTAGCTAGATCGAAAGCAGATCTTTCTTTTGTAATATACGCACTAGCGCCGGCTTTGAATGCTGCATTGTAGTATTCTTCATGATCATACCCTGATAAAATAACAACTTTTGTTTCTGGAAATTTAGATAATAGTTCTTTTGTTAACTCAATTCCGTTAAATTCTTTCATACGAACATCTGTAACTACTACATCAGGGGATGTAGTTCCTACAACTTCAAGTAAAGAAGAAGGATCACTGACCGTATCTATAATCTCAATGTCTTCTTCACTTTCTAGTAATCTTCTAATCCCTAACATTACAAGTAAATGGTCATCCACTAGTAGCGTACGTATACTCATCTTTATCCCCCCAGTCCAATGGAATAGTGAATGTGACGAAAGTACCTTGTCCTTTATCAGAAGAAATTCTTATACTCCCATTTAATTCGGCAATTTGGCGATGAATAGTTAATAAACCAAGGTGGTTACCTTTACTAAAATCAAAGAAATTGTCCGGGACATCAAATCCTATTCCATCATCTTTTACACTGCACTGGTAGAAACCATTCTCTTCTAAAATAAGAACCGTAATGTTTTTACCTTTTGAGTGTTTAACAGCATTGTTTAACAGCTCTTTTATTATACGATAAACTTGTATTTCATGATTTTTGGAAATGATTTTGAACTCACAATTAAATTGAACATGAATTAAAATACTATAGTTTAATTCAAATTCCCGTTTTAAAGACTGTAAACTTGGCTCTAGGCCCAAATCTTCTACGATGATAGGGTGAAGGTCATGACACATCTTTCGAATGTTATAAATCATTCCTTCAAGTTGATCATCCATTTCATCTAGTAAAGTCACTGAGAAATTTCTTTTTGTTTGCATTATTCTAACTTCATTTAATTGTAAAATCAGACTCTGAAGGATTTCATCATGTAAGAAGATAGACAATCTTTTCCTCTCGTTTTCTAGAGACTGAATTACTTGATGGTTAAATTGGTTCCAGTTCTTAACTCTTGTCTTGGTTCGACGTAGTTGCTTTTCATTAATATTGAGAATAGCTGCACTTGAAAGTATATCTGCTGATTCACATATTAGTTCTTTAAGCTCATTGAACTCTTTCCCTTGGAAGAGGGTATGGTTGTTTTTCTCACCTATCACAATAACACCTTGAACTAATTGGTTTATTGCGATTGGAAAACAGATTAAGTGATATTTTTCAAAATGCATATGTATACTCGGGGTTTGATCTTCAATAAGAAGTATATCTTTTTCAAGCTTATTTATTTCATTAAGAAAGTTAAATTGATTCATGGTTTGGAAAATGCCCGTCTCATGTAATGAATGATATATATTATTAGAATTCCATACAATGCATAAACCATTGATATCAAACTTCTGATGAATAACTTTTCCTATAATTTTTGCAAGGTTTTTAGCATGCTTTTCTTTGGACAATGTTTGGAAAAGTTCAATTTCATTTAGGTCCGTAGTCTCTTTATTTTTTGTCTTTTTATGTATAAAAGTGTTAATACCTAACTTATAAAGGAAAATCGAGGACCATGCAGACAAAAGGCCTACACTACATATAACAAATAATTCTCTATTAGAAAGATGCATGAATTGTTTAATTAAAATACTAAAAAGTAAAAAGTTAAGTATGTAAAAAAGCAATATATTAATCCACTTAGTAATTTCCAATTCGACTTCAATAATTTCATGTTTCACCAGTAGATAAGAAGTCGTCAGTGGAAAGACTACAATGCTGGGCAAACAATAGACAAAAGGTATTTGAGATTCTCCAAAAATTAATCCAGGTATTAAGTTGAATAAAAAAAGTGGACCAAAGCTAAAAACAATTCCGAAAATCAAGATATATAACTGATTTCTTACTTTTAATGAATTGGTTTTTAGATGCAAAGATATAAAGAAAATACATCCAGAAATACTAAGAAACAAGTTACCAATTAATAACACTCTGTATATGTAAAAAAAATTAGAATGCTCTACATAACCAAGGTAATTGCAAATTAAGTAAACTACAGATGATAGAGTTGAGAAAATTAACGATAAAAAAATTATAATTTTCACATACTTAGGTTTAGTCGAAACTGGGAAGTGAGCAAAGAAACTTAGTAATAGGTAAGAGAGCATAAATACACTAATGATCTCTATACTTTTGAAAACTGGTATATCTTTACTGGACAAAACAGAGGTAGAAATAGCAATACCAGAGACGGATGTTAATAAGAAGAAATTTTTGATTACGATTGATTTTTGTTTCTTAAAAAAGCTAAATAATCCAATGCTGAAAAATATCAGACTAATAACACTTACTACATAAAAAGAATGTAAAGTTGGTGAATCCACAAATTTTCTAAAATCACTTAGATATAAATAATATCCGTTCACTATAAAAATTATTATGTACAAAGTGCCTAAAGGCAAACCAATTAATAAATTATGTTTGTTCATGCTGTTGACTCCTTTGTAGAAATAAAGATTTGAAGTATTTCATTTCTGTCTTTGAAAGCTTAAAATGCTCTTCTAAAAGCTTAAATGCTTTCATGTAGTAAAACCTAGATAAGATATGACAATAATCGATAGAGCCTGATTGTTCTATGTACTCCCTTATCAACTGTCTTTTTAAAGGAGAGGTCATGATTTCTTCATCTTTTAACTTATGAAAAAAATCATCTTGTGTATCACAGCTATACTCATAAGCTTTTAAAAAAGGAAGGTACGCTTTTAAATCTCGAAGATCACTTTTCTTGTCATTCAGTACGTCTGCAGCATCATTTCTCAATTGACCAGCTACACCTATATAATAAGTGATTTTTTTTAATATAACGTGTGAAGGATCGATAGCTTGGGCAATTATCTCTGTAAGTTTACCAGATTTTTGTTTAATCAGTTTAAAGTAATCTTCTTCAGTAGGTATAACTCGTTTATTTATAGAGAAACGGAAGTGAAGGTCTTGCCACTCGCCACTTCCCGACTCCATTATAAGGTTAAAGAGGCAATTGTCTTCATAAGAGGTTGAGATAGGTCTGAGGTATGAGAAGCCTTTTGCCAGTAGATATTGAGAAATAAGTATAAGGTATCGATCTTCATTTTGAAAGGTTGGAAGATTTGGATCGTCACAATCACATATATCATCTACTATGTCTGCAGATAAGAATATACATTCGATACCAAAAGCCCTTTCAAAATCTTCCTTTGTCATTTTTCTTCTTTTCAAAAAATAAGAGAGAGTAAGGTATAATTCTCCCCATGAAAATCCTGAAAGTTCTTGGTTTAATAATTTTCCTCTTTTAGAGAGCTGTTTTAGAGCAAGAAAGTCTACTTCTGCTCTTCCATTTTGCTTATAGCTAGAAAGATGTTGTTTAATGTGGTCAATTAAATCACTTCTAAACCCATTCATTCCCAGCCTCGTTCCCTAGAACTATACTTCTTGCATATTCATTTAATATAACTTTTTCTTCAGATGATAGGGCATTCAAAGATGGACATAACTCATAATTTTCAAAGGTAAGGTTATTTTTTTTCATTTCCATTAAAAAACTCCATAGTGTTTTAGTCATAAGAAAAACCCTCTTTCTAGAAAATGGTTATTAAACTACTATAAGTAAAAATCTACAATAGAACTATTTATTTTTCAATACTATACTTTTATGTATTTTTTTGCATATGCGGAAATTTACAAAATCTTATTGCGGTATATACGGATTCTTTATAAAAAAGCGTCTGGTAAATTAAATGTATAAGACATAACGTCTTAATAAAAACTTTCTGGAGGAATAAAAAATGAATAACGTAAAAAACCTTTTTGATTTAGATGTACAAGTAACAACAACTTCAAGTGATGTAGATCCGCAAATCACAAGTGTATCCCTGTGTACACCAGGTTGTGGAGATACAGGTAGCTGGAACAGCTTCTGCTGCTAATTAACAATAGAGTTTTATAAAAAAGGAAATGGACAAGATATAATTCTTAATAAAAACTTTCTGGGGGAATGAAAAATGAATAACGTAAAAAACCTTTTTGATTTAGATGTACAAGTAACAACAACTTCAAGTGATGTGGATCCGCAAATCACAAGTGTATCCCTGTGTACACCAGGTTGTGGAGATACAGGTAGCTGGAACAGCTTCTGCTGCTAATTAACAATAGAGTTTTATAAAAAGGAAATGGACAAGATATAATTCTTAATAAAAACTTTCTGGGGGAATGAAAAATGAATAACGTAAAAAACCTTTTTGATTTAGATGTACAAGTAACAACAACTTCAAGTGATGTAGATCCGCAAATCACAAGTGTATCCCTGTGTACGCCAGGTTGTGGAGATACAGGTAGTTGGAACAGCTTCTGCTGCTAATTAACAATAGAGTTTTATAAAAAGGAAATGGACAAGATATAATTCTTAATAAAAACTTTCTGGGGGAATGAAAAATGAATAACGTAAAAAACCTTTTTGATTTAGATGTACAAGTAACAACAACTTCAAGTGATGTAGATCCGCAAATCACAAGTGTATCCCTGTGTACGCCAGGTTGTGGAGATACAGGTAGTTGGAACAGCTTCTGCTGCTAATTAGAAGTCGAAAAGGAGGGAAACAATGTTGTTCCCTCTTTTCTCTTCTTTTGAATTATATTATAAAAGGAAAGGGAGATAAAAATTGATAGTACAAAAAGAAAAATTCAATCATAAATCTAGTGTAACTACCGAAAATAATTTATTTGAACCTCTTCCATTTTTTATGTTAAGAACCCCGTTTCTACCAACCCACACCTTCGACCAACTTAAGGATGAAACAACATTAGTGGAAAAGTTAAGAGATTATGTGGAAAAAGATTATGTAAAAGAAGCCATTGCTATTGCAAGTCCTTCTCTATTAAATTCCCTTCATTATATACATGGTGATTTAAGTAATAGAAAAACCCAACAAGTTCTATCTTCTACATTGCGTTACATGTTGAGAATGACAACTAGACCAACTCCTTTTGGAGCTTTCTCGGGAGTAGCAGCTGGACAATTTAAAAAGACTTCTTCCCTAAAAATAGATCATTTCAAAGAGTTTAAAAAGAGGGCACGACCAGATATGGAGTGGCTTTTGGGAGTTATTTCAGTTTTAGAAAGAAGCAATATCCTTCCTTCTCTAATTGTAGATAAGAATCGTGCATCGTATGTAGTAGGCGATCGTCTTCATTTGCCATTTTCAACTGAATGTGGTCAACTTCGAAAAAAAGGAATGGATAAAAAGGAAAATATTTCTATAATGTACAACGAAGTGGTTGAAAAGGTTCTCAATTTAGCTGAGGAAAGAATAACGGTCAGAGAAATTACACAAAGGTTACATACTATTTATCCAAATACAGATTTGACAATAATTCAACGCTTTATTATACAGCTATTGGAACAAGAATATCTTATAACGGAACTAAGGCCTCCTTTAACTGTTGATAATCCATTTAATTATCTCCTTGGAAAATTAGAAGAAAAAGATGAGAAGATAGAGCTCTATGAGGGATTGTTAAAGGTAAGGGAACTAATCAATACTTATAATCAATTACCATTAGGAGAAGGCCTTTCTCTTTATAGTGATTTGATTTCACAAATGCGACAGATTAATGAAGTCACAACGCCTCTTCAAGTAGATTTCTCCTTAAATGCCACAGATTTAACTATTGGAGAAAAGGTAGGAGAAGACATAAGCAGAGCTGCTCAAATATTATGGTCGATAGCTGATGAGGGAGTTGGATTTCCTCATTTACAAAAATATCATGTTGATTTTTTAGAAAAATACGGAACATCTAGGGAAGTTCCTTTACTGGAATTATTAAGTGAGGAGTTAGGTCTCGGTGCACCTGCCTCTTATCAAAATCCCAAGGGGAAAAGGGGAGGAGATACTACCACCTCTTCTATAAATCAAGAACGTAATAGTCAGTTATCATATCTTCTTATTAGAGCTATTCATAATCAAGAAAAAGAAATCGAGATTACTGAAGAAATAGCTCAGAGATTGAGTAAAGAAAAAGATAGAAGATATGCGCCGGATTCTTTAGAAGTATATGGAGAGTTACATGCTGCTTCACAAGAAGACTTAGATCAAGGTAACTATACATTTTGTTTAAGTCCTAACCCTGGATCTAACGCCTTAGGTAGCACATTTGGTCGATTTTTAGATATCTTAGATCCGGATGTTTCGTTGAAAATACAACAGTATCAACAAAAAATTGACCTTGAATTCAACGAAGATACTGTGATGGTAGAAGGCTCCTTTCTTCCAGCAACTGGCCGATCAGCCAACGTAGCAATTGGAAAAACGACAAGAAAAGTGAACGTTACTTTGGGAACAAACGGTGATGAAGAGACAATCCAGTTACCTATCGATGATATTGTGGTAGGGGCATCGTTAGAGAACTTCTATATGAAGTCAAAAAAATTAGGCAAACGCATTAAAGTAGTAGCTGGTAACATGCTTAATTATCAAAGTGGACCTAATATTTATCGCTTTATGAGGGAGATTTCACTCAATGATTTAGACCAATGGCGACCATTCAATTGGGGAAGTATGACACACTCTCCTTACTACCCAAGAATTCGTTATAAAAACATCATATTTTCACCTAATATTTGGAAATTAAATAAAGATGTTTTCGGTATGAGAGAGAAACCTCAGAATGAGGAAGAATTTTTTAAAGCTTTTGAAGAGTGGCGTGAAAAGTGGGCAGTTCCTCGTAATGTATTTATGACTTACGGAGATAATCGCATCTTAATTGATTTGGAGAACACCTTACACCTACGTGAACTAAAAAATGAATTATTCAAGCAAGGAAGGTTACAATTAAGAGAAACTTTTCAAGAACGGGATCAAAATTGCTTAAACAGCCCTTTGGGGAAACATGCTGTAGAAATAGTTGTTCCATTAAAGAAAACAGAAAACACTGAGCGAAGAAAGAAAATTGGTGCAATAGGGGAAGCGAAAAAAGATATTGTAAGTAATAAAATAATCTACAAGTTGCCAGGGAGCGAGTGGTTATATGTGAAACTCTATGCTCCAAACACAAGAGAGAATGACTTAATATTAAAACATCTTACGCCTTTTGCTAGTGAAATGGTTAAAAGTGATATGGCATTATCCTGGTTTTTTATGCGTTACCGCGATCCAGATTCACATATTCGTTTACGGTTTCAGGGAGACCCTTCTAAGCTTAGTGGGCTAGTCCTTCCTCGTTTAAGGGAGTGGGCAGATAAACTAATGGATTTAGGATTAATCCAAAAGATTACTATCGACACATATGAACGAGAAGTAGAGCGTTATGGTGGTCCCATATTAATAGAAAAAGCTGAGGATTATTTTTATTACGATAGTCAGTCTGTAGCCATGATTCTTAGTACGTTAAACCAACAAAATCATCTTCCAGCTTATGTAATGGCATCACTTTCAATTATAGACATCATGGATAACTTTGGCTTGAATTACGAACAACAATTAGCCTCTATAGAAAATAATACAGAAAAATATGAGTATATAGATGAATTTAGACCATTTCGAAAAGAACTATCCCTAATAGGAGATTCACGAAATGATTGGGAAAACTTGCGTAATTATAATTCTGGAGTCGGCAAATCTATATATGGAAGCTTCTTGATTCGCAAAGAATCTTTAGCCCGTTATGTGATTGAAATTAAAGAGTTACAAAAAAGAGATATGCTTTGGAATGAGCACCAAATGATTATGGGAGCAATTATTCATATGTACTGTAATCGATTATTAGGAGCAAATAGAGAATTAGAAAAGAAAGCATTAGCTTTTACTAGACATATTTTGTCCAGCCAGAAGTATTGGAGGAATAAGAATGAAGAATACGCTAGATCCTACAATGGAAAATGAGAAGGTATCATTTGTTAGCATTCTAAAATCTTTTCGATACTGGCCGAATCTGTTTAAGCTTTTGTGGGAGACACACAGAGGATATTTCTTCTGTGTTCTTATCCTAAATTTTCTAAATGGGCTATTACCAGCTTCCTTGATTTTATCAATTAAATATCTTGTAAATATGGTCCAAAATCTGTATACCCAAGGGTACAAAGATAACTATTTTTACGACATTTTACCTTTTTTTATCTTCTTTTCAGTTGTCACTTTATTAACCAGCGTTACGGGTTCAATCCTAGAAACGCATAAGCAATTGTACAGAAATCTACTGTCTAACAAGATAAATGTAAAATTGATTGAAAAAGCGAAAAGATTACCTTATGCAAGCTTTGAAAATCCAGAGGTATATAATAAACTCCAACGAGCAAGGCAAGATTCTACGTATAAGCCGTTTGCTATTTTTGAAGAGTTAATGGGTATCGTAAAAGGTGCTATTACTTTAATTTCTATTTCAATAATTTTAATGGTTTGGAACTGGGAGTTTACGTTGATCTTAATTTTATTACCTCTAATATCTGCCTGGTCTATTGTGAATGTGGGAAAAGAAATATTTTTAGTAAGCCATAAGCGAGCAGAGGAGACAAGAAAACAGTTTTATTACTATTATCTAATGACCACTGATATTACTGTTAAAGAGGTTAAAATATTTGGATTAGGTAGCTTACTACTAAGAAATTATTCGGACTTATTTAGTAAGTTCTATAATCAGGATCGACATTTGCTTTTAAAAAAGATGAGAATTGATTTATCTTTTCAATTGATAAGTGTAGTTTTTGTAATATTCATTCAATTTATGATCGTTAGGGATACAATCCAAGGGTTAATTGCTATTGGTAGCCTTATTGCTTATTTTCAAGCTGTCAACACGACTCAAAAAACGTCAAATGAGTTAATGTATATGATTTTTAACATGCATCAGAACAATCTATATATGACACAATTATTTTCCTTCCTTAACGTTCCGGAAAACACAGCTAAACCTAGTGTCTCCGAGAAAAAAACATTAGAAAATATCTCTTCAGTGGAAAAAGGTATTCAATTTTTAAATGTATCCTTTAAATATCCAGGACAAGAAAATTACACATTAAAAAATGTTAATTTTCATATTAAACCTGGAGAGACTTTGGCTTTAGTAGGATCTAATGGATCTGGAAAATCAACAATTGTTAAGCTACTAACACGACTATATACAGATTATGAGGGACTTATTCTCTTAGATGGTAAAAGAATTGAGGACTATCAGCCGCAGGATTGGCAGGATAGAATTAGTGCTATTTTCCAAGATTTTGTGAGATATGAGTTAGATGTCAAAGAAAACATTGGTTATGGTGATTACAAAAGGTCTAATCATTTAGTAGCTATACAAGCAGCAGCTAAGAGGTCCGGAGCGCTTACAATGATTGATAGCTTGCCTGATAAAATGGATACTCAGCTTGGAAAAACTTTTGCTAACGGTATTCAATTATCTGGAGGCCAATGGCAAAGAATTGCTATTGCACGAGCCTATATGAGAAGAGCAAGTTTATACATTCTTGACGAACCGACTGCTGCTTTAGATCCAGCTGCCGAAGAGGAAGTTTTTCAAGATTTTCAAGAGATTGCCCAGAAAAGTATGGGACTTTTCATATCTCATCGCTATTCAACTGTAAAATACGCTGACAGGATCATGGTACTTGATAAAGGAAAGGTCGCTGAGTATGGAACTCATGTAGAACTTTTAGATACAAATGGAATATACGCCAGATTATTTAATCTGCAAGCTAAGAGTTATATAGAAGCCAGTGCAACACAAGCAAGCTCATAAGGAGAAAGGAGAAAATTATGCCATCTATTACTGAACAAAAAACGTATTGGTTAAGGGGAATTGATAATGAGACAAGAAATAAAGCACTAAAATTAGTGTTAAGCATAGCTGCAAAGTTAAAGGATCCAAGTGGTGTAGAAAAAATAATAATGGCTCCTGATAACGTATCATTGGCAGGTAATTTGAATCCATGGGATCCTATCACATTGTCCCATGGTTTTCCAGGCACTATTTTATTATTTGGGGAACTTGACCGTCAGTTTCCTGATAGTGGGTTTGACCTTATTGCACATAACCATTTAGTAGAAGTACAGAAGGTTATTGAAAAGCAAGGGGTAAATAGTATTTCGATGTTTGGAGGTATAACAGGTGTCGCTTATGCCACGTTGTATATATCCCATAATTATGAGAGGTATTCTCGATTCCTCCAAGTCTTAAATAATTTTATATTGATGCAATTAGAAAAGATATTAAATGAACCAGAGAAGGAACCAGGTGTACACCCTCTAAAATATGATGTGATACAAGGAATGACAGGAATAGGTCGCTATCTCATTGAGAATACGAAGTATAAAGAAAATCGGGAAGCACTAAAAAAAATACTTACTTATTTTGTGGGTATGTCTTCTGATATCGAGGTATACGGTGAAAAAGTACCGGGTTGGTATGTTTCAAAAGCAAATCAACTACTAGAAAAAGATAGAATTATGTTTCCAGAAGGGAATTTTAATTGTGGTCTTGCTCATGGGATACCGGGTCCACTTTCTCTTATGGCTCTATCGATTCAAAAGGGAATTGAAATACCTGGTCAGAGGGAAGCTGTGCGCAAAATTACCAATTGGTTAATGAAGTGGAAACAAGTAGGTAGTGGTTGGCCTTCCAGACTAAGTTTTCAAGAAGTAGCTACTTCCAAAATCTCTCATACTTATCCAAAACGTCAGGGCTGGTGTTATGGAGATCCAGGCGTAGCGAGAAGTATATATTTAGCTGGAAAGGCCCTAGACGACACAGCAGCAATAAGGAGTGCAGTGGGAGCTTATCAGGACATACTGGTAGAACAAAAAGAAGAATGGGAATTAGTATCGCCAACATTTTGTCATGGAAGAGCAGGGTTATTACAAATGCTTATAAGGATGGCAAAAGATGAAGAGAATCAAATCCCAGTTCAATCAATAGTAGAGTTAGTACATTATATAGAAGAATCATATGATCCTAATGCACCCTTTGGTTTTAGAGATATAGAATTCAATGGAGAGAAGTCACATCAATTAAATAAGGCTGGATTACTCGAAGGTGTAACTGGCGTATTATTACCTTTACTAAGTTTAAGTTCAGTGGAAGAACCTTGGTGGGACGGGGCATTTTTACTTTCTTAATTAAGATTCAGGGGGGCTATGATAAATGGACGTTAAGAATATTGCAGAGAAAAAAATACTGGTAGGGGTAAGTGGATCGATTGCAGTGGCAGGCATTTTTCAATATTTAGCTATGCTAAAGGCAAACTTTAGTGAGGTAAAAGTTATAATGACGAAAGGTGCAGTTCAACTTATTCCAGCTGAGACAGTAAAGTTATATTGTGACGAGGTATTTATTGATGAAAAGCTTAGCTTGAGTGGAACCATAGGACATGTGGAATTAGCGAGGTGGGCCGATTTAATGGTCGTACTTCCAGCTACAGGAAACACATTATCTAAAGCAGCTCATGGTCTAGCAACTGATTTATTAAGTACGGTAATACTAGCTCATGATAAACCCGTTATCTTTTTTCCAAACATGAATAAATTAATGTGGGAAAAGAAAGTAGTTCAGCATAATGTTAAGCTACTACAACAATATGATCATATTGTTGTACCTCCTGTAAAAACAACAGCTTTTGAAATTGCAACTATGTCATTGAGGCCTAACTATGTGTTACCTAATCCGCAAAATATATTAAATATTATTTCTAAACAATTAGAAGAAAGAAATACACTATTGAATGTTTGTGAAAAAGTTGAAGTTCAATAAAAACTCACAAAAATGTGAGTTTTTTTCTTTTCTTTATTTTTTATTTATATTTGTCTTTTATATTAAACCATAAGGAGGGATTGAATATGAAAAAAGAAATTGTTTTAGAAGCAAATAACATCACAAAAGCAGTGGGTGGAAAGAATATTGTAAGCCAATTCTCAACTAAGGTGTATAAAGGAGATATATGCGGCTTCTTGGGACCCAATGGAGCAGGAAAAACAACTGTTATGCGAATGTTTACAGGACTTATTCGTCCTACTGAAGGCTCAATAATGGTAGGGGGTAAAGATGTAAATAAAGATAGACAACAGGCTTTAAGAAATGTAGGAGCAATTATAGAATCTCCTATCTTTTTCCCTTACATGTCAGGAAGAAAGATGTTACAAAATCTAGCGAGACTATATCCTGATCTATCGAGAAAAGAACAGTTAGAACAGGTGGAGGCAGCATTATCCATTGTAAGACTAACAGAGGATGCGGATGTAAAAATCAAGAATTATTCATTAGGTATGCGACAAAGGCTGGGAATTGCTCAAGCTCTCTTAGGAGAGCCAGATGTCATTTTATTAGATGAGCCAGCAAACGGTCTGGATCCTATGGGAATGAGAGAATTAAGAGAATTAATTCTTGAACTTCGAGAAAAGAAAAACCTAACATTTTTCATCTCTAGTCATTTACTTGATGAAATTCAACAAATGTGTGATCGTCTTGTCATTATTCGTAACGGTAAACTTGTTACACAAGGAAGCAAAGAGGAGTTAATTAAAGATCCAAGCAAGAGACTAGAGGATATATTTGTGGAGATGATGACATCATGAAAGGACTTTTCACTTCAGAGTTAGAACGATTATGGTCCCAAAAGATATCATGGATCATACTATTTTTTATACCCTTGATGTCAATAGGCTCAGTCAAATATTACTTGAGTTGGAATGAACGGGTGTCACCAGGGGAACCAGATTATGTAACTTCCTTAAACTTTCCTATAATCAGCATTTCTGAACATCTCGTTGTTTCTTTTAATATCATAGCTATAATACTAATTTCTACGGTTATAGCTAATGAGATAGAAAATGGGCAGTTAAGAATGATCCTCATTCGTCCTTTTTCTACAACTCAACTTTTTTTAGCAAAATTAGCTACTATTTTAACAACCATGTTCTTGTATTTAACTCTATTTTGGATTTTAAATACTGTTGCTGGTTATATCTTTTTTCCAAAGGTTGATACCTTAATAACATTTTTAGATGAGCAGAAATTATCTTTGACAGCAGCTTTATTATATAACTTAAAATATTTCTTTGCTTGTTTTGTGACAATGATTAGCGTTGTATCAGTTTTTACATTATTAGGATCGATAAGCAGAAGTACAATGATAACACTTGGTGCAGGGGTTGGCTTTATTTTCTTAGCAATTGCCATTCCTCAACTCTTAGAATTTTCCACACAAACTATTATTGGACACAATACAGTGGTTCACCTTATGTACATGTCTATTGTGAAAATTCAGCACACGGGAATAGCATTTTTACTTTCATCAACTAACAATCTAAATTCTTACATAATTTTAGTTCAAGCAGTATATATTGCTATATTTGGTTTAATTGGTTATTTGACGTTTGTGAAGAGAGATTATTTTATATGACTCAAGGAGGGTTTTAATTGAAAGCATTATTTATAAGCGAATGGGAGAGACTTTGGAGCCAGAGAAAAAGTAAATGGATGATTGGGATTTTTGCTGTGATTGTACTTCTTCAAGCTTGGTTCTTAAGGTACTATGGAGTTGGAATTTATAATAATGATCAGCAAATTCCTCTAAATACTTGGAATTTTCCATGGTTTTTATTAAAAGAATCTTCATTTTTACTTACATTAATCTTTATGCCAGTATTTTTTCTAAATAGCCTTAATGTAGAATATAACTCAGGAGCGTATCGCCTTTTTTTAATTAGACCTTTTAAAAGAAAATCATTCCTAATTTCAAAATGGTTCTCTCTTGCCTTAATGGTACTAGTACATTTATTAATTATTCTAGGGATCGGCATAGCGTTTGGTTTTATCTTCTTAAAACCAGATAATGATTTTATTTTTTATGGTCAACAGAAAAATGCTATAGAAGCTATATTATATACAGTACAAGTTTATGGTCTCTTTTTCATCATTCAAATGTGCTGTTTAGCTCTTGCTAGTTTAATTAGTGTAATAATTTCAAATGCGGTTATTAGCTTTTTCTTATTAATTGGGTTATATGTAGGTTGTTTGTATGTTTCTAGCCAACTTTCATTTTTCTTATTATCAGTCCAAAGTATCTTTCATACTCTTAGTACCGGTAGCAATTCTTTATATGCTTTTGCATTAATTATTATGGTAGTTGGTTTTGGTGCTTGCGTACGAATTTGGAGTAAAAAAGAATTTACTTCTTAAGCAAAAATAGGAGGGAAAACTAAAATGGCTATATTGGAAGCAAGAGAAATTAAAAAAGTTTATAAAACTAAGTACAGAGCGTATCCTGTCCTGAAAAATATAAGTTTAGATGTTGAAGAAGGAGACTTTGTAGCAATTATGGGTCCTTCGGGAAGTGGAAAGTCGACCTTATTAAATGTGCTTTCCTCCCTTGATATCCCCTCAGAAGGGGATATCAAGGTTGGAGGAACCACTCTAACAGGTATGAAAGAAGAACAGTTAGGTATTTATCGACGTGAACATATTGGTTTCATCTTTCAAAATTATAACTTGCTAGATCATTTGACTATCGAAGAAAATATTTTATTACCTGCTGCTTTAAAAAAAGGAGATAAGAAAGGTGTACAGAATAAACTTCAAACATTTGCTGAAGAATTAGAAGTGACAAAATTTTTAACTAAATATCCTTATGAAGTCTCTGGGGGACAGCAGCAAAGAGCTGCTATCATTCGTGCTCTTATTAACAATCCTGCTTTATTATTTGCCGATGAACCGACAGGGAATTTAGATTCTAAATCTGCTCAAAATGTTCTACATACTCTAAACGCATTAAATGAGAAGTACAAAACAACTATTCTAATGGTAACTCATGATTCTGTAGCTGCTAGCTTTTGTAACAGAGTCATATTTTTAAAAGATGGTAAAATTGTCCATGAGATGAAACGCTGCCAATTAGAAGATACATCTAAATTTAATCAAAGAATTTTATCATTTGTCGCTAAGGAAGTGGGGGATCGTAGTGTCAATGCGGAAATATATAATTAAGAATATAACCCGTAACCTTTCTCATTACACAGTATACATACTTAGTAGTATTCTTTCTGTAGCAATTTTTTATATGTACGCAGCCTTTCTGTTGTATCCAAAGGTTTCAGGAACGGAACAATTATTAATTGCATGTGAAATTATTATATTACTATTTTCTTGTTTTTTTATCGCATATTCACATGAGCATTTCCTTAGAGAAAGAAAAAAAGAAATGGGTATTTGGAAAACATTTGGAGCCTCTAGAAGGCAATTGTTTAACGTGCTCGTTTTAGAGAACGCCGTAGTTGGTACGTTTTCTATTTTAGTAGGTATTTTATTTGGAATGCTGTTATCAAAGATTTTCTTTAATTTTATGAGTGATATTCTATTTTTGAATCAATCGTTCATTTATACTTTCTCTCCCGTGGCTGTTTTTGTTACGGTTATTTTATTTGGAATAGTATTTTTACTTGTTTCATGTCGAAGTTACTTAAAAATTAAACGAATTGCAGTTCTAGAGTTATTTCAAGAAGAAAGAAAACCTAAACCTTCAGCTCAATTCTCTAGGATTAAATTCCTTTTATCTATCTGTTTTCTTTTAGCCTCTTATATATTTATTTCTTATGCATCTTTACCTATACTATTATTTTCCTTTTTACCCTTATTAGTCTTAGTACTAGTAGGCACATACCTATTCTGTTCAAATGGTTTAGTAGGTGTAATATCTTATTTAAATAATAAAGAAAAACGGCAGTTAAATGGGATAAAGATGTTAACTCTTATAAGTTTAAGAAAAAAATTATATTATAATTCAAAAATTATCTTTATCGTATCTATTCTATTATCTGCAATTATGATATCAATAGGTTCTATTCAGTTATATATAGAAAATAACAATCAAAGAATGCAAAGAACTCACCCTCAAGGAGCATTATTTGTTGTATCAAAGGGGAAGGAAAACAAAATAGAAGATAGTATAGATGAATTGAAGAGACAAGGAATAAAGGATTTACAAACGAAGAAATGGGAAGGACTAAAAATTTCTTTAGAGAGTGGGAACAAGGAATTTTTAGTAATACAGAATGATCCATCTTTTATAAAAGATGAAGATTCATTAAAAAATAACAATTATATTTTTAATAATAAAAAAAAGTATGATATTACTAATGGAATCGTAAAATTAAAATCTGAAAAAGGGGAGAGAGATCTAAAAGTTAAAGAGATGAACGGTAAAAGAGTTCTTAATCCCATAGATGGAATTGAGGGTATTATCTCTGTACCGGAAAATACTTTTAGTAAAATATATAGAATAACGATTTCTGAAAAGAAATTGTTACTTTATAAACTAGATTTTAAAGAGGATGCAAAAAGTTATAACCTCTTAAAAAAATTATCCGATACACCCTCGTTAAAATCGGGTAATCTTCATAGTGTTCGACTTCTCGATTATGAAAATACAGTTCAATTATCCTCAATACTGAGACTTACAGGACTGTTTATATGCTTAGTTTTGTTTCTTGCTTTAGCTAGTCTGCTTTGGTTTAAACTGTATGAAGATATGAATGATGATAAAAAAGTATTCCACTCATTACGAAAAGTTGGTCTTACAGATAAAGAAGTTAAAAGGACTTTGTATATTCAAATTTCAGTCATATTCTTTGTTCCTTTATTTATAGGGGGATTAAATTTATTTATAGCTACTAATGCCTTGCAAAATATATTAGAAGGAATTACAATTTATTCTATAATAGTAATATTTTTAATATTTGGAGTGTCTCAATTTATTATCTATCTTATTTCTAGTTACTTTTATTCTAAAAAGGTGCTATGAAAAGAAGGTATTTTTTGTCTAGGAGAGTACTAACTAATTGACCTCTCCTAGGTAAATCAAATATTAGGAGGGCGGGGAGGTATATATCTATGCAAGAAAGTATTCTTGTGGTCGATGATGAGTTAGAGATTGTAGATATAATCTCTGATATCTTTGAAGATCGAGGTTATAGAGTTCTTAAAGCTTATAATGGAGAACAAGCATTAGATCAGTTAAAGGCAAAGGTAGATTTAATAATATTAGATGTTATGATGCCTCAAATGGATGGCTTTGATCTTTGTAAAGTTATTAGGGAACAAATTCATTGTCCTATTCTGTTTTTAAGCGCGAAGCACTCAGAGATGGATAAGGTAAAGGGTTTAACTTTAGGGGGAGACGATTATATAACAAAGCCTTTTCAAGTGAAAGAACTTATTGCTCGGGTAGAGGCACACTTAAGGCGTGAACATAGGGAGAGAGTTAGCACCCAAAATCAACGTCTTTTAGGTAATTTAACTATTAACTATTCACAACATGACGTTTTATTAGATGGTAATAAGATAGATTTGACCAGTAAAGAGTTTAAGATATTAGAACTCTTAACAGTAAACTTAGGACAAATATTTTCTAAAGAACAGATTTATGAGAAAATTTGGGGTATTGATGCAATGGGTGACTTAAATACTATTATAGTTCATATTAACAACTTAAGGGCTAAATTAACTTCGGGTATGTCAACTTATCACATTAAAACAGTGTGGGGAGTAGGATACAAATTGGAAAAACGCTGATGATCAAACGGCTATCTTTAAAAAATCAGTTTATCTTAACCTTTGCTTCTGTAATTTTTCTAAGCCTCATAAGTACAATTGGTAGTTTAGTTTTAATATATTATTTTCTCTCTGTCTACAATGAAAAGTCAGTTCAACCTGCTAATTACTACGAGAAAAAAGTTCCTAGTATAGAAAAGTTTGTCGAATCAAAAGGAGAAAAGATAGTAGACGTATCTTTTCAAAAGAATTTAGAAAAAGTTATTCCTATGGAAGGTATTACATACCAGGTTATAAACCTTAGAGGAAAGAAAGTGTATGGCACCTTAGATGATCAATTAATAGAAAGTAACAAAAGTATATATGAAAAAGTTAATCGATCTGATCAAAAAGGGAAGGTCATAACGAAGTACCTTCCAGTCCTCGACAAAAATAAAATGGTAGGAGCTTTAGCCGTACGATACGTGTTAGCATCATCTATTGACTATTATATAAAATACATATTTCTTATAATATTATTAATTCCCTTTTTATTTTTAACACTTTACTCATACTTATTTGCAAGACGTTTAGGGAGAGAATTAAATAAGCCGATTAAAGAATTGAGTGCTGCTTCTCAGAAAATTAAAAATCAAGATTTGGATTTTGAAATTAAATATGAAAGTGAAAATGAAATTGGTACATTAATTGATTCCTTTAACAGTATGAAAGCAGAGTTAAAAACATCACTTTATCTTCAATGGAAATTAGAGCAAGAGCGTCGAGATATGGTGGCTTCTATTGCTCATGATTTAAGAACACCTCTAACAATCATATTATCTCATGTAGAGGTCTTAATGGATCCATCATTAAATGGGCAGAAACGTTTACCACAATACTTGCAAACAATAAAAAACAATACTCAAAGAGTATTGCATTTGACAGACGAAATGAAAAGAGTGTCTGAAGTAGATAATCCAGATTTTACTCTTGAGCTTGAAAGCGTCCTTCCTATAGAAATGTTACCAGAAATGTTAGAAGAATTTAAAAAGTGGGCTGAGGATGAGGAAATAAATCTTACTTACAGCTTCACTAGCAAATTGGAAGAAGAAAATTCTGAATTTGTATTAGATCCAAAACGTTTGCATCAAATTCTTACTAATTTAATTTCTAATAGTATTCGTTTTACTCCAGTAAATGGGAGTATTCATGTTCAAGTTCAGATAGAGAAAGATGAGATGTTTTTTTCTATTTCTGATACAGGAAGAGGCTTTGATACTAAAGATTTACCTTTCTTATTCAGTAAATTTTATCAAGGGGATCCTTCAAGAAACGATCAACTTCATCATGGTTTAGGTTTATATATTGTAAAAGAGTTAGTTATAAAACATGGCGGAGAAATTTGTGCTAAAAATAATAAACCTCAAGGAGCATGTATTGAATTTAATATCTCTTCTATTAATAAATAAAAAAATGAACTATGATATTCATAGTTCATTTTTTTATTTATTTGACCGCGTTATATACGTCTAGTTGACCATTTCCCCAATAAGCTAAATTAGGTGTAATATCTTTTTTCACTCCGTTTTTGTAGAGATAATCAATAGAACTATTTGGACGATTTTTATAATGACGTTGGTCGATAATCAAGGCCAGAGTAGCAGAAACCTTCGGTGCAGCCATGGAAGTTCCAGAAGCAAATAAGTATCTGCCCGTGTTAAAGGTAGTTAATACTTGTTCTTGTCGGAAAAGTCCACCATCCCACCATGCCTCTTGGCCGTATTTTTCTAATAATCTAGAATCTCCCCCTGGAGCAGCGATATCAATATAATTTTTTCCGAAATTAGAGAATAAAGAAAGTTGTTGCGTAGGACCAGTAGAAGACACGGTAACTACACCAGGCAATTCCCCTGGAGCCTCAATCCCTACCCCATTAAATGTTTTTCCTTCTTCCGCATATTTTTTCTTAAGAAAATCATTTAGCTCTGATTTGTTGGAAACATCTATTGAATCGTTTCCTGCAGAAGCAACTACCACACTACCTAACTTATTAGCATACTCAATTGCAAGTTTATATCCTTCAACATCTGCCCACTTATTATCTAAAAGTTCCCCGTCTTTATATATTTCGCCATCAATATAATAGGAACCAAGGCTAAGATTAATAACATCGACGTCATCCTTAGCTGCTTGAATAATTGCTTTAATGATCCACACAGCATCAGCTGACTTATTACCGAACACACGATATGCTTTAATTCCTGTATTAGGTGCCACCCCTTTAATTTCGCCATTGGCAGCGATAGATCCAGCTACCATAGTCCCATGTCCATTAATATCATTAATACTATTAATATCGCCTGTTTCTTCAGGTTCTGTCCCTCTGAGCCCACCTTTTGGAACAAGATTTTTTGATCCACTTTTTAGATTGTCTACGAGGTCTGGGTGGTCGATGTCAATTCCAGAGTCAACAATTCCAACAGTTACATTAGGAGAACCTGATTCTATGTTATAACTTTCTCCATTGTGCGTAATTTCTTTCATATCCCATTGCATATCCCATAAAGCAGGAAGGGTGCTATTTAAACTTTTTATTGAGTTTACGCCTAAATTAGGCTTTTTTAAAGATTCAGGGATAGAAGGCTTTTCTAGTTTTAGAGAAGGGCTTAAGGATTTAAATAAAGAAGCATTTTTTTTAGCAACTGTTTGATTTCCTTTAAATTGAACTAGTCCTATCTCAGAAACAGTATAAGTAATTTCTCCCTGGCTCTTTTTAATCTTCTCTATAGAGTGTTTCCACTGAGAACGATTTTTTAAGATAACCGTATAATATTGATTTGTTTCTGCTTTAGCATGCATATCATTAGTAAAACAAAAGCAAAGTAAGAGGGTAGTAATGATTATAGTGAGTTTTTTCATAATCTTCTCCTTATATTTATAATTTAGAGGTGGAATCCGGGATTGAACCGGAGATCAAGGTTTTGCAGACCTTTGCCTTAATCACTTGGCTATTCCACCTAGATCCTATAAATATAAGATAACGAATATTGATAGATTTATAATCTGAATATATCGAAGAAATAACTAGTATATTCCGCAAGATAGATAAATATGATTAAGTATTTATAAAAACCAACTCACAATATATGGATATTAATTCTCGTCCGTTTCATGAAAAAGGTAAGCAACTAAGCCAACTCCCAGCACCTCTTACATCGACATCTACTAATCCCCTACTGCAGTAAAAGTTATTTTTTATTTTTCGAGTGGACAGGCAAGCCTACTGCATTAGCTACATAGTATCTAAAGAATCGCGACTTCGTTACCTAATCAGTAGCTAGTTCAGTAACATTACCTCGGTTATACAAGCTATATACGCCTAGCGAGGCCCTTCGTGGAACCTCGTCCCTTCAAAGCTTATTCCTTTGTTTCTTTTAGTCCACTAGCCATGCTTGACCCTACTATTCTAACCATAGGAAGCATTGTCTTAGGAATTGCTATCATCGAACGAATCTTAGAGCGATGGGGTGTCATCGATCTTGTTGATCAATTTGCGAAAGTAATGCGATTTATCTTGCCTGTCACGTTCTATAGCGCGTTGATTTACTTTTTTGGGACCTTTATGTTTTGAGGAGGGTTTTAGATGTTTGAGAAACTAAAATTGCGTGGAAAGCTTATTAAAGCGTTTCGTACAGCAGAAATTTATCGGGTTATAAAACGTGGGGATCGTACTTCCTATCAATTTCCTAAAATCCATCGGATCGATCATCAGCACTCCTACACTCGGTATGCTTTTTCCTTACTGAATGGCATTGATCCTGAACTTTTAAATAAAAAAAGATGGGCATTACGACAAGTATTAGGCAGCAATATTGAAATAAACGGCAGCTTAAAGAACTTTAGTATTACCGTTCATCACAAAAGCCTACCTAAGATGCTTACTTATGAGTATGAAATCATTTACCCTCATATTAAGAAAATGGAGCTTCCTGTATGCATTGGTCAAGATGTCTATGGAAACCCTGTTTCATGGGAGTTTGCTGATTTAGAAACCTTATTGATATCTGGGGAAATTGGAGCCGGAAAAAGTAGTCTCATGCGTGTGATCCTCACAACATGGGTGAAATATACATCTCCTGAAGATTTGCGATGGGTATTAGTGGATCTCAAGCGAGCTGATTTAGGCCTATTTAATGGGATTGCACATGTAGATACGCTTTGTTTTGAGGCAAAGGATATGAGAAAACCATTTGCGTTATTACGAGCTGAAATGTATCGGAGAGGCGATTTATTGTTAGAACATGGTGTGACACATATAAGCAGGCTTCCGTTTAAGCTCCCTCGGATTGTAGTAGTGGTTGATGAAATGTCCATCGTGAAGAGAGAAACGGATCTTGTAGAGATGATTCAACAGTTTGCAAGTCAAGGTCGTGCTCTAGGTGTTCATACCATCATTGCCATGCAGCGTCCCGATGCCGATTTGTTGAATTCCGCACTCAAAGTAAACTTAAGGGTTCGGATCTCTGGCAGGCGGATGCGATAAATGCGAAAGTAGCCGGAGTAATTGGCGCAGAAGAAATCGATGCTGCAGCCAGGGGCGCATGAAAATTAAGATTGATGAGGTCAAAGAGTTTCAAGCCTACTTCTTAGATGAAGGAGCTTGTAAGGAAATACTCTCTTCTTATAAAAGGCTTGTGAAAGATCCCGAACCAGAACTCGAAGTTACATCACAATCCATCTTTGGGTTATTAGAGAAGGAGGAGCAGCGATGAGTTTCCGTTTATCTCAACGTGATAAAGACATCATAGCGTTTATCAATCAATTTAGAGCTGTGGATCGAGACTCATTAGTTGACCTCTTCTTTAAACAGCTTAAATCGCCCGTAAACGCATGTAATAGCGTCATGGTCCGTTTAACATTATGTAGTAGAAATTAGGTTCATTTTAAGGCTTATTCTGGACTAAAAGTATTCTTTGTACAGGTAAGGTTTTACTAGGAATTTCAACAAGAATGCCAATATTCCATATAAAAATTAACTAATTCAATGTGTTGCTCCCATGCTTCTTCCTATTTTTAATGAAAGCTACAAGAAGAAGAAAAGGGGGAACGATTCCAAGAAGAGGAATATGTATAACACGCATTGCTACCTTTAGTCCTTCATAGTTATGTTCTTGAAGATTACTGGCGATGGTAATGGACAAAAAGAGAACAATTAGACCTAAAGGATAGGATAACTGTGAAGGTGATTTAACCTTGAATAAATGCGCTGTTCCTATGACAGCTGCATAGAATAACACGCAGATTTTAAAAAAGATAGTGGTAATTAAAGCAAGCATAAAAAACACATCAAGACGTTCCAAGAAGTTAGCTACTTGAATGCTTTCCACCGTGCTAAGAAGAGGATATTGTGAACGTGCGGTCAAATTAACCCCCAGTACGCAAACATTAATAAGCATCGTAATAATTAAATTGATTCCACTTAATCCTGTTGCGCATAACATAGTTACCTTTGCTTTCTTTGGATTGTCTAAATAGGGCAAAATCATCGTAAATACAATGACCTCTGTAAATGGGAAATACAACGTTTGAGTAAATACCACTTTTAGAACAGGAGATAATCCCTCTTCCAATATAGGTTGTAAATTTTTAAAGTGAATTAAGCCAGAAGAAACAATTAAGATAAAGCCAGCAACCGCAAGGACATACATAAATATAAAAAGTAGTTCTCCTGATCGAGCTATGACCTCAATTCCTTTTCTGATTGTATAAATAATGACAAGCATTAATAAAGCATTTGCGATGAATAAAGGTGTGTCAGGATAGGCAAAGGTTAACAGCATCTCACCAAAATCACGTAGAACCCTTGAGGCATCATACATAAAGTAAAGAATGTAAACAAAGGCTAGTACGGTTCCCAGTACCTTCCCTAGAATCCTTTGCATATATTCTGTAGGTAAGAGATCCGGATAATAGGTATAAAGCTTATGATACACTAATAACAATGCGAAACTGCATACCATTCCAAGCAGAATAGCAAGCCATGCATCTTGTTTCGCATCTATCGCAAGAGGTACCAATAAAGCACTCCCCAGTTCAAATAGGACCATTAAAATAAAGAGTTGAATGGCACTAATCTTTGCTTTTTCCATTTACCTGGAACCTCCTTTTCTTTACTTTTGATTCTCTTTTAAACCTGAAAGAAACGATTTGTTTCGTAAGCCAGCCCGACGGACATAGGCTTCTACAGTCATATCGACATTTAGTTTTGGAAAGTAGACATCATTCCATTCCTGTTTTACTCTTTTAAATTGCTTTGGTCTAAAACGGTGAACTACTTCCCCGAATCCTAAGATATCTGTTTTATTTTTTTGTGCACGTTCAACAGCTGTCCCTAGCTCTTTTTTTATTTCTTTACTTATAGACTGTTCAATTTCTTTAATGAGCTTTGGATTAGTGATATCAACAGGTACATCAATTTCCCCTAAATCTCCTTCAACACGTGTATGAACAAAAATATGTGGTTGGCCATTTTTAACTTGATAAGAAATACTGGTTTTTTGACGAACGGTTTGATAAGCAATGGCTTCCTTTTTTCCTTTCCAATTAATATTGATATCGGTTCCCTGAATTTTATTGAGAATCCACACGGTTCCTCTGGCTGGTTTTCCATATAGCCAATCTATTAACTTCCCTTGTTTTAAAACAGCAATTCCGGAAGCTTTAAGCGTTTCCGCAGGTGCACTTTCCTGAAGGTTATCCAACTTTTGAGCTTGCTGAGGATTCCCAACTAGACGGAACCCTGAAACCACAGTTCCTCTTCCAGGAGATTCAATGCTTGCCATCACCTCTTGAAGTGATGTTTTTACATTCTCTCCCCATTTCCTTTGTGTGAACTCCAATGTTTTTAATATTTTATTGGCCGGAATTTTATCAACAGGTGTTAACGTTTTAACCACATCAGCTGCGGTTGAATGGTTCGCAATCACAATAGTTGAAGTATTTCGAAACTCTGGATCACGATCTAAACCATCAATTAATGTACCAAGCCCTTCTTCTTTAGCCAACTTTTCTCCAACTACGACTAAATTTGTATGCGCATAATACAATCGTCGAGAAATCCTGCTTGAAGCCCGTCTACTTGCTTCGACTATATTATTTCCTGAAGCCGAGTAAATGGTAATAGGGGGGCTCTGAGTACCGCCGCCTCCTTGCATACCTCCTGCTACATTTCCAGGATTTATAATTTGGAGCGTTATGTGATACCTTCCGTCTTTTGTCTTATCCAAACCCATGGCTGCGACAATAGCGAGGTCAGTTAATTCTTTTTTACTCCAACAACTTGTAAGAAACAAGGTCATTGTCAATATTAGTAAAAGAAAAACTCCTTTACGCTTCATTATTGCCACCTTCCTCGAAATCTCGATTCACCATACCACGAGATGTAGGAGGCTGTGGGGCTCTATCTTTACCTTCTCGAATTGTATTGGCAGTAATTAATCGAGGTCGCTGTCTCAATGTCCACCATGGTAATCTTACAACAGTATCTCCATTATTCACTGGAATGAAGGGAGCAAATGGAGCCATGTAGGGTACCCCAAAGGAACGTAAACTGCATAGGTGGACAACCATCATTAAAAGGCACAGAATGATGCCGTAGAAACCAAATGTTGCTGCACCAATCATAAATAAAAAACGAATTAAGCGAGCTGAAATTGCCATATCGAAAGAAGGTGTAGCAAAACTAGCAATAGCTGTGATTGATACAATGATAACCATTGCTGGTGACACAATACTTGCTTGAACGGCTGCCTGACCAATTACAAGGGCCCCGACAATAGATACAGCTGAGCCAACAGCCTTGGGTAATCGTATCCCTGCTTCTCGTAAAATTTCAAAAGTTAATTCCATGAGAAGAGCTTCCACAAATGCCGGAAAGGGAACAGCTTCCCTTTGTGCCGCAATGGCTACGATGAGCGTAGTTGGCACCATTTCCTGATGGAAGGTTGTAACAGTGACATAGGTAGCAGGCGCGATAAGCGAAATCATAAACATAAAAATACGTAAAAGACGAATTGAGGTTGCAATGTCGAACCGGGCATAATAATCTTCAGCTGATTGGAAAAATTGAATAAATACAGCAGGCGCAATAAGTACAAAAGGTGTCCCATCCACAAATATAGCAATCCGCCCTTCTAACAAGTTTCCAGCTACAACATCAGGTCTTTCCGTATTGTAGATAGTGGGAAAAGGGGTGAATGTTTGATCCTCTATTAGTTGTTCAATATAACCTGATTCCAAAATGCTATCAATATCAATTCGATTTAATCGCTGACGAATTTCTTTAACAACTTTATCATTGGCAATGCCATGTATGTACATAAGTGTCACATCTGTCTTTGTTACACGTCCAATTTTTAAAGATTCCATCCACAAATCGGGGGTCTTAATGATGCGACGTACCATAGCTGTATTGGTTCCAAGAGACTCTGTAAACGCTCCTTTTGGTCCTCGTACGACCATCTCGGTAGTGGATTCCACAATGGAACGTTTTTCTCCACCTTTGGTGCTAGCACTCAGTGCTTGTTTTACTCCATCCACTAGGATAAGAGTATCTCCTGCCATTAAAGATGCAAATAAATCATCCAAGTTAGTGATGGAGGATATATTTCCAATTGTCATTATATCTTTAGAAAGGAGGTCTATCGCATTGTGCTGATTTATTTCTTCTTTATAATCATCCTTCATCATGGATTGCAGTAGATAATCTTGAATTGACTGATTGTCTACAATTCCCTCTATATAGACAATCCCCGTTTTAATGTCAGAAGCCCCTCCCATTTTTATCTCACGAATAACAACATCTGAACTATTTCCAGTCTTTTGCTTAATCATGTTAAGATTGCCCGATAATGAAACTTGTATTTGTTCTATTGGTTGATCAGTAGTTTGATTCTCGTCATCTTGTGCTGATTTCTTTTTTTGTTTGCGATCTTTAAAAAACGAAGGCATAGATTTGAGCACCCTTCTTTCAGTTTTTATTACTTTGACCACATAAGAGTTTTTTATGTAAAAATTAACAATAAATATTTATGTATCATCATAGAAAAAAGAGAAGAACCTATTAAATGGAGCGTGATTCACATGAAAATTATAGGTATTAGCCTTTTAATAGTATGGTGCTTAATGGTTTTTTCTTTAGGCATCGATATGCTACAAGGATTTGATGTTTCTCAGGCATTGTATAACGCTGTGAGTCCTTTTCAGGTAATGGAGGTTGCCGAATTATTTGTACTCTTTTTGCTTATTTTTCTTTTTTTGTTGAAACTGCATATCTTTTTATAAAGAAAAGGAATTAGAGCAAGTAGCTACGCAGCTATAAGTTTCTATTTTTAAATGTATGAAATAAAGTAATAGAAATTTAGCTCAGGCTATTCGTTTCAACCCCCTCTTTCATTAATCAATGGTTCACATAAAATATTTCATCATCTAGATTATTTAGTTGATTTTTTATCCATTTCCTTACGTTGTTCATTCTGGCACCAAAAGCCATTTGAAAAAGACCGGTTAAATGAAAATCATTAAAGTGGATTCTCTTTAATTGGATAAAAGCCTCGTTGTAAGAAGAAAAGCGTAGCTGTTTGAAAAGGAGATCATCCATTGCCTCTCGAATATATTCTTCATTTTTCCAACAATTCATGGGAACATGAGCAAATTGCCACGGCCTAAAGACACCAGGATAAATCGCTTCAACTATTTGAAAAGGAGAATAGCCTAAAAGGGTAAAGGCGCCCCCTAAACCATGTTGTTTAAAAAAATGAAAATTAATTTGAGAGGGTATTTCTTTCATGGGAATCTTCATTTTTCCCTCTATTACATATCTTACCGCCTCAATGGCCCTTCTCTTTCCTTCTTCTCCGTCCCAATATTTATCAGGAGTTTGTTGAAACTCCCAAGGTTTAAATTTTCCTGGGTAAGCATTATCTATGACTTCATAATAATTCCATCCATATAGCATGGCAGGGGGTCTAAGACGATGAGACCATAATGTATTTGCTCCTACTTGCAAAGGGATTTCAACGATGGGGATCGATAAGTGTTGTTCAAGTAAGTAGCATGTCATGTAGCGCATATATTTTTCCCCTTCATTACCTGCAAAAAAATAATTTGGAAATCGTTTTCTCCTCTTCTCTAGAACATCTTTATAAACTTCAATGACTTGTTCTCTTTTCACTATCGAAAGCCCCTTTTAAGAAATTATATTTTATTATCATTGTGTATAATAATGGAATTTATATGCAAGTAAGGCTAAATCTCTATGAGATACATATTAAAAAGACAAGAAAAGCTACTGATTTTTTATCAGTTTAAAATACTTAAATTGTTTTAACCCGATGAACATCTGTAATTTCTTTCTTGAGTAGAGCAAGCTACCTTTTTCTATTTGGAGGTAGCTCTTTTTATTGTAAAGAAGGTCCGGTTTAATTATTTAATTAACCTAATGAAAATCATAAACACAAAGCATAGAAAAGCACCATTCTCTTATACAGCCCTCATAAAATTACCGGTTTTGATAGAAGAAAATGTGGAATATCAAATGTAAGATTATTTTGGGATAAAGGGGAGACAGGTATGTTTGGATGGAGTGATATGCCGAAATTATTATTTTCTTTTTTAATTGTCATTCCACTTGTGTCTGTTATTCACCAACTAGGGCATTCATTTATGGCTATTATTTTAGGTGGAAGGGTCGATTTTACCATTGGACAAGGGAGAACGATTTTTAGGTGGAAAAAAATCAAAATAAAATCTATTTATTTTTTGCACTCCTTTTGTATTTACGAAAAATTAAAGTATGATAATCGGTTTACTCATGCTTGTGTTTATGCTGGAGGTACCATAGCTAATTTAGCGTCTATACTTCTTGTGTATGGTTTAATTATGTTGGGTGTTCTCTCAAAGAATCTCTTTTCTTACCAATTTGTTTATTTCTCTATTTATTATATTGTTTTCTCGCTCTTACCCTTTGAATATTCAGAAACGAGTTTAAGTGATGGGCGAGCTATCTATGATGCATTGAAATATGGAAAGATAACATGTAATCCGGATTAACAAAGGAAAAGTGGCTAATTAGAACTGTACATCCACAACGTATATTAACGTGGCAACGGTACTGAAATAGATACTGATTACCAAACGAAGTAGTTATTCTTTTAATACTAAGTAGCTACCGCACTAGGTGATGACTAGATGGTCATAGAATATGTGCTGGGTTTTTATATGCTGAGGGCTTGTCCTAATCGCTTATCTTTTTCATGAAACAGTCGAGAAATGAGAAGATGTCCTTTTATATAAGAGAAAAGCTCTAATCAGGAAAAAAATAACAAGGTTAATGAGTTTTAGTGAAGGGTAAAGTCAATTAAATAATTTAGAAGGAGGGAAGTATTAATGGAGATTCTATGGATGCTAATTGTAGGTGGAATTATTGGATGGCTCGCCGGTTTAATTACAGGACGCGATGTTCCTGGAGGTATTATTGGTAATATTATCGCTGGCTTTATTGGTTCTTGGTTAGGCGGCCTTATCTTGGGAAGTTGGGGGCCAGTCATTGGCGGTTTTGCAATCATCCCAGCAATTATTGGATCAATCATTTTAGTATTAATTGTAAGCTTTCTTTTAAGAAAAATGGGTCAAAAAAAGAATCATGGTCATCATGTATAAAATCAAAAAAACTTAAATTGGAGTGACTAAAAATGAGAGAAGAAAATAATTCTATGCTATATGATTTTGTTGATGGTAATCAATTTGAACTAGATTCTTATCTTACTTATTTGTTCGATCAAATTAATAATTATAGTGAAATTCTGTCAGAAGATTAATGAGATTACAGATATTTTATTATAAAGAAGCAGACAAAAAAATAATAAATCAAAATATAGTATAAGCGACCTTAGTAACTTTGTTTACGGTATATAGGGTCGCTTATTATTATGAAAAATATTTAAAAATAAAGTAAGGATATGCTTCTTTACTGCAGTAGGTCAGGAGTAAACGGATCTAGAATATGCGCTTTTTTTATAGATTAGGGATTAGCTTCCTCACTTAAACTGAAGTATTTATTACTCAACCTTATTGAACATAAACAAAAGGCCCCTTTAAATTCTGAAAGGCCTGGTTATCATATATTTATATTTTATATACTCTTCTTCATACCACATTCTCTACATTCACGTAAGAAAACGTCAGCTTTTACGGAGCTTTTGAAGTAAGCTGAGTTGCAGTTATCGCAACGGCCACTAACTTTATCCGGAAATTTAGCATAGTCATACACTTTATCAAAATCGATCCTTGCTCTTTTATTTCTTCCAGGTTGATCACTCCTTTCTATTTGACTAACACAATTAGGTCTATATAAAAGGTGTATGTTAAAATTACTTTGTTTTTTCCACTAGTTGCACCTGAAAAATTTGCGTTTCTTGAATACCTGCTCTTTGGAGTTCCTGTTTAAATGATTCTCTTTGAACCGTCACGTAACGTGTAGACTCTAAAATTGTATATGAATGTACCTCTACCCAATTAAGTGATTCCTGCACACGATTTCTTCAGGAACTAAGCCACGCGAACATCAATGAGCTCGCTTAATCTCATTTTATTCTTTAACTCAAATACATCATCAATAAAAATAAATAAATCCCCAAGAGAATCAACAAACTGAATGAATCCTTTCTTTGTTATGCAATGACCTTGCTTATAGTATTTCTTAAAGGCATAGACTCTTTCACGCTACGAAAGGTTAATATTTAAATAACAGTTCGTCGTTATTTAAATATTTTTCACTTCTATGAGGCTTGTCTAAATAAAATGTACGCGAAATGAATAATAATCTTCTTGATTTATCTGTTGTATATAAATATAATGTAACTGAAGTACGCAAAAAGAGAACATGAAATTTAAAATACACTTTTCGTTATTATCATTTTTTGATTCCATTCATTACCTATATGCAAGAAACGCATGTTTATTATAATGAGATTACAGTATGAAGAGATTGAAGGAGATACCCCAACTTAATGCTGTAGTTTCGTTAATTAAGTTACACCTGGAATAAATACTAAATTTCTTTAGCTTTCGGAGAAGATATGTGTAGTTACTACGATTGAGATTTTTTGAAAGCGATATCATTTTATTAAAAGAAAAACATTTTAAGAGATTTAATTATTTTAACAAGTTATAGAGATATCTAGTGTTATTGCTACCTTATCTCTAGACACTAGATAAAGAAGAAGATACTTCTTTACCTGAAATGGGAGAATAATAGATTAGGGTATTATTGTCTAACATTCATATAAATCTATAAGTGACTGTCACTAGATTTATGTGAATGTTAGACAATAAACAGGATTTCAAAAAGGTTAAAAGGATAATAGAAAATCTCTTTATAAACGATACTATATGCTCAGGTATATAAGGTGAGCCGAAAAAGTGTATTTTACATTAAAGATTTTGAAAACGCTTTACTGGAAGGGGGGAGTTAATTTCAAATTATATGATTACCATTTATTTTAAAGAATATTTACACATTGGACTTATTTTTAATTATTGTCTTTTTTTATAGACGCTAGCCTAAGCATAGGCTCTCTTTAAGTGTTTTAATGAACTGCAAATTGAAAGGGGTTACAACTATGAAGAAATTAGGATTAGCTACACAAATATTTATTGGACTTGCGTTCGGGATTGCTATAGGCGCTATTTTTTATGGAAATAATACAATGATGGCCATTCTTCAACCTTTAGGGGATATTTTTCTTCACCTAATTAAAATGATTGTTATTCCTATCGTTGTATCCGCACTCATCGTATCTATAGCTGGTGTAGGTGATATTAAAAAGTTAGGAAGACTAGGTGGAAAAACCATTCTTTATTTTGAAATTGTGACTACAATTGCATTAGCAGTGGGCTTATTGGCCGCAAATTTATTCCATCCAGGTACTGGTATAGATATGGGAAACCTTGAGAAAGGTGATATATCCAAATATGAAGAAACATCTAAAACGACTGAGAGTGCAGGTGTAGCAGCTCAAATCGTTCATATCATCCCAACTAATATATTCCAATCATTGACTGAAGGAAATTTATTAGCGATTATCTTTTTCTCAGTCTTATTTGGTCTAGGAGTTGCAGCAATTGGAGAAAAAGGCAAACCAGTTTTAAACTTTTTTGAAGGTGTACTAGAATCCATGTTTTGGATGACAAACTTAGTTATGAAATTTGCTCCATTTGGCGTATTTGCTTTAATTGGTTTGAATGTGGCGAAGTTTGGAATTGGTTCATTAATCCCTTTAGGAAAGTTAGTACTCGTTATATATCTGACCATGATTTTCTTTGTTTTTGTAGTATTAGGTATTATTGCAAAAATGGCTGGAACTAATGTTTTAGTCCTTATAAAAATCTTAAAAGATGAGTTAATTTTAGCGTTTACAACCGCAAGCTCTGAAGCAGTATTGCCAAGGTTAATGACTAAAATGGAGAACTTTGGTTGTCCGAAAGCTGTTACATCATTTGTTATTCCGACAGGATATACCTTTAACCTTGATGGATCATCCATTTACCAAGCCATTGCTGCCCTTTTTATTGCACAAATGTATGGCATTCATTTATCTTTCATAGAACAAATTACACTTTTACTTGTATTGATGTTGACTTCTAAGGGAATGGCAGGAGTTGCAGGAGCATCATTTGTTGTTGTATTAACAACATTGGGCTCAATGGGATTACCTTTAGAAGGTATGGCATTCATTGCTGGCATTGATCGCATCTTAGATATGCTTCGTACATCTGTCAACGTAGTAGGTAACGCATTAGCTGCTATTGTGATGTCTAAGTGGGAAGGCGGATTCGATAAAGAAAAAGCAAAGCATTATACAGATTCTATTAAAAAATCAGATGTAGCTTAAAATAATTTATTTGTTTATAAAGAAGGAGATCAATATTATGACAGATATGGGAACGATTGAAAAAAAAGATGTAAGAATTGAAAAAGATTTCTTAGGAACGAAAGAAGTGCCTGTCAGCGCTTATTATGGAATTCAAACATTACGTGCAGTTGAGAATTTTCCAATAACAGGTTACCAGATTCACCCGGAACTCATTAAAGCATTAGGAATTGTTAAAAAAGCTGCTGCTCTTGCTAATATGGAAACAAAAAGGTTATATGATGGGTTGGGTAATGCAATTATTGAAGCAGCAGACGAGGTTATTGAAGGAAAAAGAAATAATCAATTTATTGTTGATCCAATACAGGGTGGCGCGGGGACCTCAATGAATATGAATGCAAATGAGGTTATTGCAAATAGAGCTTTAGAGTTACTTGGTCATAAGAAAGGTTCTTATTCCGATTTAAGCCCTAATAGTCATGTAAACATGTCACAGTCAACAAATGACGTATTCCCAACTGCTATCCATATTGCAACGCTTAATCTGTTAAATAAGTTAATGAAAACAATGAATTATATGCACAGTGTATTTCAGAAAAAGGCAGAACAATTTGATTCTATTATAAAGATGGGACGTACTCACCTACAGGATGCGGTTCCAATCCGTCTTGGTCAAGAATTTGAATCATATAGTCGTGTTCTTGAGCGCGATATGAAACGTATTAAGCAATCCTATGGACATTTATATGAGGTTAATATGGGAGCAACTGCAGTTGGAACGGGTTTAAATGCAGATCCACGTTATATCGAAAATGTTGTAAGATATCTAGCAAATATCAGTGGTTTACCACTTAAGAAGGCCAATCATCTTGTAGACGCGACTCAAAATACAGATGCTTATACAGAAGTCTCTGCTAGCTTAAAAGTGTGCATGATTAATATGTCTAAAATTGCAAATGATATCCGATTAATGGCGTCTGGTCCTCGTGCAGGATTAGCTGAACTTATACTACCATCTCGTCAACCTGGTTCATCTATTATGCCTGGAAAGGTCAATCCTGTCATGCCTGAAATGATTAATCAAGTAGCTTTTCAAGTTATAGGTAATGATCATACAATTTGCCTGGCATCGGAAGCAGGTCAACTTGAACTAAATGTGATGGAGCCTGTTCTTGTATTTAACTTGCTTCAGTCAATCAGTATTATGAATAACGCATTCCACGTCTTCACAGACCATTGTCTAAGAGGCATTGAAGCAAATGAGGGACGTTTAAAAGAGTATGTAGAAAAAAGTGTAGGGATTATTACAGCCGTAAATCCACATATCGGATATGAAGTAGCAGCACGAATTGCTAGAGAGGCTATTTTAAATGGAAAGTCGGTACGAGAACTATGTTTGCAATATGACGTATTGACTGAGGAGGAGCTTGAGTTAATTTTAAATCCCTATGAAATGACGAACCCAGGTATATCTGGCAGCTCTCTTTTTGACAGAAATTAATTTTTAAAGCGTGCTCCATATTAAGTTTATCGTATAAGCCACCTACTTTGGATATCCTTGGGTGGCTTATTTTCTATATACACATAAAAATATACCAACTACCCTTCAAACCATGCTATTTTTTATAGTCTAAATACCACCTAAATGCTTTTCTTCATGCCACACTCTCGACATTCACGTAGAAAAATGCCACCTTTTATAGAACTTTTGAAGTAAGAGGAACTGCAGTTATCGCATTGGACACTAACTTTATTCGGAAATTCAGCATAGTCGTAAACTTTATCAAGGATGATTTTTTGCTACTCTTTCTCTTCTATATAGTAAGAAAGCAGTCTTTGAATAGTTAAAGGACTGCTTTTTTACTTCATTCTATAATGAAGCTAACTCTTTCTTCTTCGTTCACATGTGAAAAATAATTTCAAATCTGTATAGCAGAAAGGAATTTATAGAAAAGCTGTTAGGATTTATTTCCTTTAAATATGATCTTTCTTTTCTCCTGTTTAATCCGTTTTAACCGTAATTCTATCTTTTTATCTAACGCTCTATACAGTATTTCGCTAGTTGCACATATTAAAAATAGGATTAGAGTAATAATTGCAGCCTTTGGTACATGAAAATAGAAACAAAGTACGACTCCAAGTAGTGACATAGCGTAAATAGAGTTGGTTACCCATCTTCTACTTCTATGAGCTTCTAGGTTTCTCTCAAGTAATTCTTTTTGCCCTTCTTCTTTTTTTGTATCTTTTAAATGATGGTATGTAGAATTCATCGCTTTTTCTCCCCCATGAAAACTAATTGTAAATTATCTCTGTATTAAATATCCTATATGTTTCAATTAAGGAAAAATATGAGGTTTTTCCTTTTTTATATTATATACGAACAAACGTTCTTTTTCAATAAAAACTCTAAAGTTTTCCCGAATATGGATATTGCCTCTACTTCATCTTTCTACATTTTATAATTTAGGGGTCATTTACATAGTCATCCGTATTAAGTTTTAAATAGAAACCCACTGGGTACATGATATACACAATAAGGATGGAATTAAATGTGAAAAGAAGTTTTCGTTTAATTAAAATTTAAGGGGATGGGAAAATGGGAACAAGAAAACGAGTTGCAGGGACTTTTTATTCGGAGCAAGAAGCGATACATGCAATTAAGGGGTTAAAACATCAGGGTTATCGTGAAACAGACATATTAGTAGTAGCAAAGGATAGCAATAATACTTTACAGTTAGGGACTGAGACGAATGTAATGATAGAAGCTGGAACACCAGCTGTAAGTTCGTTGGCAGGTGTGATGATGGACAGCTTTCTTACCATGATGACAGGTGGAATGATTTCTACTACCCAAGCTGGTGGCCTAACTTCAAAACTTGTTAGAATGGGGATTCAAAACTTTACTGCAAAACAGTGTGAAATGGATGTAAAGGAAGGGAAAATCCTTGTCCTAATTGATGTGGATGAAACTCAAACAATTCCTTCATATACTACGGTTAGGGAGTCTCCATACGAGACAAAGGGGCATAGGTCAGTGCTACTTCGTGAAGAGCAACTTAATGTAAGGAAAGAGCGAGTTCAGACTGGGGAAATACAACTTCGTAAGGAAATTGTAGAAGAACTACGAACTATCCAGGTTCCAGTTATGCGTGAGGAAGTCTACGTAGAACGCCGCCCGGTCATAGACGGTCAGTATGATGGTAGCCCATTGACAGAGAACGAGATCATTCGTATTCCTATTATGGAGGAGCGAGTTGAAGTAACCAAGAGGCCTGTAGTTGTGGAAGAAGTCATCATTGGTAAGCGTAAAATTCAAGAGATTAAAGAGATGAAGGATACTGTTCTAAAGGAAGAAGCAAAAATTGAAAAGTCAGAACTCCCCGCGATTCCTGAACTTGCTGACTCTGAAATCTATCAAAACATGGATAATCACGTAGATCAAAGTTACCAAGAAGTTGCAGCTGCAATTGCTTCTGATGCTTCAAAGGAGGAAAAAGTTAAACTTTCAGCCGATAAGAAACAAGAAGCTCAACTTAAAGTGACAACTTCTCCTGTTATCAAAGAGATTGAAGAGGTCACAGCCTCAGTAAACAATCAGAAACCAGAAAGTCATGTTGAAGATACGGATATTACTACTTCTGAAAAAGGGAAGAATAATGAGAAATCAACAAACAAGCAAAAGAAATAAGTATATCTCCTCTATGGTTTATAGCAAAGAGAATAATTAGGGATATTTAAGGAAGGGCTGCCTAGCTGTATTGGCAGCTTTTTTTATTTTTCTTTAAATTAACATAAGTAATGTTTTTAAAATCAAAAAGAATTAAAATAACCCATCAAAATGAGCATAAACAGGTAATAGAATAAAAGAAATGACTTTCATTACTGGAGGTCATTTCTTTTATTCCTAAAAGTCCTGGAGATTATATCAAATTTCAACAGGTATTCTCACTAAATTCTAGAAATATTACTTATCAAATAACTTAAAAATATTTCCAAATTTGATAAAAGAAGGTGATTGAATGGAGCGAAAGAAATTTATTGAATACATTGATAAGTTACTAGAACAATCTGATGCGTGGAGAAAGGATGCGGAGAAAAGAGAAGACTGGAACAGTGCTTGTTTTTACCAAGGTGAGGTCAAAGCTTATGAGAGAGTAAAGAGATTGGTTAATCAGCAGTTACATGTATAAATAAAAATTACAAACCTAACTCAGAAATGAGTAGGGTTTGCCTTATTTCTTTTTCTAGTTTACATAAGATAGATTATAGGAACCAATTTGTTTTAAGAAAAAGAGGCACTTATGGCACGCTTTACTTTCCTTAACTTAGCGTTGTATTGGTTAAGTCCTTGCCTTATTTTTTATATAATCGATCAAACTTTATTTCAAATAAACAGACACTTGTTTTTCCTGATAATCTATTAGGAAAAACAAGTTAAATTCCTTTTAAAATCGATTACGATAGTAGAATTTAGCATACTTTGATATAGACTTACTTAATAGCTTCAAGCGCCTGTTTCAAATAATCCATTTCAGAGATTATATCGTCTATCTGTCGATTTAACTGATTTACTTTATCAAGAGTATGCCGTGCATCTAATAAATTAATTTCTAACATTAAGCGATTTGCTTCACTCTCAAGGTCTAATTTTTTCACAAATAATTTCTCATGCTTTTTTATAATTTCGTTTTTTGGGTTCTTTATATTGTTTTCTTTCATACTTTCACCTCACTGTTATAAATTTTGTACGAATAATTAATCGCGGTCGTAAACCGTTCATCTGTTTTGCTTAGCATTAAATATCCTCTCCCATCCGATAAATGAATACAACTACTTATAAAAAATAATAGTTTTACAAATTACTCTAGATGACGATAAATATGAACTTTGTAAAAGCTCATAACTAGCTTTTTTTATCAGCGTCATTTATTTCTCTTTCAATAAGAGATACTGAAATTTCAAATGCTTGTATCCGTCTTTTAGCTAAGGTAATTTGAGATTTATATCTATTAGAATTTTCTTTAGCTTCAAAAGTCTTTACTGTCTGTTTAAGTTTGTGTAAAGTTGAATCAATTTGACGTTTTGCTTCAACTAATTCAGATACATCAAATTGCATTTAAGTCCCTCCTTTTTATAATTCTTATGAAATTGTAGACAAGCCAGTAGTAATAGGGCCGAATGTAGAAACATCCACCGGATCTAATGGATAACCGGATTAGGTTAACATATATAAGAACATTACAGAACGTGTAATTACAGAGAATGAGCATACTTAAATGAAGAGACTTTCACATGTATTTTAATTAGAAATCTTGCTCCTTCCACATGAGTCCAATTTCTTGCTCTCGTTGCAAAACCTTTTCCAAATAGCGCTCAGTTGTCTTACGATCACTATGCCCTAGTTCTTTCTGGATTAAAAAAATATCTGCTCCCTGCTGCCTACTATAAATCGCATAAAAATGACGAAAGTAATGAGGTGTAATCCTGTCAGTCCGTTCTTTTACAAAAGGTAACTCTGTTCGTTCAATAATACGTACAATATAATTACTTAAATTTTTATATTGATAATATCCTCCATCTTTGGTTGGGAATAGTGGCCCTTGATCACTTGAATTTAATGCTGTGCTGACGTGTCGTCGTTCTCGAAAAGCAAGGATGCGCTCATATAAAGATGGATGAAGTAACTTGTCAAAGTTCTTTCCACCCTTACCTACTCCTCTTAACCGGTAATGGCCACTTAAACTGTCTAGATATACATCTCCCCACGAAGCTTTAGCTATTTCTTGTACACGCAATCCTGTCATCGCCAACATCGTTAACAAACCATGGTTAATAGGATGGTCTTTGTAATAGTCCAATAACTGTTTAACTTCATGGTAATATAAATCTCGGTTTGGGATTTCTTGTTCAGACAATGATGTACTCAAAATTTCCTTATGTAATGGTTGCTGAATATACTTTGCTTCATGTAGCCATTTCATAAAACTCTTTAAAATTGTCATTTTGGCATCTAAAGTTGCGGGTGAATAAGGTTTCCCCCCCTTACCCAATAATGCGGTACTTAGATAGGCCTGGTAGTTACGTATATGCCAAGGACGTAGGTTTTTAAAAATCGTTTCTTCTATATAATAGTCAACATCTTGGCGCAAGAATGACTCACTTTGTACCGCATACTGATAAAACTGCAACAAAATTCGTACGTATTCCGTCTTTGTGTTTTCTTTTCGTTCTCGATCCTTCCGAATATGCTTTCGTTGATGAACGTAGTAGTACATCATTTCTTCATCTGTAAAATCGCTGAACATATCTTCATTTTTTCGCTGGTGATAATCATTTCTTTCTTCTAATGCATCATAATACGTACTATCCAGCATCAATGAAACGATTTTATTGAAATCCCCTTTTCTTTCTCTTACTTGTGTTCCTATATGTACTAAAGAGAAATCGTGCATAAAACCTCTCCTCTCATAAATCATGTCTTTTTATTTATAACTCTTCCTTAAGTTAAATCATTTTCCCCTATAGGTAATATTAAGTTTACATTTATATATATGTAGATGATAAATAACTTTTAAAACATAATAATAATTTTGACATCAACTTTAAAATTACTAGAGATCTTAATTAAATATCAATTTCTTTTATAATTGAGTATTTTAATAAATCTATTTATTGTACAAATTACTTATTAATTGTACCTTATTCAAAAATAAAAGTATAAAATTACTTTTTATAAATATAGCATAATATTTATATAGTTTGTAGAAAAATCTCCTATTTGTCATCAGTTGAAGTAAATGGTAAAACATAATATTATATAAGTTAGTTTCACTATTTACATATAAGTTAAAAAAACTTTCAACTTATAACTATACATAAATATGATATAATTAAGTATTGAATATAAGAAAAAGAATAGGAGTGTATGTCATGATTGATAATCCTGTTAAAATTATTACGATTGAAGATGTGATGGAGATGTTAACTATTTCATCAAAGAAAACCATTTATACATATATTCAACAAGGAAAATTAAACCCTATTAATAAAGATGACTGGCATATCGAAGGACGTTATGAATTTGATATCGAGGATGTTGTTCGTTTACAAGAAGAGTTAAAAAAGCCAGGACTTACGACAAAAGAAGTCGCGCATCAACTGGATATCTCGGTCACAACGGTGAATAAGTATATTAAGCAAGAACTGTTACCTGCGTTTCAAGAAGAATACCGGGGCATTAATTGTTATTTTGTGAATGAAGAAGATCTAGAAGCGTTTAAGCTCACGCATGAAGTAGGGCGCAAACCGAGTAAGCGTCATTTTTATCATGCCGAACAAAATATTGCGCTATTTCAGCTTTTTGTGAAGAAAAATGAAGAAAAAGAGCAGTTTGCCCGTATCATCTCTGTAGAAGATCCAATTATGGCTGTTACAGAACAACATGAAGAGATAACATTAGAGGAGTTACTTCACCGAGGCTTTGAAGCAGCCTACGAGATTGAATCAAAAAAAACTGTTACCAAAGAAGGCTATGCCACATTTGCCTTTAAGCAAACAGCCTATGCGAAATCACAGCTTTATAAGCTCATGGATTTGTTCTATCAGTACCTAAGCCCGACCAACATGAGAATTACGCCACAAGAAGAGAAAGAGCAATTTATCGTTGAAATCAAACCTGTATTATTGACGGAATCAGCACAAGAAATCGTTGAGTTATTAGAGTCGGTTCTTGTCTCAGGGAAGATTAATAAACGCAGCCGTGGGATTTATATTGATAGCGATCTGGAAGTTGTACGCGTAAAGATATCAAGTGATTTAAAGCAAGAATTGCAGCAAAAAGCCAAGGAATTAGGCAAAAAGAATGTAGAAGAATTGCTATTGTACGCTGTACAAAAATTATAGGATAGACTGAAATCTAAAGACAACAAACTCACCAGTTTGTTGTCTTTATCTATTATAATGAATGATCTATTTGTCATCAGTTACAGTAAATAGTGAAACTAATTATTTTTACGAAATACTTTACTATTTACTTAACGTAATGGATTTTATCGGTATGAAATAGAAAAGATACCTTTTAGTTTTAATGTTAAGTAACCGTTTTCATTTTCTGCTTTCTCAAAATGATTTGATAGGTTATAATAAATATCTACAAAAATATTAAATGATATGTAAGTAACAAGCAATTACACCCTTAATATTTAGCTAAAAGAAAAGCCCACCTCTGACAAATCAGGTGGGTTTTTCTTTTTTAGATGTATATGGTATACATCCTTAGTTAACATAAAACGAATTAAAGGAACCATGAGAAGATTATATAATAATGGATTTTCTAAGCATCAAAATGATTCTAATTTCATAAATTCATTTCTGTGTGTAGAGTAAACTTCCTTATTCCTCCTACATTTGGTGGAGTTCTAAATATTCTTTTAATGTTTGCTGTAACGTCCCTTTTGTTTCTGCTTTTTCTTCAAAGGAGATTCCTGAGTGAATCATTGTCCGCACCAGGTCCGCACGTAAACCTGTAAGAACAGCCTTACATCCCATCATTGAAATTCCAGTTAATATTTTTTGGAAATGATCAATGACATACATCTCCATGTTAGCAATTCCAGACAGGTCTATAATTAATGTTTGAATCTTTAAATCTGAGATGCCCATCAGTACTTTCTCCTCAATCGTTTGGATACGATTAATGTCAATCATTCCGATCAACGGTAGTACAGCTACAGATTGGCTAAGTGGTATAATGGGTACCGATAAATTTTCAACCAAGTCCCTTTGGGAGGCAATTAATTCATCTTTATACTTGGAGTAACTAATAACAAAAGTGTTAAGAAATTGATCAATTCTATCATTAATTCGCTTTTCTAAGGCATAGAATTCTTCAAGGTCATTAAAATGGTTATTTATTCGATCATATTGATAGAGAAAATGCCATAATGTTCGCCTAATGGCCTGTACCCATTCTAGTTTGAAGGCAAGAGTTAAGGCGTGCTCCGCCCATGCTACGCCTTCTTGCTGAGCGAAAGCAATGAGTTGATCTTCTTTTTGTTCTACGACATATAGAGATAACTTTTGAGCATTTTTTAAAAGATCAATATTTCCTGTTTCTAAAATATCATTAATATTAGAGGCTACGTTAACCGCCTCTGATAAGAGTTTGTCCTGGAAATTTTGTTTGTTATCTTTAATAAAATCCGTCATTTTCTCCCTCGGATTATAAATAATCTCCATTTTGAATACACCCCTTATTGTTTATTGATTATTATTATCCTTAATTAATAAATATCGCCAAATGAATTATTATTTATTTTTATGCCCTATACTACCCATACTAAATATGTTTTTAAATAATATCCTTTATTTCCCACATTTAAATATATATTTCAAGTACATCTTTTATATCATATATATCCGTGGTTCCCAACCATGATACATTTGTTATATAGTTTCTAACCTTAAGGTGAAATTACACTTTTTTACAAATTTATTTCATTTTTAAAATATTTATTTCAATTATTTGGAGCTAATAACTTATATATATACCCTATGGTAAAATAGATTAAACTTTAAATTGCGAGAAATGGGTTGATGATAAATGACAATAATTAAAATTAAAGAAATGTTAGAAACTTTATTACAGTATGAAGACAGTGAAATTACTCATACCATTTGTAGTAAAAATAATACCTTTTCTCTCAGTTATTCTAAGGAACTAAAGAATTTTCAAGTAAAGAATATTGAAACGGGTCATATTGAATATTTTCCAGATGTGGAGGCTACCTCTTTAGCTTTGTATAGAATAATAAGTACTGTGGAAAAAGAAGTCACTGAGTAATAAATCATTTTTAAAGTTTACATAATCAGATTATAAGAAGCAAAAAGAGCCTGAATTATTTAGAAAGAACTTCCTTTTGGTTTGAATATATAAATTCTTTTACTTCCACAAAAGAGAGGCCTAATTGATAAGCTTCCTTCATAAGACTTATCCACTCCTGATCAAGCCCACCATCTTCTTCTTTTAACACCCACAATTCCTCCAACCTTCCTAATCGGAATTAATTAAATTCTAACATTCAACAACAATATATTAGAAATCGATACTATTTATTCAACATATTTCTTTTAATGTCCTGCAACATAAGTCTTTTTATATAATTAATTAAGATTTAATGTAGAAAAAAGCAAATTTTTTCCTCACATGAATTCTTTCTATTTTAAAGATTTATTTCATATAAATCTTTAGTTGTGATCCTGTTCATTATAAGCACCAAAACATTTTTTATAAAATATGTTTTGATTTCTATGATAAGGGTAGAGTATTAAGCTGGATTGAATTTTCAAGAAACATTCTTTTTTAAGTTTGTTTCTTTTTTTTTGGTAATTATAGAATAAATAATAAACAGTAAATTGAGCAAACTACACAAGATGTCGCCAAACATTGACGTATACAACTAAATTCTGCAACAGAAAAAACCTACCTCTTTTGACTGGGAAGAGATAGGTTTTTTTGTTTTTTGAATGCATTTTCAAATAAAGATATTTAATGTCTGGAGATTAACTCACTCATTAATCTGTTTAAAGCAAGGTATACGATCTTATGCTCTGTATTCGTCAGTAAGAGCAGGTATTAACACTTATATTTTTTATGAAATAATTTACTATTTACTTAAATAACGAGGGATATAATATGGAACAATTTAACGTTTTACTTTAAAGCGTTAAATTGTTAATCTGTTATTAGACAATCTTTCTTTTAGTGTTATTCCTTAGCCCAAAGTACAAACCATATATAGTGGTCTGTGCTTTTTTTAAAAAAGATTTATTTTAATATCGAGTGAATAGATCTATTGCTTAAAATAAGTACAGGATACAGCCATTAAGTGGTCAATTTCTTTTTTCGCAATCGGTTTAACCTTCGTTGAACCCCATACCTTGATCGTCCTATAAGTTGACCGATTTCTTGTTGAGTACGACCTTCCTCGTAGAACATATACCATAGACGGGCATCTTCTTCTTCAGTCCACTGTTTCTTTTCATATTTCGGACGATTATAATAATCATATTTCCGTTGTTTCCTTACCCAATCCGGCTCTGGCAAAAGAGTATTTGTAGGTATTTTAGAAAAATTAAGGAGCTTTTTATTTTGCTCAGCCCATTTCCAAAAGGCTGATACTTCAATTCCTACAAATTTTCGTGTTTTTGCCCTCGTGATTTTATGAGGAAATTTCTTTTTTTGAATCCATTTATAGATAGTATGAACATCAATTTGAAGAAAACTTGCTAGTTCATATACTGTAATACTTCCTGTATAAGCTCTTACTCCATATACGCCTAAGCGATTTAATCTAGACTCTAATGCTGGTATACTTCGCTGCAGTCGTTTAGATATGTGTTTAAGAGATTTGGATCCATAATACTTTAATAGGTATTCATCCTCTTGATTCGTCCATCTCCGCAGTGTTTCTCGTCGTGTTAGTTTTAATATTTTAATACGAGTAGCAATAGAAGAAGGTGTCTTACCTAAATGATTTCCTATTTCCCGGTTATTCATGATATTAATGTTTTCTTTTAAGAAAGTATCTTGTTCCGTTGTCCATTTTTTATGTAAGCAATTCTCTTCATTTCGAAGGTTTAATCGTACAATCCGTTTATTAACAGATTCTTTGCTACGATTTAAGTGTTCACCCATTCTTTGGAACGTCATCTGTCCATATTGTTTTTTAAGGAATAAATCTTCCTCCGTTGTCCATAGCTTTTGATTTTTACTCAATGTTATCTCCCTCCAGTGCGTGTAGAAATCTTAAAGTGAAGAAGACAGTAAAAAGGACGTTAGTGGTCTGTACTAACGCCTTTGATGATATTTATATTTATGGATTAGTAGTGCTTTTATTTATGATTACCTAAATTAGTTATAGTATGGCGTATTATCGGTATGTATATAATATATCATATTTTCACATGGAGAAATAAATATAAATTTCTCTTTATAAAGCTATAAAGTACTTAGGTATTACTTTTCTAAACTACAGAAAGTCCATTATAATTTAGCCTATACTTCGACGTACATTTGTCTAAAAGGATGTTCCTTTTTGGACGCTATTAGTTATTAATTGACTTGTAGAATCGATTTACGCTAACATTGAACAAACTTAATACTCCAAAGGGGAGTAGCTGTACAACAAAAGTCGTCACTACGAAACATTTTGTTTCGGCTTTGTTGGCAATCTTAATTGTTAGCAAGACCTTTGCCTACATTTTTAGTTAGGTAAAGTCTGTGTTTATACATCAAGCGCTTTTATCTACTAAAAAGATAAAAGCGCTTTTTGTTTTTTATAGATTTAAACTAATTATGAGGAGTGGTTAAATCATGTTCAAGAAACTGTTTGATTCACTAATGAATAATAAACATAAGCATTACAGTAGTAGTGATTACAAGAGAGGAAAATCAAAACCTTTTAAGAGTTATAGCAGTAGTGACGATTATAGAAAAGGCCGTGATCATCATGGAAGTTATGGACATCATCATTATAAGAGAAAAAGAAAGAGTGGAAGTTTCTTTAGTAGTTAAATAAAAAAAACACCCTTATTCTAAAAGCATTTGAAATGGTAACTTTTTAAAGGAGTCTATAAATGGAGTTAAATAATAACATATATTTTTTCTTCATAAAGACTATTTTCTGAGACAAGCATATGTATAAAAAGCTGCATACTCCGGAGAAAGAATCCTTGGTAGAAGGCTTATACATAATCGGCAGTCTTTGTTGTAGTTATTCTTCATAATTTGTATTAAATATAAATAAATATAAGCTAATTCTAGAAGTATATGTTTTACTTATCTAAAAGAAGGGAATAATAGGGTCAACTTGATAAAGGGAGTGATCTTATGCAAGCCGATATGACGGTCGAAGAAGTCAAAGCCCAAATCCAGTACTTAGGAACAAATGGACAATCTCTAAAAAAGAAAAAAGTAAAGCAAACACATCCAAAACTAATGAAAAATGCACTTTATTTTTTCCCTAGCTGGGAACATGCTATGGTAGAAAGTGGTGTAAATGGCATATAATAAGCAGAAACTCAGTCTTTTTTGACTGAGTTTCTGCTTATTATATATAGAAAGCTTTTAAAGGAAAAAGAATGATGGGTGTGGAATACAAAGAAAAACGGTTGCACAAAGATAGGAGAGATAAAAGACATGAATGCTACATTTAATCAACTTTTATCAATGAAAAATCTACGTGACGTTAAAAAAACAGAAATTTTAGTGCAAATGGAACAAGCTTCAAAAAATAAAGATAAAGAAACCCTCTTACGATTAACTAAACAGCTTCGAAGTATCTCATAGAATACCCTCTGTAATAGAATTAACCCACTAACAGGAAGACTTTACATGAGAACAATAAAAAGCGACTTATCTATCCTAATTCGAACAGTACGGTCGCTTATCCTATTTTTCATTCATATATTTACCCTTCCACTTTACAATATGTGTACATTTATCATGTTATATGTTAATCTTCTAACTGAATTACATCGTTATCCTGAGATTGATTGAATAAATAAGTAAGGTATGAATGTAGTTCGAATCGGTCTTCATCAATAAAATTAGAAAACACCTGTTTATATTCTTTCAACATCTTTTCCTCCTTTATTTATGTTTCTTACTTCTATCATTACCTATCTAGTAATCTCTTATACATCCAAATTAATAATGTACTTATTGATTGTATTAACTTGTATGTACGAAGTTGTATGTAACACAACACAAAGTTAAAAAAAGTTCATTCTTTCTTTTTGTATGGGCTCCACCTGCGCCAAATAAAACGATAGCCACGCATGCTATCCACCTGATTTCATTATAAAAGAAAACGTTTACATTATAAATAGTTATATCTGTAATTATAAAAAGTGATTATATTATTTTTATGGACTTTTTGAAATATACGTAGATTTTAAGAGCGTAAAATACCCTGGGTAAATAAAAATATTCTTCAATGTAAAGAGATAATTAGTGATCAAACGATCGATAGGAGATATTCATGTGCAATACTCTCTGGGAGTTATTCTAAAGGGATCCCTCTTTTTATGTCGAAAATTAGCAAGTATTAAGGAGGGTTAAGGATAATTAGTGAAGGTTGATTGTAATGTCATATTTAAAGCAAAAATTATACTGCTTTGTGGTTATATAACAATGGTACTTGTGAAATTAAGGAACAAGATTCATTAGGAAAAGTTAAATTAGTATCAGTTTCTGAGTTTAAAGTGCTAAAAACATCGTTTTTTTCTAATCCGATGTTTTTTAAGTACTTATAAATTTAGTTTTAAGGGTTAGAAAAGATACATTTTCACGAATGGGTTGTTAACTGTCGTCAAGAGGATAGTTTAAGTGAAAGTGTATTAAATAAAAGGTTTTAAGATTTATACACAATGTAGACAAATAGCGAATAAGGGACACTTTTTATGTAGTGGCCCTTATTCGGATTATAATTCAACTCTTCCAGGTATTTTTTATTAGGAAATGAATAGTTTTATCGTGTGAATATTCAATTTTTATCTAGATTTGGCCTTTTGTTATTCAAATTCATACGAGATTTTTTATTGTCTAGTAGATGCTTAATTTCTTTGAAGCTTACAAAACTTTTATTTTGTTGATCTAAAAGTCGAAAACGCAGGGACTTCAAGCTTGTGCTTAGTGTAATTGTTGTTGCTTTCTGTAATGGTGGCGTAGACTCATGCGCCTTTTCTAAATTATAGTTTGGAACTCTTGGAGCCAAGTGATGTACATGATGGAAACCAATATTACCTGTTACCCATTGTAAAACTTTAGGAAGCTTGTAATAGGAGCTACCATCAACCGCAGCCTTCACGTAATCCCACTCCTTTTCGTTTTCAAAGTAGGAATCCTCAAATTGATGCTGTACGTAAAATAGCCAAATTCCAAGTGATCCTGCTACAAAAAGGATGGGAGCTTGAACGAGCAGAAAAGCTTGCCAACCAATACCCCAACATAAAAGTGCATACACTGCAACAATTGAGAAATTTGTTAAATATGTGTTCAAACGTTCCTTTCGTTTCGCATCTTTTCGATTCAATCGGTTAGAAACTAAGAAAAGATAGATGGGGCCTAATCCAAACATAATAATTGGATTGCGGTAAACTCGGTAAGCTAACCGGCCCCAGTAGGAAGCTGCAATATACTCATCAACTGTCATGACCCACACATCACCAGTTCCCCGTTTATCTAAGTTGCTACTCGTGGCATGATGAATCGAGTGGCTTCGTTTCCACTGTTCATATGGAAACATGGTGATAACCCCACTAATTGTACCAAGGATATTATTGACTTTTCGACTTTTGAAAAATGATTGATGACAACAATCATGGAAAATAATAAAGATTCGGACGACGAACCCGGCTGTAACAATAGCTAATGGCAATGTTAGCCAATAAGAAACGGACAAACTTTGATAAGCTAGAAACCAAAGTAGGAAAAACGGAAGGAATGTGTTTATCAATTGCTTTATACTCGATTTTGTATTGGGTTTTTCAAAAGGTGCTACATTTTTTCTTAGTTCAGTCGTTTTTTGTTTGCTCATGTTGACCTCCTTAAATCTTTACCGTGTTTAATATTCAGCTTTTCTTTATTAATTTATAGTAGCACATAGGAGCTGGTAATAAAACATACAAACGTCAAGTAACTAGTATGACAACTGTCATACATGTATGGATGTATTTTCTTAATGCAAGGAATAAGATGAATTAACTGCTATTCAGAATCAGAAGTAACTATCTCATGAAGAGGTAGCTGCTTCTGATTTTTTAATGTATATCATATATATTTTTAGTTACTATAGGGAACCCAACAAAAAGAACCTAATAAAATAACTTAACAGATAATTTTTTTGAATTTTTTTCGAGTTTTCAGAAGGATAATTATCGTTTACTAGAAATTATTTTTCTCACCAATTTCAAGTTACTTACAAGAATAAGAAAAATAATTGGGTATACTAGAGCCGAATATAGTAATTTCCAGCCATTATAATAAAAAAAGTCCGTGTTAACTACGAACCATTCGAATACAACAGAAAAAAGTGTCCAACTTAAAATATAAAGTACTTTTCTTCCTAAAGCTTTGTTAAATGGGTAAAAATTTAAAAACAAAAAACTGATAGAGGGAAAATACATAATAACTGCTAAAAGCGATAACCACTGAAACCCTTTTTGAAGATAACCATACAAATTGTAATGCAGGTCTAACACTAAATCTGTTGTTACCCCATAAGCGTAGGCAAAAATACATGTAGCATATATTTCAATAGGGACTAATTTTTTAGGTGCGAAAAATGCTAGTAAATTAAAAACTAAAAAGCACACAAAGACATACATCATTATTAGACTTCCACCTTCGATTACTAAATAAATTGGATACAATTAGTATGTCTATTTATAAAATTAAAATGTAAATTAGCCAAGAATGAATAAATTTTCACATCCGGAACAAACTAACTACTCAAGACGCCGTGAGGCATCTATCCAATACTTTAAAATCCTTGTTGTTTTAAATAGAAAAACCTATTGGTGCCGGATGAACCAATAGGTTTTTCTATTTTATAACTGTATATCTTATAAACGTTTAGTTACTATAAAACACTTTATCGAAAATAAAAGAGACACTAATTAAATTTGAACTCTTAAAATTCTTTTTAGGAATTTACTTATTATCCAAAATAAAAAGTAAAAGATTAAAAAGTTAAATACTAGATTAAATACTTGAAAACTAAACTGACCATTTCTATGATAGCCTAACCAACGAGCTGGAAAGCCAAAATAATATGATCTAAAAATCTCGTCAACAACTTTAATTCCAACATGAGGGATAATTGAAAAGATTATAACAGTAACAAAACTAATAAGAGATAACGCCTTATTAAACTTCATAAAAACCTCTTTCTAAAAATCTTAATGATTACTTTATCTTACTTATCATTTTATCAAATAATTTACTTATACTCAGTTTATATTAAAAACTTACTTACCATAATGGATTTTATCGAAATACGCAATTAAAAAAGAGGAAATTTAGAGGGAATTTCAAACTAATAAATTCAAGTGAAGTTTGTTATTGGAAGTGTGATACATTAAATAAGAGACAAGAAATGAAGGGAGTTTTTTTAATGAATAACTATGAAGCACAAAATGAATTGCCACCAAAAACATGTACAATCGATCGACTTGTAAC
>NZ_JBHZOT010000012.1:0-97183 GCF_042787735.1 Priestia sp. YIM B13490
AAGTTATTTATCAAACCTAGCAGAGACAGCATTAAAAAGGCTAGAAACAAGATAAAAGATACGTTCTCTGTGATGAGGGGACGACCAGTAAAAGAACTAATACGGGTTTTAAACCCGATTATTCGTGGCTACGGCCAGTATTGGAAACATGTCGTATCTAAAAAGACTTACAGCTACATGGACAATTATATTTTCCTAAAAGTGAGAAAACATCTTAAACAATTGCATCCAAAGAAGTCGAGAAAATGGATTAGCAATCGTTATTTTAAGAAGCCCCACCACGGTGGAAATAATAAATGGATTCTCACATGTCCACTTACTAACATTCAATTGTTAAAGATGTCCTGGATTAAGATAGAACGACATGTCATGGTAGCTTACAAAAACAGCCCAGATGATCCGAGTCTAAAAGAGTATTGGGAAAAACGAGACCGTAAGGTCTTTAACAATGAAAATACATTGGATAGGATGAAACTTGCAAGAAAACAAGGATATCGTTGTGCATTGTGTAAACAGACTCTACAAAATGGAGAAAAAGTTACAGTGCGAAACCTAGAGGTTTCTACAGGTCAATTTGCTAAATTAGTACATGTACCATGTATTAAATAAGTTGTTCGGATAAAAAGAAGGCTTGAGCCGTATGACGGGAAATCTGTCACGTACGGTTCTTAGGGGGGCGGGCGCTCGTGAGAGTGCCTGCCTACCCGACTTAACTAAGATTGTTACCATATATAGTAGGAAAATAGAAAAACTCCCTATTCATATAGGGAGTTTTTCTATAGGCTAATGAGATTCTAGATTGGATATACTTTTCAGTATCCTGAGTAGTTTGCTCAAACGTTGCAACAGATATGCAATCTTCACCTAGAAAATTTACATTATTTTATCTTTCGTTAGTATATTGTACGATCATGCCGTGGCTTTATAAGCCATCTGATTTAACTTTAGAGACACCCAAGGCAAGATTTTTCCACAAAGTTTGTTCAACCACTTTGGCGTCTACAGTATGACAATCAACAATGGGTATGACTTCGGAATGTTTGCCACGTAGAAGTCGCTGCTTTTTCCTGATTACTTTAAACATAAATAGTTTAATTCCTAATCCTAAGATAAATCCGATAAAAGCACTAATAATCCCCCAATAAATAGGGCCCCAGCTTAGTTTAAAACCAATACTTGCACCTATGACTGAAAAGGCTGTAGCTAGAGCCATTCCTAAATCAATGAGAGAAGCCCCATCTGCTCGATGAAGGCTATCAAAAATCCGGCGATTTTCTGTTCGATTATTGAGAGGAACGATAAATATGTCTTCTTTCTTTATCCCTTTTTTTTCTAGCTCTGAAACAGCTAATTCGATGTAACTGGAATATTCAAATGTAGAAAAGACCTGCATATTCTCACTCCACCTTTTTTCCTTTCGCAATACAAAAGCTTGGATGTTGATACGTTTTCTCGAAGAAGTTTTTCTGCTCTCTTTCAACAAGTTTATTATTCTCAACGGTATTCATATAGGAATCGAAGATAGCAAAACCATATAGAGAAGGGAAAAATAACAACCATTCTTTATTTAAAACGGACGTAGCCTGTTTTATTTCTCCTAAAAATAGCAGTGAAATACCCTCAAGCAGGTGAGAATAATAAAAGAAAACAACGGCCCAAATGATGACAAAGAAAGCAGCAATGATCCGATGAATATAGAGTTGTCCTAGACCTGGCATCAGCAAGGACCAGACGACGGATAAGACGGGATTCCGTTTATCTAAATAGTTTATTTCCATAGCGCCCATACTGAAAGAGTTAAAGCGATGATTTTCTCGTTCAGCTAATACATATATTTTATTTAAATCAACGGTTGTTCGATAACTATCCCATATAGCAAAAATATAAACGGGAATATAAATAAGAAGCCACCTTGTATTAAGGACATCTTTGGCCATATCAATGTTCCCTTGGAAAGAATAAACCATTGCTAAATTCACGTGAGATTTAATATTGATGACGACCTCCCATATAAATAACACAAAGCCGCGAAGGTATTTAGACAGGAGTAAATGCCCAAAACCAGGAAAAGCTGCTGACCACCAAGCGATAATATAGGGGTTTCTTAAATGGATTTGAGTGGTTCCAAATATACTGACATGAGCAATATAGCGTCTTGCAGTATTGTCGTTTTTATAATTATTCATTTACAATCTCCTATGGATTAATCTCCTATAGATCCGAAAAAATATACTTGTTGTACCCATTATCCATATTTAATATGCTCTTGTTTATTTATACTGATTCACTCAACTGATATAAATCTAATCCTTTTTTATTTTTAAGGACATTCATTACATGAACTAAAAATAAATAACGTATAAAGCCTAAAAACGAAAAAACTACTGATCCTGTTTCAGTAGTTTTCCTAGTCGTTTAAATATAGATGTTAAACTGATGCTCTATTACATCTTGGATAGTTTGCTCAAATTATAAAAAGGTATTCATTTATAATATTTAGAGACTTTGGAAAGATAAAAGTAGGTATATTTTTCACATGTATGTAGAGAGGAGAGAACAATTTTTTTGGCACATCCTTCTTATAATGACGTACAACAAATCCGTTATGAACTAAAGGCAGCTGGATACGAACACTGGATTCATAATAATTTATTTACATGGCAATGGTGGATTCTACTGGTAGCTACTATTTTCCCTTGGATTATATGGGGATATCTTGTTAAGAAAAAAGACCGTCTACATGTATTTGCATTTGCGATGTTCATAGGTATTGTTTCGAGTATATTAGATGTAATAGGTGCAGATATTCTATTATGGGGATATCCTACAAAATTATTTTTTATGGTGCCTCCTTTATTTCCTGCAGATTTAACTATTATTCCCGTCGCATTTAGTTTAGCTTACCATTATGGAAAAACATGGAGAAGATATACTGTATATAGTATAATCATTTCCTTTTTATTTGCTTATGTAATTGAACCCTTTTTTGCCTGGGAAAATATGTATCAAAAATATAATTTCTCTCATTGGCTTTCTCTTATTGGTTTTATCTTAGTAGCATTAATAGTTAGATGGCTTATTGAAAGAATATTACCTCCAAGAAATTAATGTAGGCATTTTATGTTCTTCAGAATACTTTTGATACATCACATTATGTTAACCAGATATAAGAGCAAAAGGATTTTCACTTTTAAAATAGAATAGTTCCTTAGAGAATTATAAAGGGGCTGATTTCATTTCTAAACAAACGAAAGATATAAACGAAATAAAACTTTTAGATTCTCAAGTTCACTTATGTGATGAGATTAGAAAGTTGTTAAGGAACAAAGAAAGAAGACATCTACCTTTTCCACAAGAGTATACAGAGCATGATATCGTACACATTGCTTTAAACAGATTAATGAGTGAGTTAATCTCCAGACATTAAATATATCTATTTGAGAGCACATTCAAAAAAAAGAAAAACCTATCTCTTCCCAGTCAAAAGAGGCAGGTTTTTCTGTTACGTAATTGGGTTTCATGAGTGATGCCTCATTGCATCTTGAGTAGTTTGCTCAATTTACTGTTTATGATTCGTTTTATAATTATCAAAAAAAGAAACATTCTTTAAAAAAGAGTGTTTCTTAAAAATTCAATCCAGCTTAATACTATACCCTTATCATAGAAACCAATTATAAAAAATATGTTTTGGTACTTATAATGAACATGATCGTAACTAAAGATTTATGTGAAATACACCTTTAAAGTCAGAAAAGGTCAGGTGAGGAAAAAAATAATTAGTTTTTTTTTAGACTTACTATTTTAGCAACTTTGGTTAAATGTTTTTCTGATTCCTCTAACCGTTTTTGAGTGTTGACTAAAGAGTTTTGAATAGATAAAGGTGCAAGAACTTTACTACTTTTCACTTCTGTACATACTAGGTGACCTATCCCATCTTTCCATTGAATCGTACATTTAAAATTCCCAAACAACTTGTTACTTGTCTGTAGAATGAGCTGTTTTGTTATAGGATGAGAATTAGGACTTTGTGAAAACATTACTATGGCTTTATTTCGGTCTTCTTTATAAATGATCGTCCATATATTCGATATAGGTGGAAAATATGAATGGGTTATGTGTGAAACATTTAGAATTGTACCTTCCTGATTGATTTGAAAATAAGGAACAGGAAGCCATTTAGTTCTACTAGTATCCATGTTTTAACTCCTTTACATTAATTAATGGATCTTTATACTTACGATATCATATCTAAGTGATTTTTGTATGTATTTAGAATCTTGATTATGTTAACTAAAAACAGAAAAGCTTCTGATGTCTAATCAGGAGCTTTTCTAATCTACAACAAAATTTCATGGTATTGGATAGACGGATCCAGTATAGTACCCGTAATTTGTCATTAAAGTATATTCCTTCTTTGTATGCTATCAATATACCTAATTCCCCTTTATCTAATTAATAACCAACTAAAGGAAATATTTTCAAAAAAATAATCCTTCACCATATCAGCAAAGGATTTTTAGATTTATTGGAATAGGGGGAATACGTTATTAGTTTAGACAGATTTGTAGATTTATATACATATATCTTTAAAAATAAATGTTGTGATCGACTCTGTTTTCAGAAAATAACCTTACGTAAGTTTTATTGTCAGTTAAGTAAATACTAAAATATTTCTTGTATTATTAAAGTTTTATCATTTACTCTAAGAGACGACAAAATCGTTCCTTTTCTACAATGTATATACAATATACAACAAATATGGCCTAGTGACAGGTAGAAATATTTTGTGGGGAAGGCGAAGTTGTTTTACCGAATAGCAACTATGGTATCGAATTTTTGAAACTATTTAAACATGATGGCATTCACGAAATAAGGTTGGCAAATATTCCAATAGTAGAAGGTTTAAGAGGTTTATGAAATGTTGTTCGTTAACGAGATATTATATGACATATCCGAAAATCTAGTTTCACATTTCCCTATATTGTGACAAGGTGTTTTTTGTTTGAAAGGGATTTGAAACTTTTTAATAGAATAATTATGAAGATGGTCAGATAATAAATTTTTACACATAAGGAGATAAAACTATGGCAAAAAACAACTTACTAAGAATGGACAATGTCAGCATCGTTGTAGAATCCCTTGATGACGCAATTTTTTTCTTTGAGGAGATTGGCTTGAACCTCGAAGGGCGAGCCACTGTCGAAGGTGAATGGGCTGGTCGCGTAACCGGATTGGGTTCTCAGTGCGTAGAGATTGCTATGATGGTTACCCCAGATGGCCACAGCCGACTTGAACTCTCGCGATTTCTCACCCCACCTACTATATCAGATCACCGGACTGCTCCTGTAAACGCCCTCGGTTATCTACGCGTCATGTTTACCGTTGAAGACATTGACGAAATGGTATCGAGACTCACTAAGTATGGTGCTCAGCTCGTTGGCGAAGTGGTTCAGTACGAGGACTCGTATCGGCTCTGCTACATTCGTGGAATCGAAGGACTTCTAATCGGTTTGGCAGAACAACTCGGTAACAAATAAGTAAGTGACATTTTATAAAAAGCCTTTACTGAAATATACATTACTGAAGTAAAAATATTCGAAGAAAATTTCTATTCAATAAAAGGGCGCAATTCACCTGTAAAGGTTCTTTTGCTGGCTCACTTCCGGAAAGAGGTATTATGTTAACTAACTTTGTATAGAGTATACAGCTAAAAAAGAAAAACCTACCTTTGCAAGATGGAGGTAGATTTTTCTTTAATCATGTCGGATTTTTGATTCTTTAATGAATCTTGAGTAGTTTGCTCAAGATATCAAAATTTATTTATCTACATAAAAGAAAAAAACAAATTATATGAAAATTAATTTTAGTTGAAACTGCTCTTTACAAATGTAAAATTCAGGCGTATAGTACCTAGCATACATATATGATCTTGCTATTTTCATACCTTTTATCGCTTAATCCACTAAGGAATGGGGGACACATTTTTGTGTGCACTTGCACTTGGGGTGAATCCTTCTAAAAGAAGGTAGGGCTACTCTAAAGGCCCGAACCCGACAGCTAACCTCATCAGCGTTTGGAGAGAAGGTTTGCTTTTATTTTTCCTGAAAAGAACACTAAGCAGAACCTTAGTGTTCTTTTTTGTGTTTTTTTCTGAGATAGGGAATGATGAGAGTAAACTAATATAGGTAAATGGCAAAGGTTTCAGGAGGAGTTTAGATGAGTTATTCATCCCTAAAACGTTTATTAATTGGGAGGCCACTTAAATCAAAAGAGTTAGGTGAACAAAAGCTAAATAAGGTCAAGGCATTAGCTATTCTTTCATCCGATGCACTTTCATCCGTGGCGTACGGCCCAGAACAAGTCTTAATTGTGCTTGCCACAATTGGGATGATAGCATTTTGGTATTCAATACCTATCGGTATTGGTGTACTTATCCTTTTAACGGCACTTATCCTTTCTTACCGACAAATTATTTATGCCTATCCAGAAGGTGGCGGCGCTTATGTTGTATCTAAACATAACCTTGGAGAGAATGCAGGGCTTATTGCTGGTGGGTCTCTGTTAGTAGATTATATTTTAACCGTATCTGTAAGTATTTCATCTGGAACAGATGCATTAACGTCGGCTTTTCCTGTTTTACATGATTATAAGGTCATTATTGCTTGTTTATTAGTTATTCTTATTATGATTTTAAACCTAAGAGGGGTAACAGAATCAGCTTCGGCTTTAGCCTACCCTGTGTATTTATTTGTTCTTGCATTGGTTCTTTTAATAGGAGTAGGCATATGGAAAGTAGCCACTGGGCAGGTCTCTCCTGACGTTCATCCGGCTATTGGAACTGCAGTGCCAGGAATTAGCTTATTTTTACTACTACGAGCTTTTTCATCAGGATGTTCAGCCCTTACAGGCGTAGAAGCTATTTCAAATGCTGTAACCAACTTTAGACAACCAGCTGCAAGAAATGCGGTACGTACGCTTGTTGCAATGGGTATTATTTTAGCAATTTTATTCTCAGGTGTCATGTTCTTGGCTTATTGGTTTGGAATTGCACCTAAAGCAGAGGAGACGGTGGTTTCGCAGCTTGCTTCCCAAGTGTTGGGACGAAATGGTTTCTATTATTTTGTTCAAGGTACAACAGCTTTAATTTTAGTTTTGGCTGCCAATACAGGCTTTTCAGCTTTTCCTTTACTGGCTGTTAACTTAGCTGTAGATAAGTATATCCCGCGTATGTTTACGATACGTGGTGATCGTTTGGGCTATTCAAATGGAATTGTGACCCTTGGAATTGCCTCTATCTTGCTTATCATAGCGTTTCACGGTAATACAGAACGGTTAATTCCTTTATATGCTGTTGGCGTATTTATTCCATTTACATTATCCCAAACGGGGATGATTGTTAAATGGTTAAAAGAAAAGCCAGCTGGCTGGCAGGGAAAATTAGTGACCAATTTTATTGGAGCTTTTATTAGTTTCACGGTACTGATTATTTTCTTTACAACAAAATTCTCACAAGTATGGGCTGTTTTAATCTTCTTACCTCTTATCGTCTATGTATTCCACCGTATTAAGAACCATTATGAAGAGGTAGGAAAGCAACTTCGTATTATGCCAGGAGATAAAGAAGCATTAGCATTAGAAGGAAATGTAGTCATTATACCAGTCGCAGGCTTAACAAGGGCTGTTGAGAATTCCATTAACTATGCAAAAATTATTGGAGACACAGTAATTGCGGTCCATGTGGCATTTGACCGTGAAAGTGAAAAGAGAATGGAAGAGATATGGAACGAAAGATATCCTGATATACGCTTAGTTACATTCTACTCACAATATCGAAGCTTAGTTGGACCTCTTTTACGCTTTATTGATCGTGTAGAAGAGCGAGCTGATGATAGTCATATGGCTGTCACCGTGTTAATTCCGCAATTTATCACAAGAAAAAGCTGGCATAACGCATTGCATAACCAGTCAAGTTTATTACTAAGGGCACACCTTCTTTATCGAAAAAATGTCATTGTGACAACATTGCCTTATAAATTTAAGAAATAAAAAAGCAAACCCCTTTTCATATGTATGAAAAGGGGTTTAATTCGATCATTCATCTTATATTAAGAAAAACAGATGACATTTAGAATAACCGACACTACATCAGCTTAATTAAGCATTTCTTTACTGAATAATTTATCGTACATAAGATGACTTATTGGTAAACTTCTGTGAATGATTTGATCAGCACCTGCATGCCTTGCATTTACAATCTGTTTAGAAGTTAAAATTTCAACAACACTGTAAATGGAAGGATTCTGCCCTTTACTAGCTATAAGCGATATGAGAGATTGTAAATCAGCTTCCTCCTCTGTTTGGTGTGCATTAGCTGTTATAAGTATTGTTGTTGCGTACTTTATGTTTGCCTTTACTAATGTCTGTGAATCTGTTGGATCTCCCTTAATAAAATAGACATACTGAGATAAGACTGAAGGTGTTTCTAGTGTATTATCAATCAGGACGATTTCATTTAGAAACAAAGACTCTTCAAGGTAAGTAAAAAGGGTTCTAACTCGTTCATTCCAACCAATGATAATAAAATGATTATTTCCTTTATATATAAAATTATCTCCCATTAAAGCACTCTCCTTTAAAATCATAAGGCATATAAAATAATTAAAGAGTGATTCACAAACTTAGTTTCAAATACGATGAGTGGTACTAACTTAATACGTCAGAAAGAACATACCCAACATATTCTACAGTGTAATTGATTAAAAATCTCTATCATTATTATCTCCTGTTTTTTTGAAGATAAACTAGATAACATCATTGACCAATTTATACGTTTAATGCATCACTTGTTACAATAACTTATTCTATCTAAATTATTTTCTAATAATGTTTTATAGTGGTTTTTAATAGAAATTGATTTTATTTTGCTGAATAAATAGATAAAAAAGAACGCTCAATATACGAAAGCGTTCTTTTTTGAAAACCATTTTTTTATAAAAGAAGATGAGATTATCTATCCAATCATAATTTTTCCTTTTGGATAATGGAATGGATCTCCTTGGCGACGAAGTGTAACAGCAAATGCAATGGTTAAAGGGCCAACTCTTCCAGCAAACATGGTTAATACAATGATTATTCTGCCGATAGGTGATAAGTCTGGCGTGAGTCCCATGGAGAGCCCTACTGTTCCAAAAGCCGAAACCGTTTCAAAAAGAATCATTAAGAACTCTTTTCCAGGTTCTGTAATGGTCAATAGCATCGCTACTACAAAGACAATAAATAAACCAATCGAAGTAACAGTGAGCGATTTATAGATCACATCATAGGTAACTTTCCTTCTAAAAAAGTTTACATCTTCTTTCCCTCTAATCTGCGACGAGACTGCTCCTATTAGAGTCGCAAAAGTAGTTGTTTTAATCCCTCCACCCGTAGAACCTGGAGAAGCACCAATAAACATTAGAAAGATCGTAAAGAATAACGTAGTTTGAGTTAAATCAGGGATGTTTAATGTATTAGCGCCTGCTGTACGAGGTGTAACAGACTGAAATAATGAAGCTAGAACTTTTCCTGACCACGATAATGGCTGTAAAGTTTTCGGATTATTGAATTCTAAAAAGAAAACAATAATAGTACCGGCCACCAATAAAATGCTAGTGGTTGTAAGGACAACTTTTGTATGTAAAGAAAAACGTTTAGTATGACGGTATTCGTACAATTCATTTATCACAATGAAACCAATACCTCCGAATACAATTAATGTACAGACGACTAGGGTAACAAGTGGGTCATCTACATACCCCGTTAAACTTCTGAATTCTCCCATTAAGTCAAAGCCAGCATTATTAAAGTTGGAGATAGCGTGAAAAAAACCAAAATAAATGGCTCTTGAAAGTGGCATGTCAAATGAAAATCGAATCGCTAATAACAGCCCGCCTAAAAATTCAAATACAAGGGTGAAAACTAAGATTCTCTTCACTAGTTTAACAATCCCCTCGATTGATACGTTATTAAGCGATTCCTGTAACAGAATCCTTTCTTTTAAAGAAATACGTTTTCCTAAGATAAAAGCAAACAATGTGGCAAATGTCATGAAACCTAGTCCCCCAACTTGAATAAGAGCGAGGATAACTAATTGTCCAAACACAGTAAACGTTGTCCCTGTATCTACTACTACAAGACCGGTCACACAAGTAGCAGATGTAGAAGTGAATAGTGCATTGATCCATGAAAGCCCTTCTCCATTCTTAGTAGCTACAGGAAGGGTCAACAGAAATGCCCCTAATAAGATGATGAGGACAAAACCAGTCACCAATACCTTGGGAGGATCTAAAAAAAACGTTCTTTTTTTTCTCATCATAAACCCTCCTTTATTAAACGTTTTCTTCAAAATGTTTTAAACCTTGATTATCACCTATGACAATTAATTTGTCACCTTTTAAAATTGTTTCATGAGCAGAAGGGGAAATGATCATCTTGTTTTCTCTTTCAATACCAATAACATTACATCCATACTTTGCTCGTGCATCTAGATCAAACAAATTTTTGTTATGTAGTTTACGTGAAACTATAATCTCAACCAAGCTATAATCACGAGACAGTTCAATGTAATCAATAATTGTTTCAGATCCAATGTGGTGAGCGAGACGCTTCGCCATATCGCGTTCAGGTTGAATAACACGATTAGCACCTATTTTTTCTAACACTTTTTGATGATAATGATTGGCAGCCTTGACCAAAATTTCTTTGACGCCCAGTTCTTTCAATAATAATGTAGCGAGAATACTGTTTTCAATATCGTCTCCAAATGAAACAATGGCATAATCAATATTAGAGATACCAATAGCTTTTAAAGCATTTTCATCAATAGCATTTGCTTGTGCAACATATGTAGCCTTATCAGCATATTTGTTTACCACTTCCTCATCTTTATCTACGGCAATCACTTCGACATCCATTTTAGAGAATTCTTCTACTAAGGTACCTCCAAAGTTTCCTAACCCAAGTACCGCAAATTGCTTTTTCATCTTTTCTCCTCCTTTCGTAATTCTAAAAAAAGAATGAAAAACTAATATAAACTGCGAATTAAAGGATCAATCCTTCTTTTTATTAAGCTTTTAAATTTTCTAGTAAATCCCTTTATCAGAATATAAATATTTGTATAAGAAGAGTAAACAGATAAATGAAACTTATATCTTAAATTTCTCATTTAGCCTTATAAATATTCTCAGAAGAATGATTCGTTATTATTTTAAGTTCAAATGTGCAACCTAAGAGGTATAAGAAAGAAGCAAAGGAGGAGAGATGATGGAAGCTAGTGTTATGAATATTGTTCAACATGAACTATATATGATTACGATGGTGTTTCTATTTGGTTTAATAGCCATGAAAGTAGCAGAGCATATTAAGATTCCTGATGTAGCACTTTTTATGATTGTAGGAATCTTGCTTGGACCATCCGTCTTACATCTAATAACAGCACCAATTAATTCTGTAGCCTATCAATTCATTATTGTCTTAGGTTCTATTTTAATTCTATTTGAGGGTGGAAGCGCGATTCAATTGTCGATATTGAAAAGAGTATGGGTGACTATTTCTCTTTTATCCATAGTAGGAGTAGTGGTAACAGCAGCAGTTGTAGCCTTTACCGCATTTTATTTATTGGATGTGCCGATCCTATATGCCTTTTTACTCGCATCTGTTATTGCATCAACAGATCCAGCGACGTTGATGCCTGTTTTTAAACAAATTACTATTCGAGAAAAAGTCAGACAAACGGTAGAAAGTGAGTCTGCGTTTAATGATGCAACAGGCTCTATTTTAACGTTCACCTTACTAGGTGTCATTCTAGGAAAAACAGAATTATCATTTTCTTCAAGTGTATGGAGTTTTGTTCGTGAAGCAGGAGGAGGAATTTTAATTGGAGCCATCATAGGTTTCCTAGGTTCTATTTTAATCTCCGAACATAGGTGGGGACTTTTGCAGAAATATAATACCATTGTAAGTCTAGTTGTGGCCATTAGCGCTTACTTAGCAGCTGGGCTTATTGAAGCAAGTGGATTTATGGCGACCTTTACAGCAGGCCTAGTTTTAGGGAATTCTCAACCACTTTTTCGTCTTTATATTTCAGATGAAACGAATTCAACGATCTCTCACTTTTCAGAAACCTTAACTTTAATCATGAGAACTCTTATTTTTATGTTGTTGGGTACTCAAGTTAACTTTAACATCTTAGGTCAATTTTGGCTTCAGGGGATACTAATCGTTCTCGTCTTTATGTTTGTTGCAAGACCACTTACTGTCTTACTATGTACACTACCCGATCGGAAAGCAAAGTGGAGTTGGAATGAGATTGTCTTTATGTTCTGGGTTCGTGAGACAGGCGTTATTCCGGCAGCTCTTTCAGGAATGATTGTGGCAGCAAATATTAAATATGCAAATGAGATCTCATCTGTTACCTTTATTGCTATATTAGTGACGATTCTTATACAAGCCAGTACAACTGGTTACGTGGCCAAAAAGCTAGGGCTTATTTTGAAAACACCTATACATAGAACTAATTCAGAAGAAACTACCTGAACCAAAATGAGGTAGTTTTATATCTGCTACTTTGCTTAATCCTGCACACCGTTTGTATATGGACATTTTTGAAAGATAAGCCCATACCTTTATTGAGATGGGCTTTATCTATAAATAGACAAGAAACAGAGTTATATTATTCAGCTTTAGTTTAAAACTGAGAGTGTGTCAATACAATGTAATAGTATTTTATAATGTAATAGTATTTTATCGGGAGTTGTAGTAATACCATTGTACCTAAAACTTTAAGATTACTTGCTATTGTCTTGGGAATTTCACACCAGAACCACAGAAAAGATTAAATACGATTTAACCTTTCGAATTACCAAATAATTTGGCTATATTCTTATCCATAACAAATACTTCAATTCGTTCACCTGTTTTTGTACTAGTATCACTATGACTAGATAACACCTTACAACCAGTATGTTTTTCAACAATTTCTTTAAAATCTTCACTATACATTTCTCGTAGAACTTGTCTCATTTTCTTAACAAGTCCTTTCCCTACATCATGATTGATAAGGTGTTTTTCTTCGACGGTCAAAACTCCTTTGAATCGGAGCAAGATCATATCCTCTACAATGTAAGTCTTTGCCTCTTGCGGTCCGCGACCAATTAGTTCCCTTTGAAACTTAATAAATGCCTCACTTAGTTCAGTCTCTAGCTTTTTCTTAGATTGTCCCACAGTTTTCCCTCCGAAATTCCTTTTTCTTATACTAGTAAACAAAATAAAAAAGACCCGAGAAGAGGACTCTTTTTGTGGATTTTAGATACATTGAAATAAACTGTAGTCTCTAAAAACACAATCAGGAACAATCTCTCTTCAAACGCTTACGGGGTTAGCTGACGGGTTCGGGCATGAGAGTTGCCTTACTCAAATCATTGAGATTCACCCCATATGGATTAATTCCACTTTATTTTTGGTTCCCCCGTTCTTTCGAGTAAGATTCAGCGATTCAAGCTAATTCTTTTGTTAAAACATCAATTATAATAATTAATTATATTGAAATTGTAAAGGAGAATTTTTATTTTTTAAGAGAGAGGAAGTATATTATAGAGAAGCATGTCATAAGTTTAATAGTAGTAAATAAAATAAAAAATAAATAGTTATCATAAGGTACATTTTTAATTTTAAAAAGATTACGTAATTTTTTTCAACTCTCTCTTTACAAGCAAAATTTATAGTCGTATAATCAAGGCATCAAATTAAAGAAGAATATCGGCCTAGTCCTGAATATTCAGGAACGGAGGAACCAATCAATTGGGGTTAATTCTACAGATTGTAGAAGGGATGAGATTACTCTTTCGCCATCCTACCCGTCAGCTAACTTCGTCGGCTAAAGCGAAGGAGGTCAATAGACCGCCTATTTATTTCGGAGGGCTTTTTATTGTTTTTTAACAATGAAATGCTTGTTCGATAATGTATTGCAGGTCTTTTTTGTTTGCTCAAAAATTAAATACAGCTGTCTGTTAGAAAAAGAACAGGGAGACAGAATGCAAAGAGAGCTTTATGCTAGCTAGGCATTAGGTAGACCAATGAATACTTTTCTTCCACAGTTGGATTGTCTAAAGAATAATAGGACTGCTATATCTTTATCTCTAAAGATGTAGTTTTATTACCTATTGGTTTCTTTGTCATTCCACAGGGAGATAAGTAGGCATTGGTCTATTTTTTGTTCTTAGGTTTGTTTCACATTTGTATGGGAAGTAAGCAGAAGAACAAGATAATGACCAGTTAGATAAATACATGCTTGGAAGGAAGTAGGGCTGAAAAAAATACGTTTATATATAAAAACAATGGACCGTTGAATATTTACTAGATTTATAGGGTTACTTTATTTTTAAACAAATTAAGAGAAATGAAGAATGGAGAGATAGAAGTGTTTAACGACTTTGTTACGATTGGACTTTTGGTTGCAACCTTTGCTCTTTTCTGGGGATTTACTTTATTTTGTGAGAAAGCATAAGGAGGATATTGATATGCTCATACCAGCAATCATTGGAGTAGTCATGATTATTTATTTGTTATACGTACTCATTAAGCCTGAGAAGTTTTAAAGAAATTAAAGAGAATGAACAATAAGTGGGAGGAAAATAAAAATGACTATGGGACTCATACAGATAGTCGTGACTTTACTTATCATTGGTCTTCTAGTAAAGCCAGTAGGCGTCTACCTTGTGAAAGTATTTGATTATGAAAGAACAGGATTAGACCGTCTTTTCGGACCAGTAGAACGATTCATCTATCGGCTAATTGGAATAAAAGAAAAAGAGAGAATGGGGTGGAAAAAATATGTATTTGCCGTGTTACTCTCTAACTTCGTCATGCTAATGTTGATGTATATAGTTTTTAGACTGCAGAAGTACTTACCATTAAATCCCGATGGAATAGATAATATGTCTTCACCATTAGCGTTTAATACAGCAGCTTCTTTTATAACAAATACTAATTGGCAAGCTTATAGTGGTGAAAATTCACTTTCGTATTTGTCACAGATGATTGCTATTACATTCCCAATGTTTACATCAGCAGCCACAGGATTTGCTGTTGCTATTGCATTCATTCGTGGTTTAGTAGCTCGTCAAGATAATCTTGGAAATTTCTACGTTGACTTAGTGCGTTCCATTATACGTGTATTCTTGCCTTTATCTTTTATTGTAGCTTTATTCTTGGTTTTTCAAGGAGTACCTCAGACACTTCATGGTGCAGCTGATGCTACAACACTAGAAGGCGTTAAACAAACTATTACAAGAGGACCTGTTGCTGCATTAGAATCTATTAAGCATATTGGAACAAATGGTGGTGGATACTTTGGTACAAATGCCGCACATCCGTTTGAAAATCCAACCCCATTAACCAACTTTATTCATATCCTGTGTATGATGCTATTGCCTACTGCATTGGTATATGCATTTGGGATTATGATTAAAAACAAACGACAAGGATGGACTGTATTTGCAACAATGGGCATTATGTTTATAACGTTTCTTACAGTTGTTTTTATTGCTGAATATAACGGTACACCAACACTAAATGCACTGGGCGTACACGGGAATATGGAAGGTAAAGAAGTTCGTTTTGGGATTTCAGAATCAGCTTTATTTACTGCTGTGACCACCGCAGCTACGACTGGATCTGTTAACAATATGCACGATTCTTTAACTCCAATTGGTGGACTCGTCCCGTTAGCGCAAATGATGTTAAATAACGTATTTGGGGGGAAAGGGGTAGGTTTATTAAACGGATTACTTTATGTCATACTCTCTGTATTTATTTGTGGACTTATGGTTGGTCGTACACCTGAGTTTTTAGGGAAGAAAATCGAGGCTAAAGAAATAAAACTAGCTTCTATCGCCATATTAATACATCCTGTCATTATCCTTGTTCCGACAGCAATGGCCTTATTTCGCCCAGAGTCAATTGCTTCAATCCTGAACCCAGGGTTCCATGGAGTATCAGAAGTTTTATATGCTTTTACGTCAGGAGCTGCCAATAATGGTTCAGCTTTCGGAGGTCTTACATCGAATACAAACTTTTATAACATGGCAATTGGTTTAGTTATGTTATTTGGGCGATACATTGCCATTATTGCCATGTTAGCAATTGCTGGATCATTAGCGACTAAGAAGGTTGTTGCTTCAACTTCAGGAACATTTCGTACCGATACGCCTTTGTTTACTGTTATCCTAGTAGTCATCATTCTAGTTGTGGGGGCATTGACGTTCTTCCCAACACTAGCACTAGGGCCAATAGCAGAACATTTAGGAATGTTTCAGTAACATGGAACGGTAACAAATAAGGAGGATGCCTTATGGCGATTGAGAATAAACCAGTATCAAAGAATATTATCTTTCAAGCAATTATAGACGCATTTAAAAAATTGAATCCATTAGTGATGATTAAAAATCCTGTTATGTTTGTAGTAGAAGTCGGAACCTTAATTACACTTATCCTCTCCATTAAACCAGATATCTTTGGCGTGAGTACAGTTGGACGCGGATACAATACGGCTGTTTTTCTAGTCCTTTTATTTACCGTATTGTTTGCAAACTTTGCTGAAGCACTTGCCGAGGGGCGAGGTAAAGCTCAGGCAGATACACTACGAAAAACAAAATCAGAAACGATGGCGAAAGTAAGACAAAAAGACGGTTCTTACAAGGAAGTTTCATCTACATCATTACATAAAGGAGATATTGTACGTGTAGATACAGGTGAAATTATACCTTCTGATGGTGAAATTATTGAAGGTCTAGCATCTATCGATGAATCAGCTATTACAGGTGAATCTGCACCTGTGATTAAAGAAGCTGGTGGCGATTTTTCTTCTGTAACTGGAGGGACAAGAGTAGTTTCCGATTATATTATTGTTAAAATTCAAACCGATCCTGGTGAATCATTTCTCGATCGTATGATTTCGTTAGTAGAAGGAGCAGCGCGTCAAAAAACACCAAACGAGATTGCTCTAACAACACTACTAACAGTATTAACACTCATTTTTTTAGTTGTCATTATGACGCTTGTTCCAATTGCTGATTATTTAAAAGTTAAGTTAGATGTAGCAACATTAATCGCACTTCTTGTTTGTTTAATACCTACTACAATTGGAGGATTACTTTCTGCCATTGGAATTGCAGGGATGAACCGTGTCACTCAATTTAATGTGTTGGCTATGTCAGGGAAAGCAGTAGAAGCTGCTGGTGACATTGATACGATGATATTAGATAAAACAGGAACAATTACGTTCGGAAATCGAATGGCTAGTGAGTTTATTCCTGTAGCGAATGTTACTAAACAAGAAGTTACGTTAGCAGCTCTAAAGGCATCTGTGAAAGATGAAACACCAGAGGGACGCTCCGTGGTGGAACTTGCCCATAAGCTAGGAGTGAACTGGAATGAAGATTATAGGAATGCAGACGTAATCGAGTTTACAGCAGAAACAAGAATGTCTGGTTTGAACTTAAAAGATGGCACAGTGATTAGAAAAGGAGCTGTTGATTCCATTAAGAAATACGTTACTGAAAATGGTGGAGAGATCCCCTCCGATTTTGAGGAAACTGGAAATGTAGTTGCAAAAGCAGGAGGAACGCCTTTAGCAGTAGCTATTAATAATCAGATATACGGAATTATTTATTTAAAAGATACAGTTAAGCCTGGATTAAAAGAACGGTTTGAAGAACTAAGGGGCATGGGGATTAAAACAGTCATGTGTACAGGGGATAACCCATTAACAGCAGCTACTATTGCAAAAGAAGCTGGTGTAGATGAATTTATAGCAGAGGCTAAACCAGAAGATAAAATAGAGGCAATTAAGAAGGAACAGGCGCAAGGTAAACTTGTAGCTATGACCGGTGATGGAACGAATGATGCTCCAGCTTTGGCACAAGCAGATGTTGGACTCGCTATGAACTCTGGAACAATGGCTGCAAAAGAAGCCGCAAATATGATTGATTTAGATTCTGATCCAACTAAGCTTATTTCAGTCATTGCGATTGGAAAACAATTACTTATTACAAGAGGAGCCCTAACCACATTTTCTATTTCTAATGATATTGCTAAATATTTTGCTATTATTCCAGCATTGTTTATCATGGCAATTCCACAGTTGCAATCTCTTAATATTATGCATTTAGCATCACCTGAATCAGCATTGCTTTCAGCCTTGATATTTAATGCTATTATTATCCCTCTTCTTATCCCAATTGCAATGAAGGGAGCAAAGTATAAAGCAATGGACGGGAACAAGCTTCTTTCTCGTAATTTGTTAATTTATGGACTGGGTGGTGTAGTTGTTCCATTCATTGGTATTAAGATCATTGATATGGTTGTATCTATATTACACCTTGCCTAATACAAGAAAAGTGGAGGAGAACATTCGTGAAATCATTTATAGTCGCATTACGGACAGCAATTGTTTTAATGATAATTTGTGGATTAGCTTATCCTTTAGCTACAACAGGGGTAGCTCAGGTTTTGTTTCCAAAACAAGCCGAAGGAAGTCTTATCAATAAGAATGGGAAAATACATGGTTCAGAATTATTAGCTCAAGATTTTAAAGGGGCCGAATGGTTTCATCCTAGAGCTTCAGCTGCTAAATATGATCCAACTGCGTCAGCTGCCACTAATAATGCTGTTGCATCAAAAGAATATACTAAAACAGTAGAAGACAACATAAATCAGTTAAAAAACGAGAATAAGGACATGGAAGGCAAGATTCCAGCCGATTTAGTTACCACTTCCGGTTCTGGATTTGATCCAGATTTATCGCCGGAAGCAGCAAAAGCTCAAGTTCCAAGGATTTCAAAAAAAACTGGAATTTCACAGGGTCAACTATTAGCGCTAATAAAGAAACATCAAAAGGAACGACAGTTAGGTCTCTTTGGAGAACCTCGTGTCAATGTATTAGAGTTAAATATGGATATACAACAATTAAAATAGGAAAGGGAGAGAATCTACCTCTCCTTTTTTATTAGGTTATAGGCCATGGGGGGATGAGGATGAGTGAAGAGGGGTTTCGTAGAAAGACACCAGAGGAAATTTTGTTATCCATTCAAAAAATAAAAAAAGGTCATCTCAAAATAATTTTAGGTACGGTTAGTGGTTCAGGCAAAACTTATCACATGTTGCAAGAAGGAAATGTGCTAAAGAAACGAGGAATAGATGTTGTTATTGGTACAGTAAGTGCTCTAAATCACCCTAAAACTATTGAACAAATCGGTTCTTTAGAAATCGTTCCTCCTATACAATGGGATGAAAAAGAGGACTTACATCAAGACCTTGATTTAGATGCAATCATTGCACGTAATCCTGAAGTTGTGTTAGTAGACGCTTTGTCTCACCGTAACAGACCAGGTGCTTTACATCCTACTCGTTTAGAAGATGTTAAGTACTTACTAAGTAAAAAGATTAGTGTGGTTACTACCTTGAACATATATGAGTTAACAGGAGTTAGTAATGTAGCAGGAAAATTAACAGGCAAAATGATTAAAGTAAATTCATGTGTGCCAGAAAACACATTGGCTATGGCAGATGAAGTAAAGCTATTGGATGTAAGCCCTGAAGTAATACTAAACAGGTTAGAAGATGGAAGTATTGAACAAAGATACGAAAAGAGTGAAGGAAGAGATCATTTATTTCGGCGAGATAATTTAGCAGTACTTCGCGAACTAGCACTTCGATTTTTAGCAGGAGAAGTGAATGATGAGTTAGATGAATATAGAGAGCAGCATGGAATGATTGGTCCTTCAGGAGCAACTGAAAAGATTTTAGTTACAGCTCAATACCACTGGAATGGCTCCATTCTCATTAGGCGTGGACATCAAATCGCCAAGAGATTAGGTGGAGATTTGATGGTTGTGTGCTTTCAACCATCAACTAAAAATCTATCTAAGAATGAGGGAACTTTCAAGCGTTCCATTAGTAAGCTAGTGAAGAAATTGGGTGGGAAGTTTGAGGAATTATCCCTAGAAGGAGATTCAGTTGCAAATCGGATTGTTCAATATGCAACTGAACATAATGTAAGCCGGATTGTAATGGGGCAATCGAAGCGAACTCGTTGGGAAGAAATTGTATATGGATCGATTATTAATAAAATCCTACGAAAAACGAGAAATATAGATGTATTTATTGTTGCAGACCGTGCAGAAAAAAATGGAGGACGTGTCATACCGACGAAACAGAGAAATAAAGAAATACCAGATCCCTATCGTCGGCTCACAAATCAAGAGCTAGCCAACGAAATTCATAAAATTCAACGTGGTACTTTAAAGGTATATATTGGAGCAGCACCTGGAGTAGGAAAAACCTATACAATGTTACGCGAAGCTAATGAACTAAAGAAAAAGGGCATTGATATCATCATCGGTTTATTAGAAACTCATGGACGAAAAGAGACGATTGATCAGATTGATTCATTGGAGATTATACCCCGAAAAAAGATCGCTTATAAAGGCACCACATTAGAAGATATGGATACAGAAGCCATTATTTTGTATAATCCGGAGGTCGTGTTAGTAGATGAGCTGGCTCATACAAATGTACCGGGCAGCAAGTATCACAAACGCTATGAAGATGTAAATGATATTTTAGAAGCTGGAATCTCTGTGATTTCTACAATGAATATTCAACATTTAGAAAGTCTAAATGATAGTGTAGAACAAATTACAGGGGTGAGAGTACGGGAAACTGTTCCTGATTATATTTTACGAAGAGCAGATGAGATTGAATTGATTGATATGTCGGCAAAGGCATTGCGCGATCGGATGAAGGAAGGACGAATATATGCACCGATAAAAGTAGAGCAAGCACTGAATAACTTCTTTAAAACCGGCAATCTCATTGCCCTTCGTGAGTTAGCGCTAAGGGAGATTGCAGATGATGTAGATGAACGACTAGAGGCATGGGAGAGAAAACGAACACTAAGAGGACCTTGGCGACAGGAAGAAGTGATTTTTGTTTGTGTGAATTTAAGACATGACAGTGAAAGGCTAATTCGTCGCGGATTTCGTATTGCGTATCGTTTAAAAGCAACTTGGTATGTGTCCTATGTGAAAGATCATTATCATTTAACAGAGGGAGAGAAAGAAACATTGAATAAGATTCAACAACTGACGGACCGACTGGGTGGAGTGTTTGAAATGTATGAGGCAAAGGACCGGAGACATGTTTTTAAAAAGTTGGTGAGTCAGATGAATGAAAAGAAGGCCACACAAGTAATCATTGGGCAATCAGCACGTACCCGTTGGGAAGAAATCGTGAAAGGTTCAGTCATACAACGGTTATTAAGAGAAGTAAGGCATATGGATGTATTGGTGGTAGCTGATCAACAATCAGCAAAACAATAGTTCCGGTGTATGTACCATTATGAAAGAAATCTCGAATATCAACATTTATATTGTTACTGATACCCGCAAATAAAAAGGAGTTTAAAAACAATGAACATTGCTTTTTTTCTAATACCTAAAAGAGAAGTGATTTGTATTGATTATCATTCGACTCTTAGACAAGCTTTAGAAAAGATGGAGTATCATAGATATACAGCTGTACCTCTAATAGACAAAGATGGCAAATATGTAGGGACATTAACAGAAGGAGATTTACTTTGGAAAATGAAAAATACATCTGACCTCTCTTTCGAAAATTCCCATAAAAGAAGTTTAACTGAAATTCATTTAAATCGTCTTAATGAGCCTATTCACATTGATGCGGAAATAGAAGATATTATTGGGAGAGCTATGGAGCAAAATTTTGTTCCCGTTGTAGATGATAAAGACATTTTTATAGGAATTATTAGAAGAAGAGAAATTATAGAGTATTGTGCAAAGAATTTACTAAATAAATCTACAGTATAGCCTACCAAGCGTCTTGTTTGGCTCTCATTGCAAGAGGTACCAGTAAAGCACTACCCAGTTCAAACAAGAGCATTACAATAAAGAGCTGAGTAGCACTGATTTTCGCTTTCTCCATTGAATTGGTACCTCCTTTTCTTCACTTTTGATTCTCTTTTATACCTGAAAGGTACGACTTGTTTCGTAATCCAGCACGACGCACATAGGCTTCCACTGTAACATCTACATTCAATTTTGAAAAATACACATCACTCCATCTAGGCTTTAATTTTTTCCATTCGTTTGGTCTAGAACGGTGGATGACTTCGCCAAATCCAAAAATATCTGCTTTCTCTTTCTGCGCATGTTTAATAGCTTTCTCTAGCTCTTTTTTTATTTCTTTCCTCAAGGATAGTTCGATCTTTCTGATGACCTTTGGATTGGTAATATCTACAGGTACCTCCATTTCACCAATGTCCCCTTCGACGCGAGTATGAATTGAAATCCGAGGTTGACCATTCTTCATTTGACCAGACACACTTGTTTTTTGACGCACAGTTTGGTAAGCAATGGCTTCTTTTTTACCAGCCCAGTCAATATTAATATCTGTCCCTTGTATTTCATCCAGAATCCAAACCGTTCCTCTTGCTGTGCCTCCGTAAAGCCAATCTATTAATTTTCCTTTTCTTAAAACGGCAAGTCCGGAAGCACGAAGTGTTGATTCGGGCGCACTTTCTTGAAGGTTCTCTAGCTTTTGTGCTTTCTCGTGATTGCCCACGAGGCGAAATCCTGCTACCACGGTTTCCTCTCCAGGCGATTGTAATCCTTTCATCACTTGTTGAAGCGTTAACTTTACGGTCTCTCCCCATTTTCTTTGAGTGAATTCTAAAGTTTTCAGCACTTTATTTGCTGGAATCTTGTCAACGGGCGTTAAGGTTTTAACGAGATCCGCAGCAGTTGAATGATTTGCGATTACCGTGGTTGCCGTATTCCGAAACTCAGGGTCACGGTCAAGAGAATCAATTAACGGGTTAATCCCATCTTCTCTTGCCATCCTCTCACCAATAACGATTAAGTTTGCATGGGCATAATACAGCCTCCGGGAAATCCTACTTGAAGCCCGTCTACTTGCGTCAACTAAATTGTTGCCAGAAGCTGAATAGATCGTAATAGGTGGACTTTGCGAACCACCTCCACCTTGTATGCCTCCTGCTACGTTCCCAGGATTAATAATTTGGAACGTTAGATGATATTTTCCACCTTTGGTTTTGTCGACACCCATTGCTGATACAATGGCCAGGTCAGTTAACTCCTTTTTACTCCAACAACTGGAGAGCAAGACCGTAATCATCATCATCAATAAAAGAAAAGCCCCTTTACGCTTCATTGTTGACACCTGCTTCAAGGTCTCGGTTCACCATATGAGGAGGTGCAGGAGGGGGAGAGCGTTGATTGCTCCATTCCTGAACAGTATTTGCATTAATTAATCGAGGGCTTTGTCTGAGTGCATAGACAATAGATACTTTAATACCGGCATTTATTCTCCTTTTTACTTGACGAACGACGAAGCCTGAACTGGTTCCTCGTTTCAGTTTAATGATGTTAAGATTCGCTAATAATGAACTATGTATATGCTCTACTGAGTGGTCAGTAGGTTGATTTTCAGTATCATGATAACGGTTCTTTTTTTTATTTGGATCTTTAAAGAACGAAGGCATAGCTCCAAGCTCCCTTTTTATTTTTGGTTATTTTAACCAAATAACAGATTTTTATGTGAAAATTAACAAAAACTTTCTGAACCATACTAGAAGAAAGAGAAGTAGAGGATGGTTAAGATAACGTAGTATAAAATAGATAAAAAAGCCCATCGACCTAAGTGGATGGGCTTTATCTTTCCTACCTATATGAATTGTTAAACTAACTAACGCGTTTTTTAATTTTTGGTTCAGGTTTTATTAGTAGGGAGGATAAAAATTCATAAATAATTGCGAATACCAAGGGTTGTTTACGCTCCTTCAGTCTATATTTAATTTGACTTACATGTAATCATAAAAATAAAAAGTAAAAACTGAATTGTATTACATGAATCAGGTAAGAAATTTGCATCGTAACATCATACAAATAAATTATAGTAAAAAAAGATAATTTCTCATAGCCCTATTTCAAAAAAATTATTAAATAATATTTCCCTTTTTTCTCTACTCAAAATGCTTTTGAACTTAAATATAATTAGTTATAGATTAGAAATGGATCGTTCAAAATTACGTATACTTTTCCCTATTTGTAAAAGTATAGATTCACAAATAAAAAGCTCCTTATCTATAGAAGAAATAGAGCATTTTACCATGTTGTTTCCGATAATATGCTTTATGTTAACTAAAGGTTGTATAGAGTGTACATCTTCATTTATTGAATTAGATGAATTAAACTAATAAATAAATGGGAGGGTAAAATATGAATGAAAAAATCTTAGGTTCTTTCGAATTGAAAGGAAATCAACTTATTGTTTCAGATCCGTGTTATCCAGTAGAAGATGCGTTTGACGAAAGTGACATATTATCTTGGGTATTGGAGCCAGCTAAAAGTGGAGAATGGGAATCGACTGTCTTCTTCACTGAAGATTTTACTATAACTAAATTAATGGTCTGTCACCGTGAGGTTGAACTGGGTTCAGAATGGATAGAAACAGGTAAAAATATTGGCGTTGATTCTGCTATGGCGGGTATATTTGATGCATCCGTTTTCGGAAGAGATGAAGCTATTTCATATGAAGTGAAGAATATTTATGAAATAGAAATGGACGAAGAAGGCATGAAATATTATGTCGCGTGCTCAGACATCATCGCTTCTTCTGATGACGAAGCTGGCATCGTAGCCGGTGGCACAGTTTCAATGTCTGGCATAGGTGATGGATACTATCCCGTTTTTGTTCAATACAATGATCAAAATGAAATTGTAGCTGTGTTATTGGAATTTTACATAGAAGATGAAGAAGAATGAAGCAGCTAATATTGGCTGTATGTATATAGAGCCACAAGGGATTTCAGGACATCACCAAGCCCCCATTGCACAACTGTTTGTTGTTGTTCAAGGTGAAGGTTGGGTAACTGGAGAGGATCAAAAACAAATTAATATTAAAGCTGGAGAAGCAGCTTTTTGGGAAAAAGGGGAATGGCACACTTCAGGAAGCAATAGTGGCATGACAGCAATTTTGATTCAATCAGAATCTCTAAAGCCTCAATCGTTTATGAAAATAAAGTAACTGTTATTTCCGATAAATGGTTTTATGTTAAGTATGTTTAACTTTCTTACATCTTATAGTTGGACAATATATTCTTAAGGCAGGACAAAAATACCTATTTTCCTGATGTTAGAATCAATAAGGTCAAAGGGATAAATTAAAGTTTTATACAATGTATCTCCAAATAATAAAAGTGTAGGTGATAATGATGGCCACAATCGATGATTTTTTCAAATTAGATATTCGTATTGGTACTGTGGTAAAAGCCGAACCATTTCCAGAAGCAAGGAAGCCTGCAATAAAATTAGAGATAGACTTTGGGGAGCTTGGAGTAAAATGTTCTTCAGCTCAGATTACAAAACGCTATAAACCAGAACAACTGATTGGATCCCAAGTAGTTGCCGTGATGAATTTTCCTCCTATGCGTATTGCAGGTTTTAAATCCGAGGTACTAGTCATAGGTGGAGTTCCAGAAGAGGGCGATGTAGTCCTATTAAGGCCTAGTGAGTTTGTTAAAAATGGTACACCGATTGCTTAGTAAAGTCATCAAAGAAAAATGAACTAATTTATAATTAAAATAAATAGAAAGGCACTAGTCTTGAACTAGTGCCTTTCTATTTATGCTGTTAACTTACATTACGTTAAGTAAATAATAGAGCATCTTGTTAAATTGATTAGTTTTAACTTCAATCGAAGTTGCGGAAAATAGTCAATTTTACTGCTGTTAATATATCAATCTATTTTCTACTCACCTTTTAAGAAATTGTTTTATTTATAATAATCAAATAAAAAATATTTAATATTAATATATCTTAAATAATATAATATCTACCAAAAATACAATATAAAATTATTTTATAACAAGGAGTAAATGAATAAACTAACTTACAAAAATTAAAGTTGTATTATTTACTCTAACTGACGACAAATTGTGGGTTTTTCTACAAGGTGTGTAACAGTTAACATTATTTTTAATAAAGTACGTTAATTGTTACATTTGTTAATAACATAACAATAGATATTATCTATATTTGAAAATGAAACTTATTAATAATTTATTTAATAAGTTATTTTAAAATTATCTAATGTCTATTATTTTTATTTTGATGTGCGTTTTGATAGAGATGCGTACCTTAAGGTATACAAGTGGAAGTTATCCTTAACCCTCTTATTCAACAACTCCTTGAAAATTTAATTTTCTGAATTTTTAAGCCGAGTTAACTAAAAAGATTAAATTATCCATATCTATCTTATATACTAAAAATGAACCAATACACAATAAGAAGGAGGAAGAAATCCTATGATAAGCATAAAAAAAGTTGCCTGTACTCATTATGGAATAAGAATGGACGTTTTTAAACCAGAAGAGATAATTAGCTCGAATCATATGCAGTCCAGAGGATACCTCATTTGCCCTTATTGTGGCGATATCGAAATCTCTCCTGAATGCAAAGAAAGAAAATCAAGGTTCGTGGTTGCAGCTAATAGGAGTCATATGCGTGATTGTCTTTATAGAGAATAATGATACGTCTACCTATTAATATAGAAGAAACTCATCATAAAATAAGCATGGATCTTAAATAGTAAGATCCATGCTTATTTAACAAAGGTAGAGTCAGTTATTAATCTTTCCAGTTTTATAACTTGATATACATTTAGTTTTTTACAATATGATGAGAGATTTAGCAGCGTATGACTCATTATCTGTCTTGAACGAAGTTCATTTCGCCACCACGCAAATCTCAGCATCTAGTTTATTAGACAACCTTTTAAATCCTCAAATGAGTGCTTATGTTTGAACATTTTATAAAGACTATGATATGTTTTACACATACATATTATATATACAGTAAGAAATGAGGTATTCACATATGAAAAAAGCTGAATTAATCGATGCAGTTGCCACAAAATCAGAACTAACAAAACAAGATACCAAAAAAGCTGTAGATGCGTTGTTTGAAACGATTTCTAATACACTTGCTAATGAAGAAAAAATTCAATTGATTGGATTTGGCACATTTGAAGTACGTGAACGTGCAGCTCGTACAGGACGTAATCCTCAAACAGGTGAAGAAATGATGATTCCAGCTTCAAAAGTTCCTGCGTTTAAACCCGGAAAAGAATTAAAAGAAGCTCTTAAATAAGTATATGGTGAATATTTTTTAGAAATCTCAAAGGTTATTCCTTTGAGATTTCTTTCATTTTTGACATTAAAACAAGCAAAGTTAAACTTGAAGGGATCACTTGTTATATCCTGATGTTCCATAATCTTTAATCGTTAATTTCACATCATAGTTAATCGGTACCTCACTAAACGTTTGATCCCAATTATCTTTGACCCTCATCCATACTCTAGGATGCGTAATTCTCAATCGATTTCCGAATCCTGCAACATCAACTTTATATTCTTCTTGCATTTTTTCTACTACGTTTCTCACCAAGTGCTTTACTTCTTTTTCTGACGTTTTTTGTGCCTGCTGTAAAAATTGATTTTTTAAAGGATTTCCTGAGACCACCCCATTCTCAGATAGTCTTCCCTCTGATTCAATGTGTACATCAAAAGAGATGTTATTTCCTTTAACATGGGGTTTAATATGACTTTTCATAGACTCTATTTCATATACGATCAGCTGACCGGTCTTTTTATCGAAACTTTTCACTAGGCCACCTTTCCCTTTCCCTGTGATCCAGGTCACACCTTCTAGTTCTTCTTCATTCAAAAAACCGATCATTTTGCCTGTCTTCCCTTTAATCACGGCAGCGCCCGCAAATTTGATTTCGCCATTTGCTGATAATACATTTTGCAACAGAAAACTAGACCTTGATTGGATCTTGCTCTCTAATTTAATAAGAGACATAGGAGGTAAGATTCTCGTTGTTCGATAGGTATTGTCTATCATTCCATATAGATGAAAAGCTGGGATCTCTCCTGCTGTTTTTGATTCTAGTGTGTCGCTGGCTCTTCCTTTACTAATAAGCACAAGACAACTTGGTCTAAAATCATTATCACGAAGATTTTGATCCACTAATTGTTCCAAACTATACGATCGTGCAAGGGCCTCACCGATAACCATCACTTTCATATGGTAACTGGTTAAAGGAGTATCACTTCTCAAAGATAATTCCCGAACCATTTGAAAAGTAGAATCGCCTGTTTCAGATATATTCATATAAGATTTCTGTTGGGGCCCTCCTTGTTTAGTTGTTGAACTTGCCACTTGGGGAGTGATAAGTTGATAAGTTGACGTAATCAGATTTTTTTTGACATACGACTCTCCTTGTTCATCCAATTCTTTTTCAATTATGGATTCCTTAGCTTTATCATATGCCACACCTACCCCTAAACTTTGCTCTTCAATTTCATGACTACTCCAACAGCCCGTAAGAGGAAAGAGCAAAAGAACAGAAAGCAAAACCGATAAGAACTGCACGTGATTAGAGGCTTGTCTCATACTTTCTCCCCTTTACTTTTGAAATGATGAGAAGAAGCAGTGGCAAAAAGCCAAATAAAATCAGGGCAGCGTTGCCAACCATATCTCCTAATTTAAATACATCATTGATATTTCTAGGGATCATGGAAATAAGATAAATAACCGGAAGCACGCCATACATAAATGGATGGATATTTTTTTTAAAAAGCTGAGACAGTCCTAATGAAGCAGCGTAATGGTTAACATTAAAAGAAGTAAACATTTGCATAATCCATACCACCAGCAACAAGGAATCAAATCGTTCAAAAATCAAACCAGTCAGCTCAAAACTCCGTATCAAATCAAGTGTTGGCCATGTTCTCGTAACGACTCCATCGACCGATAATGCTCCGATAACCATTACGACAGTAATCACATAAATGAACAAAGGAATTGTAATTCCAACTAGCACAGCTTTCCCTGCTTTTTGTGGTTCTTTCATAAAAGCCACTATTAAAAGCATGATTTCAGGACCTGTGAACGCAAGAGCCGTTGTCTTTATCCCTTTTAACACTGGTGTGATCCCCGACCCTAGTACTGGGCGCAAATTATCTATTTCGAATATTTTAATACTCATAAAAGCTACGAGCAAAAAAAGAATAACGGTAATAGGTAATATAATCTCAAATATACGGGCAATTGGATTGATTCCCCCTCTAATTAGGTAGAGACTTGCCCACATAAAGGGCATAATAATAGCCCATTTGGGGGTTCCTTCCAACAATAGATACCCGGTTACTTCTGCCAATGAACGAGCATGAAAACCACCAAGCACCATAAAATACCCTACCATGAGAAAACCAAGTAACTTGCTTATCCATTTCCCTACAATTTCTTGACTGTATTGATAAAAGGTTTTTTCAGGAAATCGTTGACTTAATTTCACTATGATTAGGCCTGCTATCATAGTGACTATTCCTCCTAAAATAACAGTTAGCCAAACATCTGGTGTTTTCACTTGTTCCGCAGCTGCCCGGGGCAGGGTGAGAATCCCGGTTCCAAGTATAAAATTGGTAACAATAATAGTTGTTTGAGGCGTCGTAATACGATCGTTTGAATTGAACATTTCTAACGGTTCACTTCCTTCCATCATAAGCTACCCTTTTCGTAGAGGATCTTTGGTGTGCATCATCTTTGGACGTCGTTTCATCATCATCAGAGGCATACGGACCATCAAGTCCTTCCATTCACTTAAACGATAAGGAACAGCTGGACTCATATAAGGGACGCCAAAACTTTTTAGTTTCACCAAATGGCTCATCATGAAAAGGAAAAATAAGATGACACCATATAACCCAAGAATGGCAGCACAAAGCATGACTGGGAAGCGAAGAATACGCAATGTGATCCCTACACTATATTGGGGAATAGAAAACGATGAAATCGCCGTTATCGCTACTACAATTACCAAAATGGGACTCACAATCCCTGCCTGCACAGCAGCTTCTCCAATGATTAATCCACCGACAATTCCCATTGCTGGACCAATTGGCTTAGGTAACCGAAGTCCTGCTTCTCTCAAAATTTCGATGGATAGTTCCATAAATAAAGCTTCGATAAGGGCTGGATATGGAACACCAGACCTCGATCCTATAATAGAAATAGCTAACTTAGTCGGAATTAATCCTGGATGAAACGAGATAAAAGCAATATACAAAGCCGGCGTAAAAAGAGAAAGAACCACTGCGATATAACGAAGGAAACGAATGAATGTACCGGGAATCCACCTTTCATAATAATCTTCTGGGGACTGTAACATCATGCTAAATGTAACCGGAGCAATCAAAGCAAAAGGTGTCCCGTCTAATAAGATGGCTACCCGACCTTCCATTAAGGCAGCAATTACACGGTCAGGACGCTCGGTATTCTGCACCTGTGGAAATGGGCTAAGGTAATTATCTTCAATGAGTTGTTCGACATACCCTGACTCTGGCACATTATCAAGATCAATTTTCTTAATTCGCTTTTCTACCTCTTTTACTAATTCTGGATCAACAATCCCGGTTATGTAAGCAACAACTAGGTCTTTTTTGGAGCGTTTTCCTACTTGGAATTTTACTAGTGACAAATTCTCAATCTCCCCGTTCCCTCTTAAAAGAGATGTGTTATCACCTAAAGATTCAGTGAATCCTACTCGTGGACCTCTCACTAATGCTTCTGATACTGGTTCTTCAATCGTCCTTGTTTTTAATTTGGTTGTACCAAGAATGAATGCATGTGATAATCCATCAATTAAAAGCGCCGTAGAACCGGTTAAGACTTTTGGTACTAACTCTTTAATTGAGCGAACCTCTTCCACACCACTGATCGATAACACTTGTTTTTTTATAAATTCATTTGACAGGCTTTCTTCTACATACGACTGTTCCTGTTGATATTCTACTGAAAAATCAGCCATTAATGATGTCATAATATGTTTATCAATAAGATCTTTATCGGATAGTCCTTCTACAAAAATAATACATGCCTGAATACCGGTACGTCCTATAATAAAATCCCGAAAATGAACGTCCCAGTTATGACCAATTTCTTTTCTAATGAATTCTAGATTTAAAGTGAAATCATCCGTAAACTGATTAGTTGAATCCCGAGAAGCAGATTCCTGTTTGTTTTCATTTTCTTTAGTATAGTTTCCTACTTTTTTAATTTGCGATTTCCATTTTTTCATTCTCATCACTCTTCCTCTGAGTTACGAATCCCACTAAATAATTTGTAGATTATATACGGGATGACAAACACGATAAACGCTGGTATAAAAACTGGCCATGCTGGAAGATAGGAAACAATTGATTTTCACATACTAATCACCCTATTTATGTCTATATCAAAGCAATTCTAAAAATAAGTGTCCGTAATCGTTATTTACTTAAAATTCTTTTATTTACCAGGTAGTATTATTCTCCTCTATATTTCTTATACAAAGGAAATTTATTCCAAAATAAATATTTTTCAAAGTGCCATGAACCTTTTTATATCGTATAGTTATTCTGTTTTTAACCATAATAATGAGAAGATTATTTTTAGATAGGGGTTTAATCATATACTAATGAATCGAGAACAAGTGATTGAGATGTATAGTGAAGCTTTAGAAGGAAAAAGAAGACGGTTTCCTGATGGTTTTTTTATAGGGGAAGAAGGAAAGAAATATCTAGCATATATGACACGGCATTTATTAGAAGAGCGATTATCTATTAAAGTTAATGACATTCCCTTGAAAGTAAAAGCAAGTACTCTATGGTCTCACCGTTTAAGACCTCCAGCAAATCTACATAGTTGGAATTATTATGATGTAATTAACAATGCCTACCCAGATAGATTCAAACCTTTGGACTTTCATCAAGTACCAAGTAAATATTGGAATGGGAAAGCAGGAAGAAAGAGAGCAATTCAAGCAGTTCAATATGCCATAGAGGTTGAAGCAGGTATCCCCCTTGATGAAATACCTTCTATTATTAATCATCATTTCTTTAAGAAATATCGTTTAGGGGGAATCTTTGATATTTTTGCTCAGTCTCCATTCAAAGTTATCGATGCTGTTTATCCTGGCGTCTTTAAGCCCTGGCAATTTAATAATGTAGTGATGAATTGTTGGAAAGAACCTGTATACATAGAAGAGGTAATGGAATGGTTTCTCTTTCAACAACTTGGTTTTTCCTCCTACACTGAGGCGTTTATAAAGATAAAAGTAAAGCATTTCTTTGAATATCAATTAACTGGTTTATATCAAAGGGCATTTAACTCCCGATTGGAAAAAGTAAAAAAATGGATCTCTATAAAGATCGAAAAAGAAGAAAGAACTAGACAAAAATAAGAAGTAATCTGCGATGAATCTAACTAAAAATGTTACTTTAAGAAGTCAAACACACTATAAGAGACTTCTGATGTAAAAAGGGTCAAGTAATCAAATACGCAGTTTTTCTACAAGATAAATAGTTATTGAAGTATTTTTTCTGAAGTAAGTTAATTATTACTCTTCAAATAGATGTATAAAATACTTTTTTATAAACTATTGGAATGTTATTTATTTTCTACTTAGAGTGTGAATACTAATTATTTTATAAAAAGACTCTGTTAAATTTCATAGTTGATTTTTAATCAAATGGCATTGCAAACAATAGTGTTTCTCTTTTATTAAAGAAAAAAGCCAGTGTAAAAACCGGCTTTTTGACTTGCTTGTTGAATTAACGCAACTCCGGAGGTAATATAGGGTCTACTTTCTTATCAGATTATTTATATACTCTAATTTTATATTTAACTATTAATTCGGAAAAGTTATAATTTTATGTCACTTCCTGTCGGATTACATAGTTCATAATATAAATTAAAGATAAGATCTTGATAGTGAAAATGAAAGCGCTTAATAACAGTTTGTATTTTTGTTAATCACACTTCATTGGAGAGATTTCTAAACTAAATACAGAAAAAAAGTTGATCTTATTTTATCAGTAATGACTTAGGAGCATTCTCACCTTTTCAAGTTACACTGACGTATCAACTTCTATTGAAGCTATGCAGACTGGCAATATCTAATATAACCCCTTCGTTATAAGGAACCGGAATGGGAGGATATCGGTTTGATAAAGATTTAAAAAACACTTCTAACAAAGCTAACTTACGAGATATTGAGAATAAAAGGATTCTTTAAATTGTTGATCTTCCTTTTTATAACCACCAAATTTTTTCTAGTTTGCAAAAAAATATAAATTAACTTATAACCTTTATAGTCGAAAAATTTTTACAACAAGGAGACAAAACCATGACAGAAATCGTTACACTTATTAATGATTATTTATGGGCTAAATTAATTGTTATAATCTTAGTTGCAATTGGACTATTTTTATCTATTAATTTTGGTTTTTTACAAATAAGGTTCTTTCCTGAAATGATTCGTTTATTGTGGGATGGACGAAAAAACAAAGATAAAGATAAAAAAAGTGTTTCTTCATTACAAGCATTTATGATTGGAATGGCTGCTCGTATTGGTACAGGTAATATTGCCGGTGTTGCTACAGCAGTAGCACTAGGAGGACCTGGTGCAGTATTTTGGATGTGGATTATAGCATTAATTGGATCTGCTTCAGCTTTTGTAGAAAGTACATTAGCCCAGGTTTATAAGGTTAAAGATGGCGATGCTTGGCGAGGTGGACCTGCTTACTATATGGAGAAAGGTTTAGGAAATAGAAAACTTGGTATTGCATTTAGCATATTAATTACTCTATCCTTTGGCCTTATTTTTAATGCTGTGCAAGCTAATACCATTGCTGCTTCAGTTGAGAATGAATTTGGAATAAACAATACCTTAACCGGTGTTATACTTACCATTATTACTGCTCTAATTATATTCGGTGGTGTTCATTCAGTAGCGAAATTTTCTACCGTTTTGGTTCCTATTAAAGCCGGTGCTTATATCTTATTATCCGTGTGGATGATGATTGCAAATTATGAAGTATTACCAAATGTTTTTAGTGCAATCTTTTCAGAAGGTTTGTTTTCATTTAAACAACTATTTAGTGGTGTAATGGGTGCTGCTGTACTTCATGGTATCCGTCGTGGATTATTTTCTAACGAAGCCGGTATGGGTTCTGCTCCGAATGCAGCTGCAGCTGCAGACGTTACTCATCCCGCAAAACAAGGATTTATTCAAGCTTTAGGCGTTATTTTAGATACATTTATAATCTGTTCATCTACTGTAATGATTGTTTTAGTTTCAGGCGAATATCAAACATCAGATTTAACAGGTATTCCATTAACACAAGAATCTCTACGGACGGGAATTGGTGGCTTTGCAGCAACATTCGTATCTATTTCAGTATTTTTATTTGCGCTGAGTACGATAATGGGTAACTATTACTATGGTGAATCAAATATTAGTTTTATGAAGCATAGTAAGAAAGCAGTCTTATTATACCGTGTTGCTGTTATCCTGATGGTGTTATTTGGAGCATTATATAGTGCAGAATTGGTATGGTCTCTTGCAGATATCTTTATGGGATTAATGGTTCTAATTAACCTATATGCAATTACTCGATTATCCAAAGTAGCTAAGGCTGTACTGAAAGATTATGTAGCTCAAAAAAAGCAAGGACGAGACCCTGTGTTTCAGGCAGATAGTATTTCACATTTACCTGGTCGCGAAAAGTTAGAAGCATGGACTGAAGAACAAAAATCTAATAAACAAATTGTAAGTTAAATCAATAGGGATGCTATCAATAGTATATTCTTAACACAATTAATATAAATCAAAAAAAGCTACTTCACATAGTAGCTTTTTTTGATTTAACTTCTTAAAGAGTTTGACATTAATTTTTTATGATTGGGTAATCCATGATTAGTAGATGTTACAAGCAACTGTTGTATGCCTTTTACAACAACATAATTACTTCTTATAAAAGGTTTTATGGTAACTAAGGTTGTATATCATATACAGCTTAAAAACAGAAAAACTTCCCCAATGCGTTAAGGAAGTTTTCTGTGTAAAATTCGAATAAGAAAGTCCGTAGATGCCTCACGGCGTCTTGAGTAGTTTGCTCAAAAATAGAATTTATAATCCTCTCAAATAAGAGTTGTATTCTTTAATTAAGGATTAACAACATGAATTACTTGAAGGTGATTTTTCACTTGGCCCAACGTTTTCCTCAATCTTATGAACTTCACTATCTGATTTTGTATAGAAGAATTCCCATTCGTTTCCGTCAGGATCTGTTACCCAGAATTTATCTTGCACAGCATAGCAACAAGTCGTATCCATTTCTTCACGAGCAAAGAAGCCCTCTTTTTCTAATCGTGTTTTATGAGAAGATATTTCTTCCTGAGTATCTACTTGGAAGCCAAAATGATTAACTTGGTTTCCTTTTACCTCGTCACGTACATTTAATGTGAAGTTTAATCCTGGTTCATCTAATAAGAATTTTGCATAATCCTCTTTAACCTTTACAGGGCTAGCACCAAATACTTTTTGATAAAATTCAATGGATGCCTCTAGATTGGTTACATTAATTCCTACATGAACATATTTCATTTAAACTTCCTCCTTGGTCTTATAGACACTATTATTTTGAATTCATTAAATTAAGAGCATGAACAGCTTTTACTCGTATCTTTTCTAAATAAACAACAAAGCTCTTCAGAAAGAATATGATTCACTTCTTTATCATTTAGATCGTAATAGCTCCATGTTCCTTTTGTTTCTTTAACAATGAGATTTGCATCTAATAAAATTTTCAAGTGGTATGAGAGCTTAGATTGAGACATTCCAAAGAACTCAGTTAAATCACATACGCATGTCTGCCCTCGCTGACAAAGCTCATACATAATTTCTAATCTTTTTTGATCGGCAAGAGCTTTAAATTTTTTTTCATATTGCTTAAATGTTTGCTTTACCTCGTTGACTTTTTCCACCGTCATTCTCCTTAATCAATTTTTTTTGATTTAAAATTCAAGGCTTTTGTATGCTTTTTCAAAGTTGATGTACGTGGTCTTCCCTCTTAACATAGGATAGTGATGGAAAAAGCGCTGAAAAATAAGGTTTCTTGCTTTCTTATGATTCATACCTTGAGTATTCATAACTAAATGAAAATACGATTGAAAGTACTTAACAGATAAGTTTCCAGAGTTGTTGACTCTCACTGTTATAACCCTCATTTCTTATTAATCAATTTTTTTTGATGTATTCATCATATCGGGAAAACTTATATAAATCAAGAGATTAATCAATTTTTTTTGATTAATACTTTAAGTGTATATTTTTGTTGAACATATAACAAAATACTTATATAATTATTTCTGAAAACAAGGAGGTGAGTCAGGATGAATGTAAAAGCGCAGGTGGAAGTGGAGAAGGCAGCACAGATACTGAAATTACTCGGAGATAAGACAAGATTGTCTATGATGAAGTTATTACAGAACAACGAGTGCTGTGTTTGTGAACTAGTTGAAATCTATAAGGCCAGTCAACCATCTATTAGCCAACACTTACGTAAATTAAAGGATATTGAACTTATAAGGGAAAAACGAAAAGGAAAATGGATTTTCTATTCATTAAATAAAGAAAACAAATATTATCAGTTTGTCCTTGATATACTTGAATCTTTACCAAGCGAAGATGAACGTTTAAAGGAACTCGAAAAACAAGGATTACGTATTAGTTGTTGCTAATAGTAGGAGGTTTATAAAGTGGTATCAGTTATATTAGCTTCCCTCATCTTCTTAGTGACATTGATTTTTGTCATTTGGCAACCAAAGAACTTGTCTATTGGTTGGTCAGCATGTGGAGGCGCAGTTTTAGCTCTTTTAGCAGGTGTTGTTGATTTCCATGATGTTCTTGATGTAACAGGGATCGTATGGAATGCAACATTGACGTTTATTGCAGTTATTATTATTTCCTTAATTTTAGATGAAATTGGATTTTTTGAGTGGGCAGCTTTACATATGGCACGAGCTGCAGGAGGAAATGGCATTCGAATGTTTGTTTATGTTTCTCTTCTAGGTGCAGTTGTAGCAGCATTGTTTGCTAACGATGGAGCAGCCTTGATTTTAACACCTATCGTACTTGCCATGGTACGAGCATTGAAATTTGAAGACAAAATGGTCTTTCCATTTATTATCGCAAGTGGATTTATTGCTGATACAACGTCTCTTCCACTGGTGGTAAGTAACTTAGTGAATATTGTATCAGCTGATTTCTTTGGTATTCGTTTTTCAGAGTTTGCATCACGCATGATTGTGCCGGATTTATTCTCCCTTCTGGCCAGTATTACCGTCTTATATTTGTATTTTCGTAAAAGCATCCCTAAAAAATACAATTTAGATGATTTACAGAAACCAATTGAGGCTATTAAAGATGAGAAAGTGTTTCGTTTATCAGGAATTGTCTTAATTATTTTAGTTCTTGGCTACTTTATTGGTGAATTTTTTGATATTCCGGTTTCTATTATCGCAGGCATCATCGCTATTTTCTTCTTAGGAATAGCAAGACAAAGCTCGGTAGTTCAAACGAAAAAAGTATTGCAAGGAGCTCCTTGGGCGATTGTTTTCTTTTCTATTGGTATGTATGTCGTTGTCTATGGATTGCGTAATGTTGGGCTAACCGAAGTATTAGCAGGCCTAATTCAAGTAACTGCTGACCATGGATTGTTTGCAGCAACTATTGGCATGGGATTCATTGCAGCCATTCTTTCATCGATTATGAACAACATGCCAACGGTGATGATTGATGCGCTAGCCATTGATGCAACTCATGCAACAGGAACAATAAAAGAAGCTTTGATTTATGCAAATGTCATTGGTTCAGATTTAGGTCCAAAAATTACACCAATTGGTTCCCTTGCTACTCTCTTATGGCTTCATGTTCTTTCGACAAAAGGGGTCAAAATTTCCTGGGGAACTTACTTTAAAACAGGAATTATCTTAACCATTCCAACACTGTTTATTACGCTTGTTGGTTTATATATTTGGTTATTAATTATTTCATAACACTTCATGAAGGAGACTTTACATATGTCTAAAAAAACACTTTATTTCTTATGTACAGGTAACTCTTGCCGTAGCCAAATGGCAGAAGGATGGGCAAAAAAATATCTAAGTAACGATGAATGGGATGTACGTAGTGCAGGATTAGAAGCTCATGGATTAAATCCTAACGCTGTAAAAGCAATGAAAGAAGCTGGCGTTGATATTTCAAATCAAACATCTGATGTTATTAATCCTGAAATTTTAAATAACGCAGATTTAGTCGTCACTTTATGTGGTCATGCAGCAGATCACTGCCCAGTAACACCTCCTCACGTAAAGCGTGAGCACTGGGGATTTGATGATCCTGCAAAAGCAGAAGGAACAGATGAAGAGAAATGGGCATTTTTCCAACGTGTACGTGACGAAATCAGTGAACGTATTCAACGTTTCGCAGAAACAGGTAAATAATTAAAAATAAAGCAGCCTACCAATGTTTAGGCTGTTTTATTTGTTGTTAGAAAATCCATTACGTAAACTTACTTTTAATAAATTACACTTACTAAAAAAAGAACCCTTTGCCTAAGTAGGCAAAGGATTTTCAAATTTATTGGAATAGGGGGAATACGTTATTAGTGTAGCCAGATTTGTAGATTCATATACATATATCTTTAAAAATAAATGTTATAGTTGAACATTCTCTTGAAAAATAACTTTATTTAAGTTTTTCTATTAGTTAGGTAAATGATAAATTATTTTATATATTATTAAGGTTTTACTATTTACTGTTATTGACGACAAATTACGAATTTTTCTATAACTCTCTAGAGTTTATAAAGGTACACCTTTTTAGACGATGAAAAAATGATTCAAAAAACGTCTATTTAAATGAAAAATATACTTTTACGGACAAAATATTTAAATCTATTATACGATGTGAAAGTCATTATTATCGTTAACAAAATAAAAAGCAACCTCGGCATTGGCAAGCGAGGTTGCTTTTAATAGGGTTCACACGTAGGTGAATATGAAAGAAATAACTGCAAATAAACAATAGCACATTTTTGCTGGAGATACTATATTTTTCCGTATAAGCATATGTATAAAAGGTGCACTTTTTATACGTTCTTGTTTCTTTCAACTATCCAAAGAACATAGTCATATCAACGATGCATAAAAAGTTGCATGATTCGGGTAAAAAATCCTTGGTGGAAGCCTACCGCCCCAAGGGTTCTTTTGCTTTCTTATCTCCGTAAAGAGACATTATGTTAACAAGAATTGTGCTCTTTCTTTTTTGTTAAGGGCCCTTTTGTGGAATAACACTTAATGAGCGAATTAGGTGAATTTTGTTGAAGTAGATAGAGAAGATTGTTAAGAAATGTACTTAAGCTAACGGAGCAGGTTAGTTTAATATTTGGACAATTTATTTTTCTAGGTTTTTCTTAACAATGGATGATTCTTTTTTAACGTGAAATCGCTCTTTTAAAAAGCCCCTTAAATTTCTCCTTATCTTCTGATGTAAATGGTTTTGGCCCCTTTGTACGCTTTCCGCTTTTTCGAGCCATTGCACTCAAATAACGTGTTTGTAATAATTGGTCAATGTTTTCATTTGTATAGCTAGACCCATTATGGTGAAGTACCGCACACCCTTTTGCTAAACCTAGCGAAGCAAGACCATAATCTTGCGTAACGATTATATCTCCTTTTTCTACTAACCTCATAATACGATAATCCGCAGCATCTGCTCCAGAATCAACATAAATGGTTTCCACTCCTGATGGTTGTTCCGCATTAGAAAAATGAGAAAAACTAGTGACAAGGATAACAGGAATTTCAGCATTCGTACCTTCAGAGATAATGATATCTTTTACTGGACAAGCATCGGCATCAACATAAATTTTCATCTTAACCTCTCCCTGTAAATAAGTTTGAGTTGATGATAATGGCAAATTTAGCCTTTGTCAAACGATAAAGATGGTTTACCTAAAATTATTAAAAAACAGTTGTTCTAATAAAGGGCGCGTTTGTTGAACAAGAAGTAAAATGGTGACACATATTATACATGACTAATATGTATCACTATCTATTTTTTTATGACTTTTTACGATTTGGTCTTGATAAGCTTTTGCGTCTATTCCTGAACAATCAAGATTGTTCTAATTGTGATTTATAAGAGAAAATGAGAAGCTAATCTGAGCTTACGTAACCTTATAACGCATAAAAAGGTTAATTACTTTTTGTGCGTATAATAAGGTTTATTTAGTAAAGTAAGTAGACGTTTTGTCATTAGTTTTCCTATAGTCTAAAAAGGTGTACCTTTTTAGACCTGTTAATGGATCCATAGTTGGACAGGGATAGTTTTTGTGTTTAAACTAGTGGGGCAGAGCGTTTGAAGTATATGAATAAAACATGTTATCATTTGTATCCAAAGACAAATTCTCTAATGAGCTACAAATTGCAACTACTAGGTAGTTTTTCTAGATATCAAAATTTTTCAAAAACGAAAAAGCCTTTCTCAATTGAGAAAGACTTCTCCTAGTCTGAATGAATGTACTTGGTTAAGGTTAACATTCTCCCTTATTATACGTATTTTTCAGGTATCTGTCACCTAGAAAACACTATATCTATTTAAGTTCTTATACTGCGAATGATTAGCAAGACAACGAATAAAACATAGTTAAAGCCTTTATTACGAAAAGATGATTTGGAGGATTGTAATGACTATTTTAAGAGGGACAAAAGATAATTTTTTCTCATTAATTAAGGAAGGCATAACCTTAGCTTATTTTTCTAATCCACAGACAGAAGAGTGCCAAGCAACTCGAGCAAACTTAGAGTCTATAGAGAAAAATAGTAAAAAAGATATTAAATTTGTAGAAATTAATGTGAATGAGGAAAAAAAAGTAGTAGACAAATTCCCTGTAGACGTATTTCCAACCATTATCTTGTTTAAAAATGGAAAGATACTGAAAAGCAAAATTGGAGGACAGCCCAAATCCCAATTGACACAGTTTATAAGTCCTTTCAACTAAATGCTTCGTTTTCAATATGTATTTATCCCAGGTCTAAGCGTGTTAACAGAATATCTTTTGGATAAACTACTTACAATGCTGAGAGGCATTAACTTTCCTATTCTATTTATTTTTAAAAGAAGCTTCTTACAATTGAAACTTCTTTTAAAAATATGTTATATTCTAGAAAACAAAAGACAACTTTTAAAAGGCCATCTAATTTGCAACCATTAGATGGCCTTTTTCGTTGTTCTTATCCTTTAAGTTAGTTACCATAAAACGAATTACAGGAACCAAATCTTCTCTATCCTATATAGAATAAAGGGACTTTGGTAACCTAATGTTTAATATAGACAGTAGTAAAAAGAAGTCTCAATGGGAGACTTCTTTTTACTGTTGCCTAGAAAGTACAAGATGTTAACTAAATCTATATATCGCATTCATTTTTAAGGATAAAATCTAAGAATAATAGTTGACTCAGGCAAGTGTTGAGGTTAGAATTGGTAAATAATTACGTATGTAATAATTTATTAGACTTTGAAGAGGTGTGAATATGATCAATGTACAGAGTGAGTGTGGTCTTGAGTTCCGAAAATTCAACCGGTTTTATACAGATGTTTTAGGCTTTTTAAATGAACATATCTATGACAGCCCTTTTTCTTTAACAGAAACTCGTATTTTATTTGAAATTTATAACACTAGCAATTGTATGGCTAAAAACATTCAGGAAAAGTTGGATTTAGATGGTGGTTATGTAAGTAGAATTATCAAAAAATTCGAAAAAGAAAAGATGGTTTATAAACAAAAGTGTAAAGAAGATGGACGTAATCATTTTTTGTATGTAACAGAGCATGGGGAATTAATTTATAAAGAGTTGGAAAAGAAGGCGAACCAGCAGGTGGAATATATTCTTAAAAATTTAGATTATACCCAACAACAAAAGCTTGTAGCCTCAATGAATACCATACAAGAAATTCTTTCGACTTCATTTAAAGAAAAAGACGAAGAAGCTGTTTCTGTTAGAAGCTATTATACTTCTGATGATATTAACAACATGATTGAACAACAATGGTTATTTTATAATCAAGTACATAAATGGGATAACAGCTTTTTATCGTATCTTCAGGAGACCTTTAATGCTGATATAGAAAGAATCTGGATAGCAGAAATAAATCGAGAGTTTGCAGGCTGTATTGGCTTAGTGAATGATGGCAATAAGGTAGGACAGTTAAGGTGGTTCTTAGTAAATCCGTCATTTCACAAAAAAGGAATAGGGAGTCAACTTATTAACTCTCTAGTTCAATACTGTAAAGAACATGATTATGAACGCCTTTTTCTTTGGTCCGTTAGTGATATGGTGACAGCTAGACCACTATATAAAAAGTTTGGGTTTGAAATAATGGAAGTTCAAGAGAAAAAATCCTTGTGGGGAGCTACTTTAATAGAAGAACGCTGGGATTTAGAGCTAAGAAAAAAATAATCACTTTTAGTTGAGGGGAATATATGAAAAGAACATTTCATTACGCTTGGATTATTGTTTTTGTTACATTTTTGACCTTTTTAGCCGTTCAAGGTGTTCGTCTTTCATTTGGAGCTTTTGTTGAGCCTTGGGAAACAGATTTCTCAATGGATAGAGGGACCATTTCTCTTATTTCAACATTGAGTTTTATTACTTATGGGCTGTCTCAACCACTCGTTGGAAGGCTCGTAGATAAATTAGGTGCTCGGCTCATTTTATCTTTTAGCACTTTTCTAGTAGGGATAAGTATTTTTCTCACCTCTTTTGTAACTCATCCTTGGCAATTATTCTTTCTTTACGGAATTATGGTTTCTCTCGGCGTGGGAGGAGCCTCCAATGTAGCCGCAACAGTGGTTGTGACCAATTGGTTTAACGAAAAACGTGGACTTGCGCTTGGAATTATGGAAGCTGGTTTTGGTGCTGGACAAATGCTTCTTGTCCCAGGATCGCTCATGTTAATTCATTGGCTTAACTGGAAAATGACCGTTGTTATATTAGGCGCCTTTTTAGTGCTTATTGTCTTTCCTATCGTCCTTTTATTTTTACGGAACCATCCTAAAGAGAAAGGTTTAGTTCCTATTGGGGGTGAAATCGTAGAAGAAAGTACAGTCGAAAAAAAAGCTTTAAACACAAGCTCTTCAATATGGAATGTCTTTCTAAAAAGAGAGTTTTGGTTTTTAATCTTACCTTTTGCTATTTGTGGTTTCACTACTACAGGATTAATGGATACGCACCTTATTCCTTTTTCGCATGATCATGGATTCTCAACAAGTGTTACTAGTGCTGCCGTAAGTATACTTGCTGGGTTTAATATTATAGGTATCTTACTATCTGGTGTTGTCGCTGATTGCTGGAGTAGTCGCAAAATGTTATTCCTTTTATATGGAATGAGGGCAATATCTATTTGTATTCTCTTGTACAGTCATAATTCTGCATTATTGCTTATTTTTGCAGTATTATTTGGATTAGTTGACTTTGCAACTGTAGCTCCAACTCAATTACTAGCTACTCAATATTTTAAAGAATACTCCATTGGTTTTATTTTAGGGTGGTTATTCCTTAGCCATCAAATAGGATCGGCATTGGGCGCTTATTTACCAGGTTTATTTTATAACGAAACAGGTAGTTATAATATTTCTTTTTATCTTTCAATTATAATCTTAGCAGGAGCAGCCATTTTAAACTTGTTACTGCCTGAACCTCGTAAGGTTACACAAAAGGAGAAAATAGAGACTCACGAACAACTACAAGGTTAATAAAAAGGTAAGCCTTAATTAACGGCTTACCTTTTTTATTTATTATGATTACCTATAAAATCCATTATATTAAGTTATATAGGTTATATATATTTAAAATCAATACCCTAAATTTAACAAACACCCTAATTAATTTTCTGAAAAGTAATACATTTTCTAGTTAGGAGGACTGTATATGAGTACCGATGTTAAAAATGATTTTACAATTTCAAGCAACAAAAACTATTTAGATGTAGAGCTGATTTATAATTACCTTCATGAGGAAGCTTACTGGTCTAAAGGAATACCTTTACGTTTAGTAGAAAAATCAATTCAAAATTCAATCTGTTTTGGTGTGTTTGCGGGAGATCCTGAAAAGGAAAAATCGAAACAAGTTGGATTCGGAAGAATTATTACAGATTCATCAACTTTCGCTTACCTTGCTGATGTATTTATACTTAATGAATTTAGAGGATTAGGTCTTGGCAAATTACTTGTTCAAACTATGATTAATTGTCCAAGTATTAGAGAGGTACGAAGGATTTTGTTAGCAACAAAAGATGCTCATGGATTATATAAGCAATATGACTTTCAAGCTGTAAAAGATAAAAACTTGTTCATGGAGATTAATCAGAAGGGTATCTATAATAAGCTATCCTAAGGACCTTTCTTAATATTATGAGCGACAAAGCCTGTAGAATTATTATTCTACAGGCTTTTATACATATAAATAACGATAAGAGTGACTATATTAATTACCTTTGTATATGAGGTACATAATATTTTTTAGTATGGACACTTCACTGATTATTGATAAACGTTTAGTTTTAGTAGTTCTTCTAAGTAATTAGATAATGATTTTAAATGGTTTCCAACGTAAGCATCTGTTTTTGATTCAATAATTTCTGCTGCAGGTACCATTGATAATTGCGCTGCTGAAACAATTTTATCAGGGTGATTATTTATAAGTCGACTTAATCCACTTGATACAGATTCTATATATTCTTCTTTCTTACCTTCCATAACAAGATTAAATGTGTTTTCTAAAAGATAAGGTTCAACTTGAATGTTTTTTTTCTGTTTAGTTGCAAAGTTAATTAGTTGATTCATTGTTCCTTCTACGGTGTTTGGATTAGTGAAGACTAAAATTTGAGGTTCACCTTTCTCACAGATTGACTGAAATAAAGGATCATCAATTTTAATAATAGGAATTGAGTAGGCAAGCTTATCTTGCTCGATATTAGCTGTAAAAAAGGTACATGTAATCAAAATGGCGTCTACATGGCAACTTGATATCCACTCTAACGTATCTTTAATTTTCTTTTGTGCTACATCCTTTGTAAAGTTAGAATCCATTTTAATACGATCTAAGCCAGGATCTACGAAATGAATTAATTCAATGTTGTAAGGTTTTAGAGCTTTTTCGATATGTTCAATATTAGAGTGATGAGCATGGAAACAACCCAATCTTTTTTTCATTAGATAACCACCTTAAGTATTTTAAATAACATAAATTAAATTTAACACAAAATGGTATTTTTATATTGTTTAATTCAAGAATCTTACCAATAAATGCTGCAATTTTGGTTCTTATAAAATGCATTATGGCACATAATTTTATATATTCTATTCATCTTTTGAAACACATTTTCCCTTGTGGATAATTGGAGTAATATGTAATTTTATATGTTTTCAATAGAAAATTTAGGTTATACTTGGTTCAAAACTGAAGGAGTTTTGAACTTGAAAGTTGCATATTTAGGACCCCAAGGCACATTTTCAGAAGAAGCTGCATTTCGTTATTTTTCATCTAATAAAGTGGAATGGCTTATGTGTGAATCCATTTTAGATGTACTCGATGCTGTTAAAGACCATCGAGTTGATAATGGCCTAGTACCAATTGAAAATTCAATTGAAGGTACAATCAATATGACAGCAGATGGCTTATTAATGGATGATTTCTTTATTGAAGAGGAAGTAATTCTCCCTGTTTCTTTGCACTTACTTACAATGAAAGGTGTCGAGTCTGATCAAATTGAAGAGGTTTGGTCTATTCCACCCGCACTAGCTCAATGTAGAAACTACATTCGAGAACTAAGAGCTACAAGTAAGCATTTTAATAGTACAGCCTCTGCTGCTAAAACTTTACGTGATCAGGCTAGAAAAGATGTAGGTGCCATTGGTTCTGAGTGGGCTGCAAGAATGTTTGATTTACAAGTAACGAAAAGTAATATTCAAGATCATGGCGAGAACTGTACTCGTTTTGTTTTAGTGGGAAAGCATGAAAATAAATTAACTAAAGGAAAGAAGACATTGTTAGTGGTAACGCCTAATGAGGAGCGCCCTGGTTTATTAGCAATAATTCTAAATGTATTTTCATCACTCTCTATCAACCTTACCTGGATTGAGTCTCGCCCAACTAAGAAAAAATTAGGTACATACCGTTTTTTTATTGAAACTGAGCTAAGTTTGCAAGAAGATAGTGTACGCAAAGCTATTGCTATTTTGGAAACGTACGGCCATGATGTTTTAGTTTTAGGAAGCTATAATACAACAAAATTATAAAAATAGATAAAGTATATTACGTTAACTTAGAATAAATAAGATATACATCAAGTTACTGTTGAAAATAGGAATGAGTAAGGGTAAAATTATAATTGTTAGATTTTTCTAACCATTAGTTTTAGTTGAGTAGAGGAGAGCTGAGTGTAGATGAGTAAAGCAGAGTTTTATGAGCAAGTTGGAGTAGCTATGACATGTAGGTCTTATGGAGAGTACGAAAAAATGTTTTTGCTAGAAGAAGATTGCCTTAAAAAAGGAAAAATCTTAGATGTTGCAGCTGGAGCTTCTTCATTTGTAGCAGAAGCTAACAAAAGAGGCTATAATGCTGTTGCTGTAGACCCTCTTTATAACTTAACAGTTGAGCAAATGACCTTGCATGGGCAGAAAGAAATGAAAGAAGCCACTGAAAAGCTGGCTAAAAATATTTCGTTCTTATCTTGGGATTCTTATAAGAGCCTGGAGGAACACGATAAGATAAGAGAAGAATCTTTTAAACTCTTTTTAAATCACTATAAAGAAAATTCTATAGAAAAACGTTTTATTACTGGAACTTTACCAAATTTACCTTTTGATGATGAGACATTTTCGCTTGTGTTATGTAATCATTTCTTATTTCTTTATCAGGAGCAGTTTGACCTTGAGTTTCATTTACAGGGCATTCGAGAAATGATTCGAGTAACTAAAAAAGGCGGTATGATTAGAATTTATCCGTTAGTAGGATTTAAAAATGAACGATATCCTTATTTAGATAAATTAGTAGAAGCTGTAAATGATGAAAACATAGTAGTTAAAATCACAGATACAACATTTCGTTTTGTTCCTGCAGCTACAGAACTTTTAACTATAAATAAATTATAACGATACAAAACAAGTCTTTCTCCAATGGAGAGAGACTTGTTTTTTTGAAACTTGTAAATGATTTCTGATAACCATAACCAAAAAGCTTATTTTGAAAGCTTTTGGTTTTAATGCTAATTTACAATACCAGTTTTATAATAAGGATAATCCATTTGTTTTTGAATCTTTGTTGCAGTTTCTGGTCCATCAATTAATTCACATATATATAGTCCTAGATCTACTGAAGTAGCAACTCCACCACCAGTAATAACATTAGAATCTTTAACAATCCGTTCTTTTTCTACTTTGTCTGTATATTGCTTTAGTAAATCAAATCCATTTGGATGAGTAGTAGCTTTTATATTCCTTAGGAAGCCAGCTGCTCCTAGGAGAAGTGATCCAGTACACACAGAAACTTTATAAGGAACACCTTTTGCTGTTTTTAACCAGCTAATGAATTCAGTATCATATTGCAAAGCTCCAGTACCCATTCCACCTGGCACAAAGATTAAATCATACTCTGATAGGTCGGGTGAAACTTTATTTATTTTAAATGTAATTCCACGATCATCGCTTATTTCATTGCTTAATGCACAGAGATCCCAAGTTAAATCTTTTTTAAATCCTAGTGTTTTTAACCGTGTAATGCCATCGTAAAACCCAATAAAGTCTAAAGCTGTCAATTGATCAAAAAGAATAAAACCAACTTTCATTAAATGACACCTTCCTTAACATAGTTGACAATGTAATTTAATTCTCCATATTTTTTAATCTAAAAAATCATTAGCAAAATCATAAATTTCTTTAAGTCCTAATGAACGGTTATCCACCTCTGTTAGTAGCTGAAGGTTGTCTTCAATAACTTGAACAATCGCACTGCCTACTACTCCTCCCTCACATAGTTCCGAAATTTTTTGAAATTGCTTTCGATTAGATATACCAAAACCAACTGCGATAGGTAAATCTGTTGAATTTCTTATCGAAGAAATTAACTCCTCAATCCCCTTATGAAATTCTTTCCGAACTCCAGTCACACCAAGAGACGATACACAATAAATAAATCCCGTTGCTTGTTTCACAATCTGTTCGATTCGGCTCTTGGATGTAGGTGCTACTAAAGGAATAAAACCAATTTGATATGTAGCGCAGAAGGAACATATCGGTTCGCTTTCTTCTACAGGTAAATCTGGAACAATGACTCCGTTAATTCCACTTTTCTTCATTAAAGAAAAAGCTGTATCAAATCCGATTCGTAAAAGAGGATTGTAATATGTAAATAAGACGAATGGGACACGAATACCCGCCTTTCTTGCTTCCTTTGCTACGTTAAACACATCGAATATCGTCGTTCCCTGTTCGAGTGCTCTCTTTGCAGCCCTTTGAATAACAGGCCCATCAGCTAGAGGATCAGAATAAGGTACTCCTAGTTCAATTATACTGGCACCAGCATTTTGTAGCTCACGTAAGATTTCAATCGTCGTTTGAAGGTCACACTCACCAACAGCAATAAATGGAATAAAGGCAGTTTGATTTTTCTTTTTTAATTCATTAAAGGTTTGGGCAATTAAATTCATTTTTCCGCACTTCCTATATGTTTCATAATTGATTCCATATCCTTATCTCCTCTTCCTGAAATGTTAACAATCAAAATATGGTCTTTAGAAAGTGTAGGAGCAATTTTTATACATTCAGCTACAGCATGAGAACTCTCTAAGGCAGGAATAATCCCTTCTACTCGACTTAACACTTCAACGGCTTGTAACGCTTCTTTGTCTGTGACGGAATGATACTGAACACGTTCTACATCTTTTAAGTAAGAATGCTCCGGTCCTACTCCTGGATAATCAAGTCCTGCGGAAATCGAATAGGCTTCTTTTACTTGACCAAATTCGTCTTGTATTAAATAACTCATTGATCCTTGAAACACACCTGGAATTCCTTTTGTTAGAGAAGCTGCATGCCTTTCTGTTTCGATACCTTTCCCCCCTGCCTCTACTCCAATTAGGCGAACATCGGTATCTTCTAAGAACGGATAAAATATACCAATAGCATTACTTCCTCCGCCAACACAAGCGATAATCGTATCCGGTAAACGCCCTTCTTTCGTAACTATTTGTTCCTTTGTTTCATCTCCAATAATTCGTTGAAAATCCCTTACCATCACAGGATACGGATGTGGTCCTGCAGCAGTTCCAAATAAAAAGTATGTATCTTCTACATTTTCCACCCAATAGCGCAGCGTTTCATTTCCAGCGTCTTTTAACGTTTTAGAACCAGAAGAAACAGGTACTACCTCAGCCCCTAACAATTGCATCCGATACACATTCAGTTGTTGACGTTTAATATCTTCTTCTCCCATAAAAATTTTACATTCTAATCCTAAGAGAGCAGAAACTGTAGCTGTAGCTACCCCATGTTGACCAGCTCCTGTTTCCGCAATAATTTTCTTTTTACCCATCCGTTTAGCTAACAAAGCTTGAGCGATGGCATTGTTAATTTTATGAGCACCGGTATGATTTAAATCCTCTCGTTTAAGATAAATTTTGGCCCCGTCTAAGTGCTCAGTCAATCTCCCTGCATAATATAAAGGTGTAGGTCTTCCTGAATATTCTTGAAGAAGTTCTTTTACTTCATTTATAAACCCCGGGTCGTTCCGATAATGATGAAAAGACTTCTCCAGCTCGTTTAATGCATACATCAATGTCTCCGGAACAAATTTACCTCCATATTCACCAAATTTACCATTCATAGGTACGTCTAGACTAATCATCTCTTGGTTCCTCCTTCTGAATCAAAATACATCTTCTACGTTGTGTAGTAGATGAGGTTGGAAAGAACCTAGTTTCATAGGTAAAGAATCTATCAATGATCCTTTCTTACTCAAATATTTTTAATTAACTTACCTATGCTTTACATCTAATCTAGGCTCTTGCTATACTCTACTCCTACTGAAAAATAACCTGTTGTAAACATTCTACTAGTATTTTACAATTGAATTAACAAAATTTCAAGCATGAACATTTGTTCAACAAGGAGAATAAAAACATGTATAATATGATGGAAGAAAGAATACGTATGCTTATTAAAGTAAGTACGTTATATTATATTGATGGTTTAAATCAACAAGAGATTGCTAAACAATTAGGAACTTCTCGACCACAAGTTAGCCGAATGTTAAATGCAGCTCGTTCAGAAGGAATTGTTCAAATTACAATTAATAATCCTTTTTCTGAAGAACATCAGGTAGAACGGGAACTTATTGAAACATTCGGGATTAAAAATGCAATTGTTGTTCATGCTCCTGGTGCGGATAAGCAGCTCCTCAACAAACATCTTGCTCGAGCAGGTGCGCAGCTATTAGAATCTATTTTAAGAGATCAAGACGTCATTGGCATTATGGCTAGTAGAAGTCTTGCAGATGTTGGCGCTGAATTGAACTACTTTTCACGAAAAAATATGCAGTTTGTTCCAGTCATTGGTGGATGGGGAGCTGAAGGATCAAATTGGCATGCGAATGAAAATGTACGTACTTTTGGTGAAAAATTGAAGTCGAAGTATTGGACTCTTAACGCCCCGGCTATCGTTGGTTCACAACAAGCACGTGATATTATGATGAATGAACAAAATATTAACGAGGTTATTGAACTTGGAAAAAAAGCAACGACAGTTTTAGTGGGTATTGGACAAGTTTCAAAAGACTCAACTATTGTAAAATCAGGGTATTTTAGTAGAGATGATATGGATAAGGCCCGGGAAAAAGGAGCAGTAGCAAATATTAGTACCTCTTTCCTTGATGAAAAAGGCACTCCGATTTTTTATGAAGAAGAAAACCATATGATTGGGTTGTCTGCACTTGAAATAAGACAAGCACAAAATATCATCGCCTTTGCAAGTGGGGATGACAAAGTAGCAGCCATTCGTGCAGTGCTAAGAGGTAAATGGATTGACGTTCTCGTAACAGACTTATCAACTGCAAACACACTTTTAGGAAGAGGATAGTTTCAGTAAAGCGCTATTTTCGTTAAGGAATAAAGATTTATATTGATAAATAAAAAGCCTTAGATTTTATAAGATCTAAGGCTTTTTCCATCAGATCTGTTATCTATAACATTCCTTATATTTATTAATAGTAGTTATATTTTTGGAACCTTCGCGTTGTGGAAGAAGATCTGTCTAAAATGACAAAATACCTTTTTCTTTAAATTTCTATTTTAGATAAGTTACCATTTTCTTTATGATATTGATCCATATAACTACTGCAAGATGCCCACTCTCTAACTGGACAATCATCACAATTTTCAGGAGCCATCTTTTCTTGGTTTAGTCTTAACTCTTCTTTAATAAACAGGCATTCAGGATCAGAGGCTCTGCCACAATTAAAGGAGGCATTAGCATTTCCTCTACATCCCCCCTCACATCCAACTAAGTGATAAAGTTCACATACAGCACATGGACCTGCAATAAATTCCTTTTGCTCAGAAAATATTCGTGATTCTACTTTATTTTTTAAAATTTCTCTTAAGTTATTCCTTTTGACATTTCCGTGCGGAATAGATTGTCCCACACAAGATATAGCTTCTCCAAAACCATTCTGATTGTATTTGATATGTATTCCAGTTTGAGTCATTGTACATGCATTGGTGAATGCTGGAGTTATCAAATACTCTATCTTTTTAAGTAATTCCTCAGCCTCACTAACTTGATCGGCTGGAAGTATTAAATGAGGATAATTTCTTCTATCATACTCATAGATTTTCATTAATAATTCTTTAACATCATTAGGATCAGGAATCAGGTATTTATTTCTTTGGTCATCAGAAACTCTCATTCTTTCAAAAAAAGAGGTTATATTATTCATTCTACAATATTTGTGCACCTCAAAAGCATATTTTATTGTTTGGGCATTAATGACAAAGTCACCTACGAGTTCAATATCCTTTCCGAAAGTATTTAGATCTTTTTTTACGGTTAAGATATTGTTAATAGCCTTTTTTAAAGTATTAGAGTAGCCTGGAAATCTTACTATTGTATCATGCTCTACGTCTCCCTGTTCATCAAGATATGGTAGATGGGTAACAATTACCACCCCAGGCAAACAGACTTTCTTTGCATATTCTAGATTAGCTAGTTTTACGCCATTTGTAACCAGTATCGGGGATAATCCACTTTTTAACGCATACTCTATCAAATAAGGTAATTTAGGATGTAGTGTCGGTTCGCCACCAATAAATACAACCTGTCCAAAGATTTTTTTCCCAGTCGTTTGATCAATTTCTGAAGCCTGATTAATGATTTCTATTATATCATCAGCTGGAACTGGTTTAATTTCATCACCTTTTGTATTTTGAGCCACATAGCAGTATTCACATTTTAATTGACAGTGAAGTTGATGTACAATCTCTAGTGCTATACATTCATACAATGAATCACCTTTTTCCCTAAAATTATCAGTAGTGTAATAAGACTCCTTTCTGTTTACTTGTGTCTTTTCGTACCCTTTTAACATTGACACATATTCATAATACTCATCGGTAAAGAAGTTGATTTGTTTTTTCTGATAGGTTTTTTTTAACTCAAGCATGTTTTTTCCTCCTCTAATTAACGTTCAGATATATCCTAAACTGTGAAGTTTAATTTTCATTACCATTGATCATAAAGAGCTTAAGATTGGTTATCTACATTTCTAAATAGGTTTTTGTACTTGAGCTGGGTATGCCAGTTTTATGTCTTTATTAGATGTTTTTGCGCACGAACTATTTTTATTTATCCATGTAATATAATCATAATAGTATATTTTATAAGCAGCATTTTCTTGACATATGGAACATTTAAAAGGATTAGTCAATTTATCAACATGAGGTGCTTTTAACATATCTATAGCCGTTTTAACATGTTTTTCACATACAAATATCATTTCATCGAATCTCCTTAAAGGGAAAGGTAATATATTGATTTTTCTATAAAAATTCATTTAAATTACAAAAATTAAAGTTCTAACATAAAGATATAAATAGATATAATTTCTTTTTAAACTCCAATATATAAATTAGATGTTGTTATGAATCACTAAACTTAGATGTTACTTTTTATTTTTACACAAGAACCTTTTTCGTACCCTTCATCACCTTCTTTTATAAAAATTCACCACCTTTAACCTACTTGGCAGAGCTAATTAACCCTTTTAACTTATTTGAGTAAATATGAATAGGGCCATTTAAAGAATGCGATAGATTTCTGAAATTTTTATCTTTCTTTACAATCACTTAGAAGAAAAATTCCATCATGCACTCTTTTCAGTATATTTTATTCCATTTTTTCCCTTAATTTCTGTGATTAATATCACGGAAATTAAGGAGAAAATTTCAGATACTGAGTAGTTGGTAAATGATCATTCGGCTTATGAAGTTAATCCGAACAGCCTATCTTGAATTACTACAGGATAGGCAGGGATCTTATGTATTGTTATGATACGAGATTTGGAAACATCGGAAAAAGCCAAGGCTTTCTTAAAAAAGCGCTTGGCTACTTGTTTCCCTCTTGATTCACTTAGATAAAAAGCAATCGTATTTCCTTATGCATCAAGGGTATGATATAGGTACATCCATTAACCTTTGACTTCTACGTACGTCTCATTAACTCTCCAAGAATCATTGGTTGACTTAAGATGACGCCGTACTCACTTATCTAATTCAAGATCATACCGATAAACCCCAGGTTTTTCTACAAAGTATTTAAATGATAAAACTATTTTTAATAAGGTAAGTTTATCATTACTTAATGATATGGTGAAAAGTAAAACTACACATAATCAGCTTTATGTGAACTAAGAATGTTTACTTTCTGTCTCATTTTTCAAATGTGTTAATTGGGAAGTGTTTTACTAAAAAAAGTAAAATTAAATTATTGGAATTTTCTTTAATTAATGTATAATTATATGTAATTAGTATTCTCTATACGTAACTGGCGAAGCGTGGAGTACCACGAGGAAGCGTATAGTTCATATCGTCGTACGCCTGGGCAGAAGTATTTAACTGTAAGAGTTAAATACTTTTTTATGTTTTATAAACATAAAATTAAGATTGGAGAGGAAGAAAGTTATGTATAATACGAAAACTACAGTTATAGGTTTTATTGGTACAGGCGTAATGGGGAAAAGTATGGCAAGTCACCTTATAAATTCCGGATATAAAGTTCTAGTTTATAATAGAACGCCTGCTCGTGCTCAAGAGTTAATTGATAACGGCGCTATTTGGAAAGATACAATTGGTGAGCTTTCTTCAGAGTCAAATATAATCATCACAATGGTAGGCTATCCAGCAGATGTGGAGGAAGTTTATTTAGGAGAAGAGGGTATTCTTCATTCTGCAAAAGAAGGGTCTTATGTAATTGATATGACGACATCAAGTCCTCTTTTAGCACAGAGAGTTCATAAGCTAGCTTCAGAAAAGAACATTTATGCATTAGATGCTCCTGTTTCTGGTGGAGATATTGGAGCTCAAAAAGGTACGTTAGCTATCATGGTTGGAGGAGATAAGAAAGATTTTGATGCCATGAAACCTATTTTTGAGTTAATGGGAACTAATATTGTTCTACAAGGAAAAGCTGGAGCCGGACAGCACACTAAAATGTGTAATCAAATAGCGATTGCTTCAAATATGATAGGTGTTTGTGAAGCAATGGTATATGCAAAACAATCTGGTTTGGATCAAAAGAGAGTATTAGAAAGTATTGAAACTGGAGCTGCAGGAAGTTGGTCACTTAGTAATTTAGCTCCTCGAATGATTAAAGGTAATTTTGAACCTGGATTTTATATCAAGCATTTCATAAAAGATATGAGAATTGCCCTCGAATCTGCCGAAGAAATGAAATTATTAACACCAGGCTTAAGATTAGCTAAATCATTATACGATGATCTAGCCAATCAAGGGGCACAAAATGATGGAACCCAAGCTTTATATAAGTTATTAGATAAGCAACTGTCACATCTATCATAAAAATAATATTACTTTTTATATTCAATTCTATAAATAGAGACCCTTTTATTAAAGAGGGTCTTTGTTTCATGCCGATAAGAGTGATTATGGTGCGACAAGAAGTCGCTTTTATATAGTGTGGCTTACGCCACTGGTTTAGACGCAAAAACTATCCCCGTCCAAAACTGCGGGTCTGGTAACGGGCTCGTGGGTTGCATGCGGAAATGCGGAAACAGAGAGTCAGTGCACGACTCGGAACACTGCTAGGGGAAGATGAGTATGGTGAACATTAGTGAAGGTTTGTAAGCTTCGTAAGTGTTAGCTCAGGATAGTGCACAGATTTGCCTGGGTATTGGCAAGAGGAAAAGCAGATTCATAATGCTGCTGTGACGCGTCCCGTATCTTGCCCGGAGTAAAGAACCCACCTAACCTCGTCGTATCTATAAGATGCGGAACTTGGTAAGCCCTTTATCATCTGTGTGAACAGTAGGATGACTGTAAAGTCAAACAATGTGCTAGAGGGTAAAGGATACGAGAGAAAGCGAATGCCGTTGTCTCGAAAGAGAACAGAAAAGCAGGAAACTGTATAACTGGACGGATACTATCGTCCTCACGGACAAACCCATGATAGGCCCGAAAGGGAGCCTACTTCTCGTTGGTCTCTCGTAGGAACATAAGGTTGTGGCTATCTTCTGACGAAAGAAACGTACTGTTATGTATACCTCCACTTGGAGCGTCGGCGTACGTTTTACTTACCGTTATGGTATGTGATGAAGATACGACAGCAAATGGACCTGCAATGGGAGGCTTGAGCCGTATGAGTTGAAAGGCTCACGTACGGTTCTTAGGGGAGTCAGGGGCAGTGATGCCCCTCGCTTACCCGACTTAACTAATTTTGTATAGGATATTCATAAATCTATCGCTTCTCAAAGGACTTATTCTTTCCTAATTTCCTAAGTTAATCAGTGATGGTAGCCTTTTATGTACTAGTAAGGAATACTAATATATACTTAAATAGTTTGTTGAGATAGATTTTATCTAAATAATTAATGGAGGATTGATATAGAAATGGAAAACTTCCCAATAATCCGTATGAGAAGAAATCGAAAGGACGATTGGAATCGTCGTTTACTTGCCCAGCATGAATTAACAGTTAATGATTTAATTTGGCCGATATTTGTAAAAGAAGAGGCAGGAGTAGAAGAAATTAATTCTATGCCAGGTCAATTTCGAGTCGGTTTAGATTGTTTAGTTCAACATGTAAAAGAAGCTGTAGAATTAGGGATTCCAGCAATTGCTTTATTTCCAGTTATTCCAGACAATAAAAAAGATTCAATTGGAACTGAGGCGTTAAATTCGAATAATGTAGTCTGTCAGGCAGCAAAACTACTTAAGGAGGCATACCCAAATGTCGGTTTAATTGGGGATGTAGCTTTAGATCCTTATACAGATCACGGTCATGATGGAATACTTGTTAATGGTTATGTTGATAATGACGAAAGTGTTCGTGTGTTGGTTCAACAGGCATTAATATTAGCAAAGTCCGGAATAGATGTTGTTGCTCCATCTGATATGATGGATGGTCGCATATTTGCCATTCGAACTGCCTTAGATAAAGAGAATTTACACAACACTAGAATAATGTCGTATGCAGCAAAATATGCCTCTAGCTATTATGGTCCTTTCCGTGATGCCTTAAATTCAAGTGAGAGACTTAAAGGGGATAAAAAAACGTATCAAATGGATCCTGCAAACTCGGATGAGGCTTTACGTGAAGTAGAACTAGATATAAAAGAAGGCGCTGATATGATAATGATAAAACCAGGCCTACCTTACTTAGATATTGTTCAACGTGTAAAAACTAAGTTTTCTGTTCCTACTTTTGCTTATCAAGTGAGTGGAGAATATTCTATGATGATGGCGTCTTTTGAAAAAGGTTGGCTAAATCCAGATGAAGTGATTATAGAGACTTTACTTGCATTTAAGCGTGGAGGGTGTGATGGTATTCTCACTTATTTTGCAGTAGATGCTGCCCGTAAAATACAAAGTAAAGAGTAGTGTAAAAAAAGCACCTAGTATTATGATTAGGTGCTTTTTTTGTTACCGATAAAATTCATTATGTTAACTACAAACGTATACTTTCTTGAACGCCCTTCATTCATAGAAGCAATTTCTCAAACTCACTTTTTATAAATTCAAGTTTTACCCCTTACACTTAGGAGCAACAAATACTCTTTTCTCGTGATATAAGACATTTGGAATAAAAACACATACTAATGAAATTAGTATGTGTTTTTATTTTTTAATAAATTGAAATATTGATGAGTATGTTTTACTTATCTATTTGTCCATACCTATGTTCTTGAATATACTTAAGTTTCTTCATTTTGTATTGTCACATACTTTTGATTACTTATTATACCAAGTTCATATGAAGTTGAGCCTATCAAGTCATAATTGCACCTGTTAACCATGCAAGTGAAATTAAAACTAAACATGTAAGAACCGACCACTTAAAAGCGAAACGTACATACTCTGAAATATTGAGTTTTAACATTCCAGTTAGTAAAATTGTAGCTGGAACTAATGGAAGTAAAAAATGAGCCGATTGTGATAAAACTACTGCCCTAACAATTTCTATTGGTTCGATTCCAAAAGCAGAAGCAGTATTTGCAAAAATAGGAACTACGCCAAAATAAAAAGCATCATTCGACATAACAAATGTAAAAGGAATACTAACCAAGCCAATTATTACGGGGAAAAAATGCCCCCATGATTCAGGAAGAATCGAAACCAGATTTGCTGCTATTGAATCTATCATTTTTGTGCCTGATAAAATTCCAGTGAAAGCACCACCGGCAAATACAACTAGTAACACCATTAAAGCGTTTCCGCCATGAGCTTTAATTCTGTCCTTTTGTTGTTCAATAGTCGGATAGTTAATAAACATAGCTATTACAACTGCAATTAAAAATAAGATTGCTGGTTTTACAAGATCTGATATTAATACTCCCATCACAAGCAAAGTCAATATTAGATTCACCCATAACATTTTTGGTCGTTTAATTGAAGATTCTTCATTGGCAGCTACATCTAAAGAAAAGGCATATTCTGCAATATGAGATTCTTTTAGATCAATGATGCCCAATCGTTTTCTTTCCATTTTACCCAAAATAAACGATACAAAAATAACCCATATAGCTCCCCCAATTAACGTTGGAATGAGAGGAATGAAGAAATCTGTTTGTTCTAGTCCTAGAACTGATAACGCCCGGATTCCAGGTCCACCCCATGGAGTTAAACCACAAACCACACTAAAAGAAAGCATAGAAATAGTGGCTAGAACTAAAGGGTTCATATTCAACTTTTTATATAAAGGTAGCATAGAAGAGATAACAATCATAAAAGTTGTTGTACCATCTCCATCCAGTGATACTAAAAGAGTCAAGACGCCTGTTCCAATAGCAACTTTGAGTGGATCACCTTTAACAACTTTTAATATTTTATTAATTAAAGGATCGAACATACCAGCATCTATCATTATTCCAAAAAACAGGAGAGCGAATAGGAGAAATGCAGCCGAAGTAGCTACAAGCTTAATTCCATCAAGCATCATGTCATCAACTTCTGCAGCAAATCCCCCAATAATAGCAAAAAGAAGTGGAATCACTGTAAGTGCGGTAAAAGAAGACAGACGGCCCGACATAATAAAATATGTAAATACCGTTATCATGGTTAATCCTAGCACAGTTAACATTCACTTTCCCCCTTAAAGGTCCATATTCAGCGTTTTAATGGTAGCGTTTACAATATATTCCGAATGGTGAAATAGTAAAAACTATTTCACTGATTTACAGTTATTGATTTTTAGTAAAATCTTATTATTAGTAATCAAAGAATCCCGAACCGGTTTTAACTCCTAGTTTACCCGCCTTTACATACTTTGTAAGTAAAGGACATGGACGATATTTTTCCCCCAGTGTATGATGGAGATATTCCATGTTCCTTAATCGTGTATCTAATCCTACTAAATCTGCGAGAGCCAGGGGCCCCATAGGATGATTTAATCCTAATTTAATAGATTTATCAATATCTTCTGCGGAAGCTACGCCTTCCATCAGCATATTCATTGCTTCATTTCCAATTAGACAATTCATTCGGCTTGTAATAAAACCGGGAAATTCATTTACCTCTACCGTTTCTTTTTTCATTTTTGCGCCAATTTCTCTTACATACTCTACAGTTTCCTCTGACGTCTCAAGCCCCCGTACAATTTCAATTAATTTCATTTTATGAACAGGGTTAAAAAAATGCATTGCAATAACTTTGTCTGGACGGGAAGTTTGGGCGCCTATCTCCGTTGGACTCATGGTAGATGTGTTTGTTGCTAAGATTGTTTCAGACGAACAAAAACTATCTAATTCCTTAAACACTTTTATTTTTATTTCCATGATTTCTAATACAGCTTCGATTACAAGGGCACAATCTTCCACTGCAGATTTCATATCTGAATAATAAGTGATATTTTTCATACTTTTCTCTACATCAGACGTTGAAATATATCCTTTTTTCTCACTTTTAATTAATTCATCTTTAATATAATTCTCTGCTACTAGTAATGATTCACTATTAATATCATGTAATGCAACAGAAAAACCATTAAGGGCTGCAGCATACGCAATCCCTCTTCCCATTACGCCAGATCCAATAACAGCTATTTTAGTCATTGACTTACCTCCATTTTAAACTTGTAGATTTTCAAAGATAGTAGTAATTCCTTGCCCTCCTGCAATACATAGAGTAACTAATCCATATTTTTCTCCTCGACGTTCCATCTCATGAAGTAATTTCGTTGTCAAAATAGCACCTGTAGCCCCAATTGGATGACCAAGGGCGATTGCTCCCCCATTTACATTGACTGTCTCTAGGTTTAAATTTAATTCTTTAATAACAGCTAGTGCCTGAGCAGAAAAAGCTTCATTTAACTCGATTAGTCCTATATCCTCTAAACATAACCCACTCATATTCAATGCTTTTTGTGTAGAATACACCGGTCCAATTCCCATGATTTCAGGAGATACGCCTGAACTTGCATGAGCTACAATTCTAGCTTTCGGTGTAAAACCTCTTTCCCTTGCAATAGATTCACTCATCATAAGTACTGTAGAAGCTGCATCATTTCGTCCACTTGCGTTACCAGCCGTCACAGTGCCATTAGGGTTAAATACAGGTTTTAAGGTCGATAGTTTTTCTAATGTAGTTGACCGAGGATGTTCATCTGATTCAAATAAAAATGAGTCTTTTCGGTTATTAACCTCATAAGGAACAATTTCACTTTTGAATAGTCCATTAATAATTGCTCTTTGGGCCAACTCTTGGCTTCTTAATGCAAACTCATCTTGCTCAACTCGATCAATTTTATACCTTTTAGCCAAGTTTTCAGCAGTATCACCCATTCTTAGAGGTCCGTACTCTTCAATAGGTTGAGAGTATGGCTGACTTTCTGTATTTGGATCAAGTAACAGGCCATTTCCGGAACGATATCCATAACGAGCTTGACGGATATAATAAGGGGCTGTACTCATACTCTCTGCTCCCCCTGCGATAACTACGTCACTCAAACCTAATTTGATTTGAATATCTGCATTATTGATAGCTTGTAAACCTGAACCACATTGCCTGTGAAGTGTATATCCTGGTATTTGAACGGGAAGTTCAGCCCGTAACAGGGCAAGTCGAGCAAGATTAGAAGAGTCAGCATTTTGCTTTGCTTGACCCAGTATTACTTCATCTACTAAACCAGGGTCTAGTTCCGAGCGATTTACGACTTCCTTAATAACTTTTGCAGCCAAAAAGTCTACAAGCACGTTACTTAAAGCTCCTCCAAGCTTACCAATAGGTGTTCTAACCGATTCAACAATAACAGCGTCCTTCATTTTTTATCTACTCCTTCTTCATATGGAAGTTAGCTTTCTAACAGGTGTTTTTTGTTATATTTCATGATAATTCGGTCTTCGTTTTTCCAAGAAAGCTTGTGTTCCTTCATGCTTTTCTTCTGAAGCAAACAAAACTGTTTGTGCAAGTTTCTCTAACATTAAGGCTGTATCTAAATCCACATCTTGCCCTCGATTTACGACCATTTTGGCTAATTTAAGAGCTAACGGTCCCTTTGATAAGATAGATTCAACTAACTGATTGGTAACGTTCCATAAGACATTGCTTTCAACCGACTGGGTAACAAGTCCAATGCGTTCTGCTTCCTGTCCATCGATTATTTTTCCAGTAAGAATCATCTCCAATGCTCTTCCTTTACCAACGATTCGCATTAATCGTTGTGTTCCGCCTGCACCGGGAATAATAGCTAAGTTTAATTCTGGTAAACCCATTTTGGCGTGGTTGGCTACCACTCTTAAATCACATGCAAGAGCTAGTTCAAACCCTCCGCCTAAAGCGTGACCATTAATTACTGCAATGGTTACTTTACTTGACTGTTCAATTTCTCTATAAACTTTCTGCATGCCTGGAACAAGTGCTTCCAACATCGTTCTTTCATGTAATTCTTTAATATCTGCTCCGGCAACAAATGCTTTCTCACCTGCTCCTGTAATAATTATTATCCTCAGCTTAGGATCTTCTTCTAATTCACCTACTGCTACTTGTAATTCATCAATTGTCGCCTTGTTTAAAGCATTTCTTACTCGCTGGCGATCAATAGTTATAGTTCCGACGAATTCATCTTTCTCCACCTTAATATGTTGAAACAAGCTATTCACCCTTTACGAATCATTTATGATAATTAGTAAGGTAACCTGAAAATATACAAATATCGGTAGGTTACCTCACTTTAACTTTTCATTTATTTTACTTGCCTTTCCAAACAGGTTTTCGTTTCTCAAGGAATGCCTGAGCGCCTTCAATACGATCTTCGCTTTCATATACGTTTGGTCCAATATCTAACTGCAGTGCCTGAAATAATGGTACATCCATCGTTTTCCATATTGTTTCCTTAATACGTTGTACAGAAAGAGGAGCACACTCACATATTTCTTCTGCTATTTCAGTTGCTCTCTGCATTAATTGTTCTTGATCCTCTAATAATTCATCTATAAGACCCACCTGCAAGGCTTCTTCGCTTGATACTAGCTTACCTGTATATAGCATTTTCGCTGCAAAGCTCGGTGAGATTAATTTAGGCAAAATAGTGGCTCCAAATGTAGCTCCCATGCCTCTTTTGGCTTCCGGCATGCCAATTTTAATATCTTTCCGAGCCAAACGAATATCACTCGCAAGTGCAATTTCACACCCTGCTCCTACAGCAGCACCGTTTAGCGCAGATATGACAGGTTTATATGTTTCAATAATTGCATTAAACAATCTACCTCGTAACGGTTTCTTTTTGAACGCTTCTGGATTTTCCTTTGCCTCTTTTAGATCACGTCCACTACAGAATGCTTTATCTCCCGTTCCAGTAATAATTAAAACCCTTGCTTGTGAATCAGTTTTATATTCTTCTAAGTAATCAAGAAATAGATCTGACATAACGGAATCAATAGCATTTCTTTTTTCTGGCTTGTTTAAATATAAGTAAGCTATTTCTCCCTTTTTTTCATACTCTATAAAGCCCATTTTCCGTACCTCCCCTAGTTTTACTTTCCTGTAAATTTTGCTTTTCTTTTTTCCTTAAAAGCTGTGACTCCCTCTTTATGATCTTCGGTCTCTTTAATAATGGCGTAGTGAGAAGAAATCAAATCGAGTGCAGGCTCTAATTCCATTGTTCTAGAGTAACGAACAGCTCTTTTCGTCATTCTTATGGCAATTTGCGGACCGGATGCGATTTGCTCAGCTAAATCCATTGTTTTCTTCATAAACTCTTCTTTTGTATATACATGATTAACCATTCCTAGTGATAGCGCTTCCTTTGAACTGATAAAGTTTCCCGTCCATAGTAATTCGAAAGCTTTGGCTTCACCTACAATTGGGGGAAGAAAGAAAGCGCCTCCATCACCTGGTACAAGACCTACCTTTACATAGCCCTCGCTTACCTTTGATTCATCAATCATAGTGCGTATATCGCACATCAGAGCCATATCTAAACCTGCCCCTACAGCAGGACCATTGATTGCAGCAATGACTGGTTTATCAATTTTTTTAAGCGCTAACGGGATACGATGAATGTTTTTCCAAAGTTTATTTTTATTATCTAGTGGTTTTTGATCTTGTTTCATACCACCTACATCTCCACCTGCGCAAAAAGCATTCCCAGATCCCGTCACAACAATGACATGTACATCATCATTTTTTTCTGCATCTTCAAGCGCAGCTACCCATTCTTCAATCATTTGACTATCAAAAGCATTTTTCTTATCCGGACGATTTAGTGTAATAATTTGTACATGGTTTTGAATACTTGTCAAAATTGTTTGCTCCACTTGTACTCCCCCTTTTTGACTGGTATATTTAGTTTTTTTGTGTTACCTGTTCTTTTGAACGAATAACATTTTTATCACGTAAAATTTGAAGTTCCTCACTTGTTAACCCTATTAACTCTTGAAGAACTTGATCTGTATGTTCTCCTATCATAGGAGCAGCAAAAACTTCTTTTAAAGGAGAATCAGATAATCGTATTGGTGAACCTGGAACCTTAATTTTTCCTTCTTTTGGATGTTCGATTTCTCGAATCATTTCTCTGTATTTTAAGTGAGGATCGTCTGCTACTTCTGCAATTGTATTAACTGGTGCATGGGGAACATTGGCTTCTATTAGAGCATCTGCAATGTCCAATTTTTTCTTTTCAGAAGTCCAACTGGTTACAATTTCATCTACAATATAAGTATTAGCTGAACGATCTACGTTTGTTTGAAAGCGACTATCTTCGAGTAAATCTTCCCTTCCCATAACTTTTAATAACGATTTCCATTGTCTATCTGCTACACAAAGGATAGCTATGTAACCATCTTCAGTTGGATATACATTATAAGGAGCTGTTGCCATTCCACTATGCTGATTTCCGGTTCTCTCCGATACTTTACCTCCTTGGCTATAATAAGCACCTAATGCGGATGCTAGAGTAGGATAAATTGCATCATGCATAGAAACTTCAACCAATTGCCCTTTTCCGGTTTTTTCTCGGTGATACAGAGCAGTAGTAATACCTCCAAATAAGTGAATTCCCCCAAGGAAATCACATAGAGCAGGACCAGCTTTTACAGGGGGTTTATCAGCAAAGCCAGTAGTAGCCATAACCCCACCCATTGCTTGAATCGTTAAATCCATAGCTGGTCTGTCAGCATACGGACCAGTCAAGCCATAACCTTTTCCTGAAGCATAAATAAGTTTTGGATTTATTTGGCTTAAGAAATCATAACCTAATCCAAGTCTTTCCATAGCTCCTAAAGAAAAGTTTTCAACAAGGACATCAGCTTTTTTGACTAGTTCAATAAAGACTTCTTTTCCTTCCGGAGATTTAAGATCAAGAGAAACGCCAAGTTTATTGGAATTTAGCATTAATAATTCATGACAGTCCCCTTTTCTTCTAACCCTAAGATTCTCCCCTTTAATTGGCTCAACCTTAATGACTTTGGCCCCTTGATAAGCGAGCATAAGTGAACAATACGGTCCATTGTAAATTTGACCCAAATCTAAAACAACTATATCTTCCAATGCTTTTTTCATAATACCCCTCCTGAATTTTAAAAATTTATACGCTTACATAATTTTTATCCGATAATCGGTTTATATATCCGATAATCGAAATTTTATCATGCTTTTTAAAATTCTTCAACAAAAATTTAGACAATTCTGCATTCTTGTGGCGCTTTAAGTTTTGAACTCAAGCAAAAAGCTGTTTGTCAAAAGACAAACAGCTTTTATTTTGAAATATGTGAAATATAAAATACAGATGGTAAAACCAAAGGAGAATGTAAGAGGAATTAAAGTGTGATATTTTCTTTTACATTCTCCATAATCTTACTGATTTTCAAAGAGGCTTCTTTAGCAAGTGTTGCAAAATACTCTACAGTGTCATCTTTTTTACGGTAAGTAGGACAGTGTATAGATAATCCAGCAAGAATTAAACCTTGGTTTGACAAGATAGGTGCTGCCACGTTAAGTGCTCCTTCATTTACTTCCCCTTCTGTATGAGAGAACCCTTGAATCCTGATATTTTCCAAATCCCTTTTCAAGACTTCAATATCTATATTATCCTCAGAAGGTATCTTTTGAAATACAAGTTCTTGTTGTGTTGGATCCATAAATGCCAGCAATACTTTTCTTGATGCACCTTTATGGATAGGTCTACTTAATCCTACTGGACGTGAAAACTTGACATCATGAGGACTTTCAATCGATGCTACACATACACCTTCTAAAGTTATCGGATCTATCACATTTAGGCTAACTGTCTCTCTCGTGAGTTGAGCTATATGTTCGAGAAACGGCATTGCTGTTTCTCGAAGTTGCGGGATTGGATCTGCGTAAATCCCTAACTTATAAGAGTTTAGCCCTAACCTTAATTTACCTGTAGAAGAATCTTTCGTTAGATAACCGCATTCGATCAGTGTATTAACTAAACGAAATGTTATTGTTGATGAGATATTTAGTTTGGCTGTTATTTCTTTTACAGTAAGTCGACTACCGTGTGTATGAAAAAGGTCTAAAATTAATAATCCTCTTCGCAAAGTCTGAGAAGTAGATTTATCCGCCATAAAAAAACTCCTTTCAAGTTTGTAGCTTTAAAGTCTAAGTTTAACTCCTAACTTTAGTTTAGCGAATCTTTTTATTGAAATATAGTATTCAGCATAAAAATTTTTAATGTTGCAAATATACCTTCATAAATTTGTATTATGCCAAAATAAAATATTGAAAATTCTTAAAAATTATGTTAGTATTTCGATAATCGGAATGTTTATACGATTATCGGAAAAAAGTTGCGTAACAATAAAATATATTAACTATTATTTTTTGTTACGAAATGTAAACGCTGACATTTCGAGAGAAGCGTATATGTGCGTAGGCGTTTAAATTATTGGGGAGTGGAGGAATGAAAATGAGCGTCACTGGACTTGAAGGAATTGAAGTTACACAATCAGCTATTAGTTCGATTATTGATGACACATTAACTTATCGAGGAATTAATATTGATGATTTAGCAACGAACTCTATTTATGAAGAAGTTATTTTTTTACTTTGGAATGGTAGATTACCTACCCAAGAAGAATTAGAGGACTTAAAACAAAAGCTAGTACAATATGGAAGGTTACCTGAACCAATTACTAATTTATTAAGGTCTTTACCACACGATGTCCACCCTATGGATAAGCTTAGAACAACAGTATCTGCACTATCCCTATTTGATACTTTTACAAGAGATATGTCTAGAGAAGCAAATTATGATAAAGCTTTAAAAATACAATCAAAAATTTCTACAATTGTAGCAGCTATTCAAAGAATTAGTGAGGGAGAAAAAATACTTTTTCCTAAATCAGAATATACCTTTTCACAAAATTTTTTGTATATGTTAAAAGGTAAAGAGCCTCACCAAATAGCTGTAGAATCCTTAGATAAAGCTTTAATTTTGCATGCTGATCATGAATTAAATGCATCTACCTTTTCTGCAAGAGTTACAGTAGCTACTCTTGCAGATATTTATGCAGGAGTTGTGTCAGCTATTGGAACTTTAAGTGGCCCCCTTCACGGTGGAGCTAACGAGGCAGTAATGAGAATGCTTGAAGAAATAAACGATATTGAGAATGTTGAAACATACATCTCTGAGGCACTATTTACTAATAAGAAGATAATGGGCTTTGGGCATCGTGTCTATAAAACAGGGGATCCTCGAGCAAAACATCTCAAAGTAATGGCAAAAGAATTGACTGAATTGATGGGGCAAAGGAATCTTTATGATATATCAACTAGAATAGAAGATATTATAAAAAGCGAAAAAGGCTTATTACCTAATGTGGATTTTTATTCAGCTTCCGTATACCACAGCTTGGACATTCCAAAATATTTATTCATACCCATTTTTGCAATAAGCCGTACTTCAGGATGGATAGCCCATATCTTAGAACAATATGATAACAATCGTTTAATTCGTCCGCGTGCTAGTTATGTTGGATTACTGAAAACAGAATATACCCCTATAAATCAAAGATAATAACCCTCAAGAGATTTGCTCTTCTAATAAAACGGCAAATCCCTTGAGAAAATCGTTGAATTACCTTATTAGTACGAGATTCAATAATCTATTTTCAAAGTGAGTTGATTAATAATGGAACACAATAAGAGAATGAATCCTTTTCGAAGATATCTAGGACTAAAAGATTTTAAATCAAGAGATGGGTTTTTTGAAGTAAGAATTGATATATTTCCTGACCTTTTAAACTTTAGTGGTAACGTACATGGAGGCGTAATTGCTTCTCTTGTTGATATGTCCATTGGAAATGCTGTACATCCAGTTCTAAATGAAAACCAATACTCTACAACAGTAGAACTAAAAATCAACTACCTAAAACCATTAAATGGGAAAACGATTACAGCTAGGTCTTGTTTATTACATAAAGGAAAAACGTTACTAGTAGGTAAAGCTGACATTTTTAACGAGCATGATCAACTGGTGGCCACTGGTACTGCTACTTTTATGATTTTGAATAAATACAATAAGAAGTTGTAAAAATTACTATATATTAAAAAGAATGTTTGAGTTTGCTATAAAAATAGCTTTTCTCACTCTTTTTATATAAAGAGGAAGTGAATATATGCTTCTATATATCCTCGTTGCTTTATTTCTTATTTATCAAACCAGCGTTCGGGGAAATACCATTTTGGTAACTTTGTATGCAATAGATTTAAACGCAAGTGCATTTTATTTGAGTATGATTGTCGCTACAACCTCTCTATTTCCAATGTTATTTGCAGCGTACGCAGGTAGGATATCTGATCGTATAGGGTTTCGTTTTCCTTTAACAGGTGGGATGATAGGGACTTGTATAGCTCTTTTGCTTCCTTATCTCTTTCCAAATCAATTATTTATTTTACTCATTTCTCAATCTCTATTTGGCTTATGCCAGATTTTCACTATTGTTACAATGCAAAACTTAATAGGCGCTTTAAGTACTGAAGAAAACCGTTCTTTTTATTTTTCTACTCATAGTCTTGGTGTTGCAATATCTAATTTTTTAGGACCTTTAATAACAGGACTTTCTATTGATTACCTTCATTTTAATCAAACATACTTACTTCTGGCTGTTATTTCTATTATTCCAAGCCTCTTCTTTGTTTCCAAACGCATCAAGATACCTAGTCCTCTTACGTATAAGGAGAGACAACAAAGTAATTTTATTAAATTATTGGTTGCTCCATCATTAAGAAAAACTTTTATAACAAGTGGAGTTATCTTAACTGGTGTAGGAATGTATGAATTTTACTTTCCTATATATGCAAAAAGCATCAATTTTTCAGCTTCTATGATTGGTACTATCATTAGCTGTAATGCAATTGCTTATATTCTTTCAAGGTTATTAATGAATCCTTTATTAACGAAATTTAAGGGAGAAGTAATACTTGGGGGATGCCTTTCTGTATCAGCCATTGCTTTCTTTTTAATTCCTTTGTTTGATAGTCCGTTTTTGCTCATTGTCATCTCATTTGTAATGGGGTTAGGATTAGGGTGTTGTCAACCTTTGTCTATAGTAATGGCATATAGTCATTCTCCTGAGGGACGTACTGGCGAAGTATTAGGAATTCGACTTACCATAAATAAATCAGTGCAGTTTTTAGTCCCAATTATATTTGGCTCCGTTGGATCTTTAATTGGTTTTTTCCCTGTATTTTGGTCAAATGCAGTTCTTTTCTTATTTAGTGGATATTCACTTTTTGAGAAAAAAAGTAAACCATCTAATTCAAAGTATTTTTGGAATCGCTAACAAATTATAAGGAGGACTTGATTTATGCTATCCTTACTAGGATTTACAATGATTACAACGTTTATGTATCTAATTATGTCAAAAAAACTTACACCAATGGTAGCCTTTATGCTCATTCCCATCGTATTTGGAATAATAGGTGGTTTTGCTAAAGGTATGGGTCCTATGATGTTAGATGGAGTAAAAGATGTAGCCCCTACATCCATCATGATCTTATTTGCCATTCTATATTTTGGACTTATGATTGATACAGGATTATTTGACCCTCTTATTGCCTTCATTTTGAAGGTAGTAAAAGGAGACCCGTTGAAAATAGTTGTAGGCACAGCCGTACTATCTATGATGGTTGCATTAGATGGAGATGGAACAACGACTTATATGATAACAGCCTCTGCGTTGCTTCCCTTATATAAAAAACTAAAAATGAATCCTCTAATACTTGCGGGTATTGCCATGTTATCAATGGGTGTAATGAATATGACTCCTTGGGGTGGAGCTTCAGCGATGGCCATGAGTTCCTTAGGACTCACCTCTTCCGAATTATTTTTTCCGTTAATTCCTGTAATGGGAATTGGACTACTATGGGTACTATTTGTCTCTTTTATCTTTGGGAGAAGAGAACGCAAACGTTTAGGAGTTATAGATTTTCAGGATACCTTTAAAGAGATAGCAAGCGCTTCTGAAATAGTCCAGAGTACAGAACTACCAGAATACCGAAGACCTAAGCTATTATGGTTCAATTTTGTTTTAACGTTAGTTCTTTTAGTTTGCTTAATTATGGACTTTATTCCTTTAATGATTTTATTTATGGTTGCTTTCGCCATAGCATTATTGGTTAATTACCCTAATATAAAAGACCAACAAAAACGAATCTCTTCGCATGCAGCTAATGCTGTAGCTGTAGTTTCCATTATTATTGCAGCCGGTATCTTCATAGGAATCATGTCAGGAACACATATGATTGATGCAATGGCTAAAACACTAGTAGCGATTATTCCAGATGTACTAGGGCCTTATCTACCTGTCATAGTGGCACTTTTAAGTGCTCCACTAACTTTTGTTATGTCTAATAATGCCTTTTATTTTGGTGTACTTCCTATTATTGCCCAAGCTGCGGAAGCCTATGGAATCAGCGCTGCTGAAATAGGACGTGCTTCTATTTTAGGACAACCTGTACATATAATAAGTCCGTTAATAGCTGCAGCGCACTTATTAATGCGTATGGTGGAGATAGAATTTATTGATTTGCAACGTTTTTTAATGAAGTGGGCTTTTGGAACAACAATAGTTATGATAATTGCATCCTTGGTTCTAGGGGTTATTTCTATTTAATCCTTCGTTATAGAGAAGAAAACCTGGCATTTGTTTTCTCAACAGAAGTGGGCTTTGTAAGCTAGGAGGTTAGACATTTTTCTTCTCATTTAATAAAATCTTGAATATTAGAGAACAAAAAGTTATAAAAATTCTTGCGTTATTTAATTTTCAAAGAGAATAAAAAATAAACAGTTAGAAGTTCCTAACTGTTTATTTTACTTTTAATTTATATGATGAGTGTTTGAAAGACTATCTGATAACACCGTGTAAGCTTGTATTTTCTTTTTATATTGTTTTATTACATCTACATAATCTTTATAAATATATACAGACAGCTTAAAATCGTGTTTTCCTATCTTAGAATGAATAATGTAAGGAACTTCCTCTGTTTCAGGGTGTGAAAAATAATGTTCATTTCCTGAATGTACATAATGCTTCTTTAGAAAAGTAGCTTCATTAAAAGCAGAAATGAATTTTTGCTTTTCTTCACCCTCTAAAGTTTCTCCACCTTTTTTAATCTCTGTATAAGCAGCCTCCAATTTAGAATGTAGTTCAAATTTCCCGAGGAACCACTTAACAACTGGGGTTGGCATTGTTGTTATCAATAATTTTAAAGCGCTAACCACGATTATTCCCAGTATTACAATCCAAGTCATTTTCTATCATCTCCACGTTGCGTTATGATTCTTTACCATATAGTATTGTCCATTTAAATTAGATATTTAAAATCTAATTCCTAACGAAAGAATCAAAATTTATAAGCCTTACTTTTATGATAAATAATATAAAAGAAAAAGAACCGTCCAATTATGAGTTAATTTCCCCATCCAATTTTCATACACATTATAAGCTTGTAATTTAGCATTATAAATAGAAAAAAATCAAAGAACAGACTGCCGAAATCCTGTTCTTTGATTTAATATTAAACGTTTAAATAGTATTACTTTGAAGTATTGTTAGTTTTTCCACTTTACGTTTTCTTTCTTCTCCTCGTTCACCACAAGTTGAAATACATCGGGTCTGGAGTAGTGTCCTACTACATCAAAATCAAACTGACTGTAGGCAATCTCACGTAAATCAAGATCTGTAAGTAACAATTCCTCTTTCCCGAAAACTGGCTCCTTGATATATTCACCTAAAGGACCAACAATAGCGCTTCCCCCTGGACACATTTCATCAGGAGAAGAGGCTAGATCGTCATAGCATGCCAAATCAGTGGGATACATATCTTTATTTACATATTGATTACAAGATAAAACAAAACATCTTCCTTCTACTGCAATATGACGAATTGTTGATTGCCATACATCTCGAGAATCTGCTGTAGGGGCAATATAAATTTGAACTCCCTTTGCATACATCGCTGCCCTTGCTAGTGGCATGTAATTCTCCCAACAAATTAATGCTCCTATCTTTCCATAGGGTGTATCAAAAACAGGAAGTGTGCTTCCATCTCCCTCTCCCCATATTAATCTTTCTGAACCTGTCGGTTTTAATTTACGATGTTTGCCAAGTAATGTTCCATCTGGTCCAAAGAATAATACTGAACAATAGAGAGTTCCACCACTAAATTCGTTATCTCTTTCAATTACACCAATGACGAGATAAACACCAGCTTTGCGTGCCGCCTCTCCTAATTTGTCTGTAGTTTCGCTAGGAACTGGAACCGAATTTTCCCAATAGCGAAGCCAATCTTTTCTTCCTTCTGCAGAACGACTTCCAACTGTAGCTCCAAATGCTAGTCCCCTTGGATAAGCTGGGATAAAAGCTTCAGGAAATACCACAATATTAGCGCCTTTTTCTCCTGCTTCTAGAGTTAATGAAATAGCTTTTTCTGTACTTGCTTCTCGATCCATAATAACTGAAGCAGCTTGAATAACAGCTACTCGTACATTATGTTGTTGTGTAGTCATGATAAATCCTCCTCTTTCTAATAAATGCATTTAATATAAATCTTAAATATGATGATAAATAAAAAGAGGTTCTTTGTATGCATCCAATTGGATACATATTGACTAATCCAATTTTAAAAAATATAATCTGAATTAATTATTAACATGAGGTGAATAAAAATGGAGTGGAAAGTAAATCGTCAGTCAAACAAGCCTTTGTACCAACAAGTTTTTGATTTCATCGAACAAAAGATTTCTTATGGTGAATTTCCACCAGGAACCTTGTTACCATCAGAACGTAAGTTAGCTGAACGATTAAATGTTAACCGCATGACCATTGTACATGTCTATGATAAATTGCATTCAGTTGGTTTAGTGGAAAGAAAACGTGGGAGTGGTACACGTGTCAGCACCCATAAATGGGGAGTTTTATCTAAAGGATCTACAAACTGGAGAAGATATGTAGAAGGAAGTACATTTTTACCTACGTACCCATTAATCAAACGTATCCGTGAAGCAGCAAAACAGCTAGGAAATGGATATGATCTAGCAAGTGGTGAATTATCATCTGATTTATTCCCCTCTCAATTATTGCAATCTTCTCTAGTTGATGAATCCTTTCCAAATGATTTAAGTTATGAGCATCCACAAGGGCACTTAGGTCTACGTGAGACATTATCTGCTTATGTTAAGACTCATTACAATATCAAGACCACTAGTTCTTCTATTCTTATCACATCAGGTGCTCAACAGGCTTTATATCTTATTACTCAGTGTTTACTAAGTCCTGGTGACGCTGTTGCTATCGAATCTCCTTCTTACTGTTATTCACTTCCATTATTTCAATCAGCTGGGCTACGTATATTTGGCTTACCTGTGGGTCCTAATGGAATTAATCCTCAGGATATAGAAGATTTATATCATAAATATCAAATTCGTATGGTTTTTCTAAATCCAACATATCAGAATCCAACTGGAACTGTACTCACTGACACGCGTCGAAAAGAAGTAATAGAGATTGCGGAAAGATTAGGAATTCCAATTGTAGAAGATGATCCGTTTAGTTTGCTCTCCTTCAAAGAAGAAAAACATTCTCCCATTAAATCTTTCGATCACAATGGTAATGTATTATATATTGGTTCTCTTTCTAAAGTAGTTGCTTCTAGTCTACGAATCGGTTGGCTAATTGGTCCACAATCGGTTATTAGTCGCTTAGCAGATGCCCGTCAACAAATGGATTTTGGACTAAGTATCTTCCCTCAGTTAATAGCAAATAAATTTTTACAATCAGCTGATTATACAACTCACCGTAAGGCCCTCACCCACGAATTACTGGATAGAAGAAATGCAATGATTTCTGCGTTACATGAGATTTTGGGAGATAAAGTTAACTTTATTGCTCCGAATGGCGGACTTCATATTTGGTGCAAAATAAATCGAAAAATTAGCGATGAGAAGCTTGTCGAGGAAGGCATAAAAAATAATATTCTATTTATGCCTGGAAGTGTATATGGTTTTCCAGATGGATATGTCCGTTTTACGTATGCTCGATTAGAGAAAAAGCATATAAAGGATGCTGTATTACAATTCGCTGATATTTTATCTTATATATGATTTTCAACTTAAATAAGTTCTAAAAAATATAAAAAAACATTCAAATTTACAACTGCTTTTCTTGTAATACGTTTTAGTTAGATATTTAAAAGTAATCATGTAGTTTAATTCTTTATAAGAAAAAACCTTTACTAAACACAGTAAAGGTTTTTTTATAAGTTTCTTCTATTATAATAATATCCCCTTGATCAAGGTATGGATTTAAGTTTCTCTGTTAAACATAAAAAAGCTTCTTTATCTTTATTCTTTAAGGACTGATCAATTTTTTCGAGAATCTGACTTCTTTTGAAGTCATTCATCATTTGATCTAAAAACAGTTCAGCCAACATTTCATCGCGTAAATTTGGATCAACTTGATTCATTTCATTAAGCACATTATTTTCCATAAAACGTCAACCCCTTTATCTTTTCTCTTTTGCAAACAGTATTCCCTTTTGCACTTTTTTTATGCAAGGTTGATAGATGAAGTGAGACATAGAATAATATGTAATATGCGTAATTACGCTCATATATTCTTTTTAGATATTTTTCATATGTCTTCAATTAGCTGAAAAAAGATAAAAATTAAATCATGAAGATTAATGTTTTATTATCTATACTTAGCGACAACAAATAAACATTTTCACCTTTTAATATATATCAATCTATTTTCTCTTTACCTCCAAAAAAAATTTTGTATTCATAATAACTTAAAAGAAAATTTATAATTATTTATCTTCAGATAGCTTTTATTAACGTAATCTTCATTAAAGGTAAAGAGTAAATTAATTTTATATATAGATGTAAATGTATAAACTCTTTTATAAAAATTATAGTTTTACTATTTACTCTACCTGACGACAAATCGTGCATTTTTCTACAAGATGTGTAAATGATAACACTATTTTTTATAAAGTATTATATTATTTACTCTTATGAATAATATAACAATAAATTTTATTTATATTTAAAAGTAAAAAGTATTAATAATTTATTTAATAAGTTATTTTAAAGCTATCTCACGTTTATTATTTTTAGTTTGATGTTCGTTATGATGAGGATGCGTTCCTTAATGTATACAAGTAGAATTTACCTTTAACTCTTTTGTTCAATAATTCCTTTACAATTTAATTTTCTAAATATTTGAGACGAATTAACTAAAAAGGTTAAATTATCCATAATCATCTTATATACTAATAATGAACCAATACACAATAAGAAAGAGGAGGAAGAAATCCTATGATAAGCATAAAAAAAGTTGCTTGTACTCATTATGGAATAAGAATGGACGTTTTTAAACCTGAGGAAATAATTAGCTTTAATCATTTGCAATCCAGAGGATACCTCACTTGTCCTTATTGTGGCGATATCGAAATCGCTCATGAATGCCAAGAAGGAAAATCAAGGTTTATAGTTGCTGCTAATAGAGTTCATACTCATGAATGCCTCTCGAAAGAGTCATAAAAAATTAGTCGCTCTAAAAAGATCCATCCTTTTAGAGCGACTAATTTTACTTACACAAAAGTCTTTTCAAAATGACATATTTTATAGAAGAAACTCTCCAAAAAAGTAGCCTTTGCTCAACGGGAGCAAAGGCTTATTAGAATTTAGGCGGTTGGGAAATATGATATTAGTTTGAGCTAAATTAAAAAATCATCTCCCTTTTACCTAACCTTATTAAGTGACAAGTGTGTAAAAGCTATGATATGTTAACATCTCTACATATGATCTAAAATAAGAGGCTGAGGTGTTTGAATATGAATAAAACTGAACTAGTAGATGCAGTTGCAACACAAGCAGAACTATCAAAGCAAGATGCTAAAAAAGCTGTGGAAGCGTTGTTTGAGACGATTTCTAACACACTTGCGAAAGAAGAAAAAATTCAGTTGATTGGATTTGGAACATTTGAAGTACGGGAACGTGCAGCTCGTACAGGTCGTAACCCTCAAACAGGTGAGGAAATGACAATTCCGGCTTCAAAGGCTCCTGCTTTTAAACCAGGAAAAGAATTAAAAGAAGCCGTTAAATAAATATGCCTTATAATCAGCCCTCTCTAGAGATAGACTTCTAAAGGGGGCTATTTTACATGGTGAAAAACTTCTAAATACCTACACACAAATATTACCTAATCAAGGTTTCTATTTTCTTGTGTCGTCTTAGAATTTGAGGTAGGCTCTTTGCCAAGTCCAGGTTTCCAATTACCTAACTTGTTTTTTAAGTAATCCTTTAAAAAATCACGTTTCTTTTTTCGTCTTTTATCCCTGTTTTTCATAAGTACTCACCACCTTTAGGTTACTTAATAGGTGCAATTTCTCCTTATTATTATAATTATGTTGAAAAATCCACTCTTTATGCTAATTCTATAAGTGATAAGTAGTTCATCTTACTACTAAAAGGTATATATAAAGGAAAGAAGCAAAAATTCATGTTAAAGCATGATGGGGTAAGGCATGCCATGGATCTTCATGAAACCACTAATAAGCTTGTAAAGGAAATCTGTAAAATCACAAATATAAGTGAAGCTACTTTTTATCGTCGATGAAGAGAATATCAGAATATAAAAAATGCGGTGACTCCGGAAGAATAATAGAAAGAAATTTATTTTTCACTACATAAACAGCTATCTATAGTCGATTAAAGTAAAGAGGATTAACTATTTAGTTGTAATATAGTGGATGGTCACTATAAAATAGGGTTTTAAGCTTAAAACAAACGGTAAATGATAAAAAGTATTTATGTAAAAGGAGGTACTATTATGAAAAAGTCTATAGCAGTTCTGCCAGAAGAGTGGATGAAGCTAGTTAAAGATGCAATGAATTCAAATGTGAGTAAAGAAGAATTTAAACAGTTTCTAGAAGCAAAATCTCAAGATAACACGATAACAAAAAACATTAGATTGCGTGCCTATCTAATGTTTTTGTTATCACTAGGTTTGTGTATTATCTAAAAATGCTTTTACTTCTTTAACCGATAACCCTACTTCCTTAGCCTCTTGGTCTAAATGGGGCGTTATTACTTCTTTTTTACTGTCCATAAACATAAATTCCTCCAGATTTTCAGGAGGCTCAGCTGTCATAGTCAATTGACTTTAGACCTGTAGCTTTGCGTCCTAGCTTTTCAACTAGTTTGCCTTTATCTGAATGTGTAAATTTATATAAATATTACTACATAATGTATGATGAAGTATGTCGAAATAAGTATTCTTATAATTATTTTCTGAATTAAATAACTATTCCTAACTCCAAAAATAATACTAAGAGTTATCAGCCGGGAAGAGAAGTAAACCAAGCGTACAATAAGGCCTAGTATTTTTAATACGTCTAAAAAGGTGTACCTTTTTGGACTTTATACATCAATGTGATGATATAAACTTTACGTTATATCGTTGATTTATCAATATTTTTAGCTTTTGTTGAATCATACGTACTGTATAAAAAAAGGGGACTTTTATACAAGACAATTTATGGTACTTTAGAATAAAATTTAATTATTTTTAGAAGTACCCTATCTAACTAACACACTTGAGCAATGGAATTACATCAATTTCTTCAAACTACTACTTACTGCATTTCATTTACCATAGTGCCGAGCTTTTTGATTGTTTTCCAATTGCGTGATGTTCCTGGAACACCAACCTTCTGAAGTTGAACAGAAAGCTTAGAATGTCGAATACTTTGTCGCAAATATAAATAAACCTCTTTGCCCTTTATGTAACATTGCTCCATCTCACTTTTATAGTTGAGTAAATGATTTATGCATTCCTTAGAAGGTTCTTTAGCTAACAACGATATATGTACACTCTCCCCCTCCGATAACGAGTTAACTGGATAAGGACAACTGCTAATAATTTGTTCCAATTCTGAAGCTGTTCTTAAAATAATAATGACAGAAAAACCGAAAGCCCTTCTAATCTCTTGCTCCATTTGCTCTTCTAATTGTTCTGCATTTCTTTTAGACTGAAATATAACATTTCCACTTTGAATATAGGTTTTAACTTTATCTAATCCCATATTTGTTAATAGACTCTTTAATTCCTGCATCCTTATTAATTTGTGTCCACCTACGTTAATGCCTCGTAATAAAGCAATATAAATAGTTATTTTAGGCACCTCTTTTGTTTTATTTCATTACTTTGACGTCTTAATTGTTTCGCAATTCTTTAAGTAATTGGAAAATTTGACCTCTATGATGAGATTCATGTTCAATCAAATGGTAAACAACCCACTCAGGTGTAACGTCATAATGTTCAAGTATTCTTGGTCTACGCCAGTCTGTTAAGTCCATTGAACGAAAGTGGGAAAGAAATGCTTCTCGTACCTTATTAAGGCGGTGAAAATGATCTTCTAAGCTTTGTCCCTCGATGTGGGCTAAAGAGCCATCTTCAGAACGAACTGCAAATGAGAACAAAGAACGTATTTCGGGATCCCATTCAGTAACCAGGACCTCTTCATATAACCAATCTGCCTCAATCAATGCAATGTGATACAATAGCGTGCTAATTGTTTGTCTTTCATCAATTTTTTTATCGAGCATACGCTGGCTGATTCCATTTAATTGTACTAGAAGCGTACGGCGAACATCTTCTAAACACCATAGCCATCGACCAATTTCTTCTTTATATTCTGGTAATGAAAATACCTGTAAAGTTCTTTTTTTCAACGGGATCGCCCTCCTCTTAAGTAAAGTACTAACATTCTATAAAAAAGGGAGGTTTCCTTCCTTCAAAGAACATTCTTTTACCTGTTCTCCATTTTATGAAAGCAAATAATTGCTTTATTCCATTTAATCGTTATAATCATACTTGTCTACGGACTAAACTAAACAGTAAGAAAGAAGTGCCATTATGAGAAAGTTAAAACCCTCTTTTCAAAACCTAGTCAATGAAAACAGACATAAAATACTAGAAGATAAAAAGGTCATGGAAGAGATTGAAGAAAAAATTGAAGCTCGCCAAGAGCAGGCAATAAAGATAAAAACGAAATAAGAGTCGAATAAAAACATCCTATCCAAACGGATGTTTTTTTTGTATTGTACTGCCGTTTCATTTCTAGGTGAATTTCTTTTTACAGGATATTTCATCTGCCATATCGAATTTAGCAAGTCACCAGAAAGAAGCTGTTAATATGAATTCAAAAGAACAAAAGAAGTTAGCAACTACTAGGGAGCTAATGGGGAATGCTAAAGAATGAGCTTATTTATTCCACTTTTATGTAAGTTAGTTCCAATTACTTATGTATTCTCATTACGACTCTCCCTAATTTCAGTTTAATTTAAATCAACTTGATAAAAGCTCTTTAGCATACTATTGACTAGAAAAGTGATTAATTTTTCATATGGTATACAACCTGAGGATAGAAAAAGCAATGAACCCTGAGTCCTATACGGATAAGAACTCAGGTTATGTATTGTATCCTCAATAAATCAATGTAACAACAACGCTAAAATAAATATAATGTTGCATATTTTTTACAACAATTTTTTTCTTATCAAACTAACTGTGCAGGATAACCCAATAAATTTGTTGTATAGATACGTAGTAAGTGCTAGAAAAAATACGAACATTAGTTCTTTTTTCAGTTAGCTATGATTTATTGAAATCTAAATAAAATTTTAAAAGAGGTGTTTTTCATGGTTTTAGGAATCTATCCTTATTTAGTTATGAATGGTAATGGACAAGAAGCTATTAAATTTTACGGGGAGGCATTGGATGCAAAAGTTATTGGAGTTCAAAATTTCGGAGAAATGCCCGGAAATCCAGAATTCCCCACTCCTATAGAAGCAATAGATCGTGTAATGAATGCGCATTTAAAAGTTGGTGATACTGATTTAATGCTTTCTGATACATTCCCAGGTCAACCATACCAAATTGGATCACAAGTGACGGTAGCTATCTCCATAGATAGCGTAGAAGAATCAAAAGAAGTGTTCGAAAAGCTAAAAGAAGGCGGGCAAGTAGGAATGCCACTTCAAGAAACTTTTTGGAGCCCATCATATGGACAAGTAACAGACAAATTCGGTGTTACTTGGCAAATTTCAACACAAATCGATGATAATAAGTAATTGATGAGAAGTTAGTTGTTTAACTAAATCAAATATTTTATTGAACTAATGTGCGCATGTGTTCAGTAGAGTACATCTAAATATATTCAATTATATTTTAAAGTAGCATGAGTTCTAGTATAAACGGATGCTTTTTACACAGATATTTTTGTGCATTTAGATAGCGTAAATGTTTATATAAGTAATGTATAAAAAGATGCATATTAAAAAACACCTATCACCTCAAGAATCCTTGTCTTGCAAGTTTTTGTTAGTTACCATAAAGGTATATTATGGTAACTAGAGACGCATACACTATAAAGCTTAAAAACAGAAAAAACCACTAGGATATATTCTAGTGGTTTTACTGTTTAAAAATCGTTATATTCTTCTAAGTCGTCATCGTCTAATGATCCAGATATATTTTCTAAATCTGCAACCTTTCCTTCTTTTAGTTGTGGAACCTTTGGAGAAGGCTCTTCTTCTTTGAAGGAATTGTTTCCTACGAAACCCGTTGTTTTTGCTAATGTTTTTAAATCAGCTAATTCATTCTTGATATGTTCAAGCATTTCGTAGGTTTTTTTGTCTTCTATTGCTTTTTTTCCAGTAGATGAATCATCTAAATCACGTAAAATTAAAGATGAAATATAGTCCCCTAACCTACGCGATTTAGCATGTGTAGCTAGTTTATTATAAACTTCATCACTCAATCGATTTGTCTTAATCGTAAACGCATTTTGACGCTCTGACATCCCTATCACCTACGTTGTTAGGATTTAACGGCTTTCTTTTCTGCTGCTTGCTTCTTTTGAACGTAACCAATACTACGAATCTCTAAGCCAAATAAATTTAAGTGGCGGCTATCTTGGGGAACCTTATGATACTTCTCCGTACGTTCTTCTCCAATTTTTTCACGCATACTATTCATGATAGCTACTTCTAAAGTAGGAGCTACTCCACCGCAGTATACATACTTACGTAGTTTATTCGCTGGTGGTGGCGCAACATCATTTAATTTAGCCAATAAAATTTCCACATATTCTCGTAGTGAAGATTTGATGGTACTTGTTAAATCAATGGATTCACCTGTATTCTCGTTTTTTAATACAAACTTTTGCTTGCTGTAGTTATCAAGAATAAATTGATCAAAAGCACGTAAGTCTGTAAACAGTTCTAGAAATTTCTCTTTACGCAATTTATCAATATGCGCTAAATAAGGAATACCCTCAATGCTTTGGAACGATTCACGACTATTGGCAGCTTTCAACCCTTCGGGAAGAATAACCACATCAATGGAACCACCACCTATATCCACCATCACCGTTTCACATTCTACATATTCATTTGCATCTTCACGATCTTGAAGAGTTAAGTCTTTTTTTAACGCAAAACGTGCACTTTCTCCCTCTTTTAAGCACGCACTTTCTTCTACTACTACCTTTAACGTATTTTCAAAACCAGGCGTATGCACAGTAAATGTATGATCGCCTAAGAAGCGATTGGCCATGGCTTTTTGAGCTGCCCCAAATGTGCTCTCTTTCTTAAGAAGCCAGATTGGTAACATGGTAGAAAAATAGTCAATTTCAATTATATTGTCTTTTTTATTTTTCGCATGTAACGCATGGTAATACGCAATCGCAGCTAAAAAAGTGATGTATGGAATATGACTTGTAATTTTATTATGTAATTTATTAATGTGATTGTTGGCCAGCAATTGACTAGCTGCAATGTCACCTACTAAGAAATAACGCTCTTTCTCTTCACCCTCAATGGTTGTAGAAAGTAAAATGCGCTTCTTAAATTCTTCTGGAGCTGTCACCGCATCTGTAAAGAACGAATCAGCAGCATCTTTTTGCAGTTCGACTACATTCGTTGGGAAATCAAATAGATATCCATCCATAATGTTCATATCAACAGAGTTACCGCAGTCTTTATTAAAGCGTGAAATTTTCATTTATAAACACCTCATTTTCCAAGTTGAACTTATATTCAACTTATTGTACTTGATATAGGATAAATATTCAATATGTGGGAGCAACATAATTATCTACAAAACCTTACATATATCAACAATTATGCAAATTAAGTGGAACTTGTATCCCCTACGATATTCAAATTCATTATCTTATGTACCTTACTTTATATCATGAATATAAAAAGAGTCTGCATCAAAAAAGGACGTCTGGAAAGATCACTGCTGTAGCATTTATGAAGGAAGTAGGAATGAAAAGGCGACATTTTATAATAAGGTAAAAGCTTATAAGGTAGGGAAGTATTCCCCTTTTGTATCTCTATGGTGTTAGACATGCTAGCAAAATAGGTGATGCTTGCTATTTGTAGTTATTCCAATGCAAGCAATAGGTTAGTCTTTTTTCTAAACTGAACATCTCGACACTGAAGTCATTCATAGAAAAACTTTTAGAGGTTGTGTAAGAAAGTAGTAATTCACTTAAGTTCACACATATAGCTCTGGTAAAAACACTCTAATCCAAAAAAGCACCTTGAAAGGATGCTTAATAGTTAGTCTGTAAAACTTCAATTTTTTTCTTGAGTTTTTGGCTTTCTTCCTCTAATTCAATGATTCTATCTTGGAGTTCTTTATTATCCCAGTTATTTTCTAGCTCTTCAGATAATTCCATTCGCTTTTTATGGATTTCAATTCGTTGTTTAGCCATTTCTTCTACCTCTTTATTTAATTGAAATTGTTCGTATGGGTTCATATGTATTCCTCCTTTATTTTTACTTTCAACATAAACAGGCAATCCCTTTAAAATAAAGTCCAGTGAGTGTTGCCCACAAACATAGTGACAGCCCCGAACGCACTAGCAATAAAGCTGAAATTCCATACAGTCCGCATCCAAACTACCAAAGATCCATATGTCTTTCTGAAGGCTACTTCACGCATAAAGATGAGATAAAGTACTGTAAACCCATATACACCAAATGCTACCCATTGGAAAGTTTCTTGAATTTGAGGGGCTACTAAGGCAACTGCTACTAAAGCTACGGTGAAAATGAGGTTCACAACCATAAAAAAGCTTACAAAACGCATCCACTTAAACCCTTTCTCATACAGTTTACCTGCATCTTGGTCTTCTTGTTTTAATTCTTCCATTATTCATTGCCCCTAGTATTTAATTTTTATCTATTATAGCACGCGATATTAGTTTCATTTTTAGATTGCTAGTATTAGTATATTCAAGCTTGGGAAATTAGCTACAATTATTTTAAAGTTTTTACATTACAACCCCATATCGTATTCAACTAAAAGCAGTCAATTATCTCCCATAAATAAAAGAGCAGTTTGCATTTGTGAACTGCTCTTTTAATGACTACTTAGACTGGACAATTGCTTCTTTAACATACACTTTGTAGTCAATAATTGCATCCTCCATTATGGGCAGTTCACCTTCGGAATTGATATATCCAGCTAATGGTTTGGTACTTGCCTCAAAATGAGGAAGCTTTTCATTAAGAAAAAGCTTAATAGTGTCTTCATCTAGTGATAACATGTCAACGATGTCTCCAGTACTTATTTCTTCTAAAGACAGTTCCTTTGCTGAAATGATATTTATAGTGCCCACACATACTAAGTCCACTACTTTAAAGCCTTTATCTAATAGCTCTTTCACTATATCTTTAGGCATCTAAAACCCTCCTTAATACTTACTAATTTTCGACATAAAAAGAGGGATTCCTTTAGAATAATTCCCAGAGAGTATGGCACATGAATATCTCCTATAGATCGATTGATAACTAATTATCTCTTTACAATAAAGAATATTATTATTTACTTAAGATATTTTACGCTCTCAAAATCTACGTATATTTCAAAAGGTGCATAAAAAATAACATAATCACTTTTTATGATACATGTACACATATTGTAAAGTGGAAGGGTAAATATATGAATAAAAAATAGGATAAGCGACCTTACTGTTCGAATTAGGATAGATAAGTCGCTTATTATTGTTTCCATGTAAAGTCTTCCTGTTAGTGGGTTAATTCTATTACAGAGGGTATTCTATGAGATACTTCGAAGCTGTTTAGTTAATCGTAAGAGGGTTTCTTTATCTTTATTCTTTGAAGCATGTTCCATTTGCACCAAAATTTCTGTTTTTTGAACGTCACGTAGATTTTTCATTGATAAAAGTTGATTAAATGTAGAATTCATTTCTTTTATCTCTCCTATCTTTGTGCAAACGTTTTTCTTTATATTCCATACCCATCATTCTTTTCCCTTTAAAAGTTTTCCATATTTAATAAAAAAACTCAGTCAAAAAGACTGAGTTTCTGCTTATTATATGCTATTTACACCACTTTCTACCATAGCATGTTCCCAGCTAGGGAAAAAATAAAGTGCATTTTTCATTAGTTTTGGATGTGTTTGCTTTACTTTTTTCTTTTTTAGAGATTGTCCATTTGTTCCTAAGTACTGGATTTGGGCTTTGACTTCTTCGACCGTCATATCGGCTTGCATAAGATCACTCCCTTTATCAAGTTGACCCTATTATTCCCTTCTTTTAGATAGGTAAAACATATACTTCTAGAATTAGCTTATATTTATTTATATTTAATACAAATTATGAAGAACAACTACAACAAAGACTGCCCATTATGTATAAGCCTTCTACCAAGGATTCTTTCTCCGGAGTATGCAGCTTTTTATACATATGCTTGTCTCAGAAAATAGTCTTTATGAAGAAAAAATATATGTTATTATTTAACTCCAGTTATAGATTCCTTTAAAAAGTTACCATTTCAAATTCTTTTAGAATAATGTTTTTTTTTAATTCAATCCAGCTTAATACTATACCCTTATTATAGGGACTAAAAATGTATATCATATACTCCTAAAGAACAAAAAAACTCCCCCAATGCGTTAAGAGAGTTTTTCTGTTCTTTAGGAGTTAGCTAAGTGATGATTCATCCATCTTGAGTAGTTTACTCATAAATAAAGAATTTTATTTGTTATAGAGTAAGTTTTTCTTTATAACTCCTATGTGAATAGGAAGAATAATACTGAATACAATCAAATAGGCAATTATAGAGAAAATAAAAAAGCTCCAATTTTTCATTTTTAAATACCCTGTTTGTATCATTAGCCATTCAATTAGAGTTGATAATAAGGTAAAAAGAAGAACTAGGATCCATTTGTTATTTTTTTGAAGTAGTTTAGATAGATAACAGAAAGTGATGTAGGAATAAAATTATAACTCACAAATTCACCAAGTCCCGTAATTTTAGGGTTACCTAGATCCACCCAGTCTAACATTCTCCCCACTACCGTATCAGAATTCCAAGCTACATAACCTACAACTCCAAAAGTAATATAAAATTCTAACCAGTTAATTTTTCTTTTAGGCATGAAAAGGGCAAATAATAATAATAGAAATGCTACAGAGATGGGAAACCAAATTCCTTTTGCAGATAAATCTAAATTTTTGATGATTGAGTGCATAATTAGATACCTCTTTTTTTGAAGATATATTTATTTTCTCCTAATTATCAAAATTCATTTAAATAATTAGATTTTAGGATTTTATCTGCTGCCTATAATTGTGATTATGGTGCGACAAGAAGTCGCTTTCTGACAGTGTAGCTAACGCTACCCATCTAGACGTAGAGATGATCTCCATCCGAAACGGCATTCTTGGTAACGAGTCTGTCGGTTGCATGAGGAAATGCGAAAACAGGGGACAAATGCATGGTCCAGAATACTGCTAGGAGAAGATAGGTATGGTAAACAAAAGTGAAGGTTTGTAAGCTTCGTAAGGGTTAGCTCAAGATAATGCACAGCTTTGCTTGGGTTTTGGCAAGAGGAAAAGTAGAATCATAATGCTGCTCTGATGCGTCCCGCATCTTGCCTGGAGTAAAGAACCTACCTACCCCTATCGCATCTGTAGGAAGGGAAACTTGGTAAGCCCTATGTCATCTGCGTAAGCAGTAGAATGACTGCAAAGTCAAACGATGTGGCAGAGGGTATGGGATATGAGAAAAAGCGAAAGCCGTTACTCTGAAAAGGAACAGGAAAGCAGAATCATTGTATAACTGGACGGATACTGTCGGCTTTACAGACAATGACAAGCTCGTAAGAGCGCCCACTTCTCATTGGTCTTCAACACGAAAATAAATTTGTGGCTATCTTCCAACGAAAAGGAGCGTGCTGTTATGAATACCTCTCTACGAGCGTCGGCGGACGTCTCGCATAAGGATTGGTACTCTATTGATTGGAGTATTATACAAAAATATGTAGCGAAGTTACATGGTGGAAATAATAAATGGATTCTCACATATCCACTTACTAACATTCAACTGTTAAAGATGTCCTAGATTAAGATAGAACGGCATGTCATGGTAGCCTATAAAAACAGCCTAGATGATCCAAGTCTAAGAGAGTATTGGAAAAAACGAGACCGTAAGGTCTTTAATAATGAAAATACATTGGATAGGATGAAACTCGCAAGAAAACAAGGATATCGTTGTCCATTGTGTAAGCAGGCTCTACAAAATGGAGAGAAAGTTATAGTGCGAAACCTAGAGGTTTCTATAGGTGAATTTGTTAAATTAGTACATGTACCATGTATTAAATAAATAAGTTGTTCGGATAAAAAGAAGGCTTGAGTCGTATGACGGAAAATCTGTCACGTACAGTTCTTAGGGGGCGGACGCTCGTGAGAGTGCCTGCCTACCCGACGTAACTAGATCTAGGTATTATATGTATCTTTAAATACTGTTCTAAAGGTATGTTACAATGTAATTATAAGGAAAAAGAGGTGTGTATAGGTATGTTAACTGCAGTAGTTGTAAACTGTTTCAATTTTATCTTTAGCTTGGATTATAGGGCAAAGAGAGCAGCAAGGTGAATAATGATTAGAAGAAAAAGCGTCTGAGGTGGTTTATATGCAAAGACAGCAAGGTATTACTATACTTTTATTAATGTTAGGTATGGCTTTTAAAAATGTATTTGAGTACTCTCCTTACTGTGGTATGGCTTTTAGAAACAGGAATATTAATAGTTAATTCTATTTATACAGGTAAAAATATAAAAAAGAAAAACAATACATAATTAATTTCAAAAGTACTTAGATAATTATTATCCAAGCACTTTTTCTACCGGGAAAGCACATTATGGTAACTAAGTTCGTATATGATATTCATTAGAAAAGCAGAAAAACTCCCTAGCTGAACTGAATCCAAAAAGTTAGACCCTTTATCTAAGCAGCGAATGAGGATTAAATTTTGTATTCTACAGGGGTCAATCCTTTTAATTCTGCTTTTATTCGTTTGTGGTTGTAATAAACAATATAGCTCTCTAATTGCTGTTGAAAGTGCTCCATACTCTCAAACTCTTGTAGATAGAGTAACTCTGATTTTAATAGACCAAAGAAGTTTTCAATGACTGCGTTATCAAAACAATTTCCCTTACGGGACATACTTTGAGTAAATGCTGATATTTGGTCATTTGATAATGTCACCGTTGAGTAAGATGGCATATTGAGTACATATGATGCTTCACAGAGTAATTTGTATAGGTCGGCTGTAAACCCTTTTCTCCATGTTTTTGGTACAATGCCACCCATTTTATAATATCTGATTTAGTTGCGCTTATTAACTTGGCTGTTTCTCTATATGAGTTGCGCTTATTTAGGTACAAATCAATAACTTTCAACTTGTCTTCAAATGTATGTCTTGACATAAAAACACCCCAATCATTAGAGTTTCTTTGTCTAACAATTGAGGTGCAGTTCACCTTTTAAAAGTTGTCTTTTGTCTTTCTTCTCCCGATAAATCACGTTTGTGAGAAAATGCTTTTCAGAAACAAGTCAGCTTAAAACGCAAAATAGTTGAGTAGCTACTTTCTTTTATTCCGTTGATTTTTCTTTTTGTTCGGTATGCCACCATAATGCATCTTTCGGGTTTTCAACAGCTTCGTTGTATTCAGATTTAGAAGCAACTGTTGGATAAGAACCTTTTAGAGATTTTCCTGCCGTGTTCTTGAATAAGAATAAAATCACTAAGAACCCGATAATGCTCACAATGGTTAGATAGAAAGCAGGGGCTAAGTTATTTCCTGTTTCATGAACTAGCCATGTGGCAACTAATGGCGTCGTCCCACCAAATATTGAAACAGAAACATTAAACGTCACGGCTAATGTTCGGTAGCGAATATCGGTATAGAACATCGTTGGTAATGTTCCAGGCATGGTACCTTCGTAAGTGGAAAGTAGAACACCTAAAATTAAAATACCTAATGAAATAAAGACTAAACTGTTCAAGTTGATTAAATAAAACGAAACAGCTGACAATAGACTTAATCCACCTAAACCAATTAAGAAAACCTTCTTGTTTCCAATTTTGTCACTAAGCTTTCCAAACATGAAAGCAAGTGGTACCATCAGAATCATGGTCACAGTAATTAATACAGTTCCCACTGTATTAGACAATCCAATAATTTCATTTAAATAAGAAGGCATGTACGATAATAGCATGTAGTTTGTAATGTTAAAGAATGCCACAGCTACAAAACAAACAAACACATCTTTTTTATGATTTTTCAAAATGGATAGAAAGCTTTCTTCCTGGACTTGGTCATCAGAGCTGGAAAGTTCATTTTCAAAAATCGGCGTTTCCTCTAAACTGCTTCGTAAATAAAATCCAATTAGACCTAAAGGTAAGCCAAGTAAGAACGGTATTCTCCATCCCCATGAGGCCATCTGTTCATCCGTTAGAAGAAGAAAAAGCAAACTAGCCAACAGTGATGCTAGGATATAACCCGTGAGGGTTCCAATTTCTAATCCACTTCCAAGTACATTACGCTTATTGTCTGGAGACGATTCTGCGATATAGACCATTGCACCAGCATATTCACCGCCGGTTGAAAAACCTTGAATAATTCTTGCTATTAATAAGAGGATCGGTGCCCATATACCGATTTGATCGTATGTAGGTAATAAACCGATGAGTAATGTGGAAAACGCCATTAAAATAATGGTGGTGGTTAGAACAACTTTCCTTCCTAACTTATCTCCAATTCTTCCGAATATAATACCCCCTACTGGGCGCATTAAGAAGGCAATCGCAAAAGTGGCAAATGTGAATACCAATTTTAGCTCATCATTCCCAACAGCACTAAAAAAGTTTTGACTAATGATAACAGCTAAATATGAATATAAACCAAAGTCAAACCATTCCATTGCGTTTCCTACGCCTGTAGCAAAAACGCTTTTTTTAGCTTTGTCAATATCTACGACGTTAATTTTTTTCTTGTTAAACTTCATTTATATTATGTCACCTCCAAGGCATATGATTATACAAGAATAAGAAGCAAAGTCAAACTCAAGGCTTACTTAATCAGACATACAAAAGCATTTAAACATTCATTATTTTTAAATAAAACAGGGGGGAATATTCATTCTGAAAAAATACTACATACAATTTGTTCCTTTTAGTTAGTAATCAAATATAGGGGTAAAGTTGAAAGACATAGAAAAAAGCTACTGACTGACTCCACCAACAGTAGCTTTTTTCACATAGAATAAGAAAGTTGATGCCTCTAAGCATCCTAAGTAGTTTACCCACAATATACGAATGTTACTCATATATTGTAAATAACTACATGTTATGTAGTTTCAAAGAAGATACCTCATTAGAGAGTAACTTCTTCTTATTATAGAATAACAAGCTTTCAAAGAAAAGTCATGTAACTTGATTGATATACATATCTAACGCAAAATAAGTATAGAACACGGACTCTCTACAGAAGAAATTGTATTTATTAATAAACGATTTAACTATTTGTTGGATATAAGTATCACCGAAACTGTTATAGTATTTGAACAAGTAAAAGATGAAATTATTAAAAAGGCACAACAAGAGGTGTTGAAACTATCGGTTCCTGTCGTCCCCATTCAGGATAAAACTGCTGTTCTCCCACTAATAGGCTCTATCAATTCAGAAAGAGCTGAATATATCTTGGAGAATGTGATCTTGAAAATTATCGAAATGAAAATAGAGTATCTGATTGTTGATTTTTCAGGTATCTTGAATATAGATACTATAGCTGAACGTTACCTCTTTGATATCTACAGTGTTCTTCGCTTATAAGGTATTGAGGAGGTCATGATGACAGGTATACGACCTGAACTTGCTCAAACTGTTGTTAGAAATGGCTTTGATTTCTCCTCTATTAAAACCTATGCAACGGTTAAACAAGCGATAGAAACTCAAAAAAGCTAGGAAATTAAGTTTCCCAGCTTTTTTGCATTAAGTTGATTTAGGATGTATATCATATGCGGAATTAGTATTTTATCGGTACTATCGCAAAACAACCCTAGAGTTATAACTCCAGGGTTACCTTAGTAATGATTACTCAGGTATAAATAAACTTTATTTACTTTTTCAACAACGCTTCTAATTTCACAAACTCATCTTTATTTCTGCATGTAAAGAAAACTTCTCTATTCCTCCTACATGCGGTCGAGTTCTAGATATTCTTTTAACGTTTGCTGTAACGTCCCTTTTGCTTCTGCCTGGTCCTCAAAGGAGATTCCTGAGTGAATCATTGTTCGAACTAGGTCAGTACGTAAACCTGTAAGAACAGCTTTAGATCCCATCATTGAAATCCCAGTTAATATTTTTTGAAAATGGTCAATGACATGCATCTCCATGTTAGCAATTCCAGAAAGGTCTATAATTAATGTTTGAATCTTTAAACCTGAGATGCCCATCAATACTTTCTCCTCAATCGTTTGGATACGATTGAGGTCAATCATTCCGATCAACGGTAGTACAGCTATAGATTGGCTAAGTGGTATAATGGGTACTGATAGATTTTCAACTAAGTCCCTTTGGGAGGCAATTAATTCATCTTTATACGTGGAATAACTAATGAGAAAAGTGTTAAGAAATTGATCGATCTTATCATTAATTCGTTTCTCTAAGGCATAAAATTCTTCACGGCTATTAAAATGGTTATTTATTCGATCATATTGATAGAGAAAATGCCACAATGTTCGCCTAATGGCCTGTACCCATTCTAGTTTGAAGGCAAGAGTTAAGGAATGCTCTGCCCAGGCTATCCCTTCTTGTTGAGCGAAAGCAACGAGTTGTTCTTCCTTTTGCTCCACGACATATAGAGATAACTTTTGAGCATTTTTTAAAAGATCAATATTTCCAGTTTCTAAAATGTCATTAATCTTAGAGGCTACGTTAACCGCCTCTGATAAGAGTTTATCCTGGAAGTTCTGTTTGTTATCTTTAATGAAATCGGTCATTTTCTCTCTCTGATTATAAATAATTTCCATTTTGAATACGCCCCTTATTTGTTTACTGATTATTGTTATCCTTAATTAATAAATATTCCCAAATGAGTTATTATTTATTTTTATTTTCATGCCTTGTACTACCTCCACTACATATGTTTTAAATAAAAGAACAATAAGACTTTTATAATGAATCTTTAAACCTGAATATACCCATGGTCGTGCCCACTTTTTCCAATATGATAAAGGGTTAATGGAGATAATTTTCACTGGCTGCTATCCATTCAGATAGTTCATCAAAAATGTTCTGCACTTGTTCTTTATTTAACGCGTCAACATTCTCCCATGCACTAGAAATATAAATCTCTAGATGATCAGGACAGGAAATGGATTCAGTAATAAGGGCTTTATAAAATAAAGGATTACCACCTTTATCTACTTCACCCTTACATCTATAGTTTTCAAACTTCCAACCATCTTTTGTCTTTTTGAAATGATAAAGGTCCTTATATCCCAACAGAGGACTGTATATTTGCATTTTGAATCTAGATGCACTACTCAACTTCAGATACCTCCTACCTCCCAAAGAATCTCATTTTCAAATAAGATTCTTTGTATCTTTACCCCTAAAACATATATTTTATTTACATCTTTTATACCATATCTATCTGTAATTCCCAACTATGTTGCATTTGTCATATATCGCCTAATCCTAATACAACATTACATTTTTTGTTTTTTTACAAATTTATTTCATTTTTAAAATCTTTATTTCAATTATTAAAGGTAATAACTTATAAATATACCCTATGTTAAAATGGATTAAACTTTCATTTGTAAAATTTTTTTTAATAGTGAGAAAGGGGTTTGGTGATACATGACAATAATAAAAATCAAAGAAATGTTAGAAACGTTATTACGATATGAAGATAGTGAAATCACTCATACCTTTTGTAGTGGAAATCATACCTTTTCTCTCAGTTATTCTAAAGAACTAAAGAATTTTCAAGTGAAGAATATTGAAACGGGCCATATTGAACATTTTCCGGATGTGGAGACTACATCTTTAGCTTTGTATAGAATAATAAGTATTGTGAAAAAAGAAGTCACTGAGTAATAATCCATTTTAAAGTTTACATAACAAGTATGATGTTTCTCTTTACTGTTCACCATATCAGTAGGTAGTAGAATGAATATTTGTAGACAGAAAAGCTCCTGATGCCTATTCAGGAGCTTTTCTGTCTTTAGTTACCATAATGTACATTCTAAATACATACAGAAATCACTTAGATATGATATCGTAAGTATAAAGATCCATTAATTAATGTAAAGGAGGTAGAACATGGATACTAGTATAACTAAATGGCTTCCTGTTCCTTATTTTCAAATCAATCAGGAAGGAACAATTCTAAATGTTTCACACATAACCCACTCATATTTCCCCCCTACATCGAATATATGAACGATCATTTATAAAGAAGACCGAAATAAAGCCATAGTAATGTTTTCACAGAGTCCTAATTCTCATCCTATAACAAAACAGCTCATTTTACAGACAAGTAACAAGTTATTTGGGAATTTTAAATGTACGATCCAATGGAAAGATGGTATAGGTCACCTCGTATGTACAGAAGTGAAAAGTAGTAAAGTTCTTGCACCTTTATCTATTCAAAACTCTTTAGTCAACACTCAAAAACGGTTAGAGGAATCAGAAAAACATTTAACCAAAGTTGCTAAAATAGTAAGTCTAAAAAAACACTAATTATTTGGTTTTGCCTCACATGAATTTTTTAGTTTTAAAGATGCATTTCATATAAATCTTTAGGTGGAATCATGTTCATTATAAGAACCAAAACATATTTTTTATAAAATATGTTTCGGTTTCTATGGTAAGGGTATAGTATTAAGATGGATGGAATTTTCGAGAAACATTCTTTTTTAAGTTTGTTTCTTTTTTTTTGATAATTATAAAACGAATCATAAACAGTAAATTGAGCAAACTACTCAAGATGCAATAGAGCATTATCAACATAACATCTATATTTCAACGACTAGGAAAACTACTGTACAGGAGCAGTAGTTTTTTTCGTTTGAATATACGAATTTAGTTACCATACTTTGTTTTCTTGAAAATAACATATAAAAAATCTATTTATGGAAAAATAGAGGGATTTTTCTAGTCACAAGACTCTTCATTTTGATAAGGATTAGATTTATATCAATTGATTGAATCAGAATAAACAAACAAGAGCATGTTAAATATGGATGGTAGGTATAAAAAGTATATTTTCATAACATCTATAGGAGATCGCAAATGAATAATTATAATAATGACAATACTATAAGACGCTATATTGCTCATGTTAGTATATTTGGAACGACTCAAATCCATTTAAGAAACCCCTATATTATTGCTTGGTGGTCAGCAGCTTTTCCTGGTTTTGGACATTTACTACTGTCTAAATACCTTCGGGGCTTTGTGTTATTTATATGGGAGGTCACCATAAATATTAAATCTCATGTAAATTTGGCCATGATTTATTCTTTTCAAGGAAACATTGATATGGCCAAAGACGTGCTTAATACAAGATGGCTTCTTATTTATATTCCCGTTTATATTTTTGCTATATGGGATAGTTACCGAACAACAGTTGATTTAAATAAAATATACGTGTTAGCTGAACGAGAAAATCATCGGTTCAACTCCTTCAGTATAGGAGCCATGGAAATAAACTATTTAGATAAACGGAATCCCATCTTATCCGTTTTTTGGTCGGTATTAATGCCTGGCCTAGGACAACTCTATATTCATCGGATCATTGGTGCTTTCTTTGTCATCATTTGGGCAGTCGTTTTCTTTTATTATTCTCACCTACTTGAGGGTATTTCTCTGCTATTTTTAGGAGAAATACAACAGGCGACTTCTGTTTTAGATGCAGAATGGTTGTTGTTTTTCCCCTCTTTATATGGTTTTGCTATCTTCGATTCCTATATGAATACCGTGGAGAATAATAAACTTGTTGAAAGAGAGCAGAAAAACTTCTTCGAGAAAATGTATCAACACCCCGGCTTTCGTATTGGAAAAGGAAAAAAGGTGAAATGAACATATGCAAATTTTTTCTACATTTGAATACTCAAGTTATGTAGAACTAGCTATTTCCGAGTTAGAGGAAAAAGGAATAGGAAAAGAAGACACATTTATTGTTCCTCTCAATAATCGAACGGAAAACCGTCGGATTTTTGATAGCCTTCATCGAGCAGATGGGGTTTCTCTTATTGATTTAGGAATGGCTCTAGCCACAGCCTTTTCTGTTATTGGTGCGAGTATTGGTTTTAAACTAAGCTGGGGCCCTATTTATTGGGGGATTATTAGTGCTTTTATCGGATTTGTCTTAGGACTAGGAATTAAACTATTTATGTTTAAAGTCATTAAGAAAAAGCAACGGCTTCTACGCGGTAAACATTCGGAAGTCATACTCATTGTTGATTGTCATGCTGTAGACGCCGAAGTGGTTGAACACATTTTGTGGAATAATTTAGCCTTAGGGGTTTCAAAAATTAGATCAGATGGTTTATAAAAACAAGTCATGAACGTACAATATAATGACCAGACATAAGATAAATTAACTTCTGCTTTTTTTGATTTTATGATAAGTGACGATTAATTTTATCTTCAAATGTATGTCTAGACATAAAAGCACCCCAATCATTAGAGTTTCTTTGTCTAACAATTGGGGTGCAGTTCAATCTGAGTAGTCTTTTCTGTTACGTAATTAGGTTTTGTGATGACAGCTCACCCTGTCTTGAATAGTTTACTCAAGGTATGAGTTATTGTTCATTTTTGTAATTATTAAATAAAAAGCAAGAAACAGATCTTTTAAAAAAGATCTGTTTCTTGTTACATTCCAATCTATCATGGTACTTTACCCTTTTGTTTAAGAAATGAAACAAAAATATTTTATGTGGAAGAAATTTGCTATATGTAAAAAGCAGACTTGTTAGGAAGTCTGCAACAAGAAATAAAGCTATTCACAACAGGTATTGTGTATATTCAAGCGAACTTTAGCAGTCTGCCCTACTCAAAAAATTCTATACTTTATAGTGTGTATTTTACTTCAATTGTTCGAAAGAGTATCGCTTTAAAAATAGATTAACTACTTATAAATAGTCTTATGTTAAGCAGTTTTTTGAAGATAAATAGAATTCAATTCATACACTATTAGGTGAGACTATTTATTCTAACGTATCTATGGTTAAATTCAAACTAAGAAGTGCTTGTTCGAGGTTTGATTTTACAGTTATTTTACTAAAATTAATTCCAAGTTGTATCATGGTCTGAGCAACTTCAGGGCGAATACCAATTAACATGGTTTTTACCCCAAGTAAATCTAATGCCTCAATGATTTTAAAAATTTGATGGGCAACCATGGTGTCTACAATCATAACACCAGAGAGATCAAATAGAAGGTGAGATAATTTCAATTCATTTGCTTTCTTCAACGTTTCGTCTAGTAAGAGAGTGGCTCTTTCCGTATCTACCTCTCCAATTAGAGGGAGTATAGCAATTCCTTTTGTGATAGGGACCATAGGGACGGATAATTCAAGGAAGGCACTCTTTGCTTTTTTTAATGTTTCATGATGGAAATTAACATAAGTCAAACTAAAAGCATAAACAGCTTTATCTAATAAAGGATCAATAATCGAGCTTAATTCAAATACAGTGTCTATCGGCATGTTGTGTTTTTTTATTTCTTCTTTAAGTACTTCCCATATAAATTTCCGATAATAACTTGTGGTCTCTAAAGCCTCACTCAGAGAAACCCCTAGATTTGATGCCAATTCTCCTGACTCTTTGCCCCATTTCAATATTCGATTGAAACTTGTATTTTGATCGAGGTTTAACATGATTGCTTCTCCAAAATTGTTGATGAAGTTTGCTCTCATTTCAATAATTTTTTCATTTGTAAGATTGAAATTTCTTGTTTGTTTAAGGTCTACCATTCTATTTGTATGTACTTTATGCGCAATTTCATACTTTTTTTCTACGATTTTTTCTCCTAGAAAGTGCAAATTATTCATTGAATTTTGTCCTCCGATCTTACCTTATCTAAAAAGGTAATTTTCATTATTTTAACATTTGAAATATGAGCTACATAATTAGATTTTTTAGATAATTTGATTGTTCCTAAGGTAGTAAGAGTCATTGTTATTAATTCTTTAATTTCAAGAACTCGCTTTATAGTAACTAGCTCTATAAACTACAAATAAAGCTAGCTGTGTTAAGCTAGCTTTATATTTTCATGGCGTTTTTCTATAAGTTGTCAACTGCTTGTTTATCTTTAAGCAATTCTTCTTTATTCTCTTTTATTTTCTCCAATTTTGAATTTCCATAAGATTCTCTTCAAGGTCTTTTGCAAAAACAATAGTTATAATACCAATATCTCGATATTTTTTCAACTACCTTCTCCACTTTTGTTACAAAAAACATAACTTCATGATTGATGATACTAGAAGACGAAAAGAAATGATTTATTAGTAAGAAAATCTCACAAAGTGCTCAAGTGAAAAAGTCCGAATAAGGGACACTTTTTATGTAGTGACCCTTATTCGGATTATAGTTCAACTCGTCCAGGTATTTTTTTATTAAAATTGAATGATTTTATCGTATGGATATTCAATTTTTATCGAGGTTTGGTCTTTTGTTATTCAAATTCATACGCGATTTTTTAGTGTCTACGAGATGCTTAATTTCTTTAAAGCTTACAAAACGTTTATTTTGTTGATCTAAAAGTCGAAAACGAAGGGACTTCAAGCTTGTGCTTAGTGTAATGGTTGTTGCTTTCTGTAATGGTGGCGTAGACTCATGCGCCTTTTCTAAATTATAGTTTGGAACTCTTGGAGCCAAATGATGTACATGATGGAAACCAATATTACCTGTTACCCATTGTAAAACTTTAGGGAGCTT